>JALYHV010000483.1 GCA_030776205.1 Myxococcota bacterium | reverse complement strand
CCCCCAGGCCAGCCCCCCAGTCGAGCACGCTGAGGGGTTTGTCGAACGGAAGAGCGCCACTGGCTATCAGCTCCCGGGCTGCAGCGGCCCCCTTTGGCACGTCCCGCGCGAACGCGAAGCCGAGCCGCGCCGCCCCGAAAGCGTGCACGTCTGCCCGCGCGCGCTTCGGGTCGTTGTACGCGGCCGAGAGGGCGGCAACGCACCTAGCGAGCCTGGCGACCTCGCGGCTGGTAGGCCAACCACGCTCGGCTGCGACGCTGTCGAGCGTGTCGCGCCAGTCGTCTTCGAGCGCGCGGCAAAGACCCAGGCCCAGCATGGCTTTCGCGGTGTCCTGCTCGTCAGGGGTGCTGGTCACGTGCGACTCGGAAAGCGGGGCTGCCGCCTAGTAGACTGGCCCGTGTGGTGATGCTCTCGCAAGGCGGCCGATTGATCACCGCCGTCGGCGCCGTCGTAGTGGACGTAGGCGCGCGCTGCCTGCTCGTCCAACGGCGCCGCGCACCCCTGGCAGGCAGGTGGACTCTGCCGGGCGGGCGGGTCGAGCCGGAAGAAGCGCTCGAGGCCGCAGTGGTCCGGGAAATCCGCGAGGAGACGAGCGTGCTGACCCGCGTCGTGGCTGCGCTCGACGTCGTCACCCTGCGGGGCGAAGGCTTTGGTTACGCGATTCACGAATACCTGCTTCAGCCAGTCCACGGCGATGCGGTTCCGTGCGCGGGAGACGACGCGGTCGATGCCCGTTGGGCGACCGCTGCCGAGGCGGAGAGCTTGGGTGTCGGTCCTGAAGCGCTCGCCGTCATCCAGAAAGGCATAGCCGAAGCGATCGCCCGCGGTCTCTTGCCCGCCGCGGCGTCGGGCCAGAGAGCGCTTCGGTGACGTCTCGCGTGCAGGGGCTGGTAACGTCGCAACGGCATGCGCCCTAATTTTCAGCCGCCTTGCCTCGTTTTCGCCGCATGGGCCGCGGTCCTTCAGTGTGCCTGCGCGCGCATCGCGCCGCCCCCCTCTTCGCCGCCGAACGCGCGCGCGGTGCTGAGCCGCATGCACTCCACATTCGCATGCAGCAATGGCGTGCAAGGCACCGCCAAGCTTGACCATTTCGGTGAGCACGGACGCGTCCGGGGCGACGTGTTGCTCTTTGCCGCGCGCCCGGCCCAGATCCGGATGGACGTGGTCAGCCCATTCGGCGTCGCGCTCGCGACGCTGACGAGCGACGGCTCGCGCTTCGCCTTGGCAGACCTGCGGGAGAAGCGCTTCTACGTTGGCCCGGCGAGTCCCTGCAACCTGGCGCGCCTGACCGGTGTGCCGGTCCCGAGTCACGTCCTCGTGGACTTGCTCCGCGGCGAAGCGCCGGTGCTGCGGCACTCCCCGGAGGCAGGCGCGATGTCCTGGAGCGCGCGCGGCTATTGGGTGTTGGTCATCCCGAGTAGCCGCGACGCCAGCGAAGAGATCCACGTCGCGCCCCGGCCCGATGACTGGAACAAGCCATGGGAGCAGCAGAGAATGCGCGTGCTCGACGTGCGTGTCGCGCAGCAAGGCTTCGTCCTCTACCACGCCGAGCTGCGAGACCACGAAGAGATACCCACGGCGGGACCGCGCGTGGACCCGGACAACCTCGCTCCCCCGTTGCCTCCTAGCGGGCCGTCATGCAATGCGGAGATACCGCGGAAGATTCACCTCGAGGTCAGCAGTCCCGACGCGGACGTGCGCTTTCAGTACGAGCAGGCGACGTGGAACCCCCCCCTGCCCGAGGGCTCGTTCGAGCAAGCTCCGCCCCCCGGTGCGCAGGTGGAGCGGGTCACCTGCGAGTGAGGGCGTGCGCGATGGCGCCGGGCGCATCGGTGATGATGGTGGCGACCCCCAAGCGCGCAAACCTAACCGCCTCACCCGGATCGTTTACCGTCCAGGCCCCAAGGCGCAGCCCTCTTCCCAATGACTTCACGACCGTGCGCGGGTCCACCTGCGTCCGCTGGAGGTGCAGCGCCGTTACGAGCGGAGGTCGCGCGAGCTCCTGAATCGCGTTGCCCCAACGGGCCTGGCCGGAATGCACGAGGAGGGCGCGAGGGACGGCGGGGGCGTAGAACGCCGCCGATGCGAGCAAGGACGGGTCGAACGACGAGAAGAGGACGTCTGCACCGCTACCCCGCACCGCCTGCGAAACGTTGCTGACGAAGCGGCGGTGGCGCGCCGGAACGTCGTGCTTCATTTCGACGTTCACCGCGATTCCGTTCGCTTTAGCCCAACGGAGCACTTCCTCGAGAGTGGGCACGTCGAGCGTGCGCAGGTCGCCGAGCGGTACATCGCAGACTCGCCGCGTGTCACGGCCGTCGGTCGCGCGAGCCAACGTCGGATCGTGAAAGACCACGACCTCTCCCTCGGCGCATGTCCGGACGTCGAGCTCGACCGCGCGCGCGCCTTGCTCGCCGGCAAGCTCGAACGCCGAAAGCGTATTCTCACGTGGCCAGCCCTCGCCCCGCCCCCCGCGATGACCGACGACGAGAGGGGCAACGGCCCAGCGGCTCAAGGCCCCCGCTCTCGGAGCTCCTCGGTGATCGCGCGCGCGAGCGCCTTGGCTTCGTCCAGCCTGTCGGGAGGAAGCGATATGGCGCCGACCACCGGATGACCGCCCCCGCCATGGCGCTCGCAAATGGCGGCAATGTTGTGCCGCCGACGCTCCGGAGACCACGGGTTGTACCCGATGCTGATCTTGCACTTGTTTTTGGAGCGGCTGAGGACGACCGAGTAGGCGCTCTCCGGATAGAGCGCGTACGTCACGAACTTCCCGGCGACTTCGATGAGCTCGTCGCTGACGTCCACGAGCACCACGTCACCGAGGCGCTCCGCTCGGCGCGCGACGAGCTCGATGAACGCCTCGTGCGCCTTTCCGAGCGGTTCGTAGGCACGCGCGACTTCGGTGGAGCGGGCGACTTCCTCGAGCGGCGTTTGCAAGAGCCGCGGGACCATCTTCCCCAAAAAGGCGTCGTCTCCGTAATGCTCGACGACGGTCATCAGCTGCAGCACGGGGTGGACCCGCTCGACCGCCATCTTCGCGCTGGGAAACGCCGCACTGTCGATCATGTCGGCCCAGCGCACGAGCTCTCGCGTGGGCGCAGGGTCGAGGCCGAACCGCTCGCGCCCGATGTCGGCGATGAGTCGCGTCGCGCTCGAGTACGCGCCGTCGTGAAACATTCGGCGCTCGCCGCGCTCTTCCCCCGCCGCAGCGGCACGCTCGTAAAACGCGCGATCGGCAGCGCCGACGAAGGCGCTTACGTGGTGATCGAAATACCAGCTCAGGCCGGGCAGAGCGCTGAAACGGAAATCCAAGATGGCGTTGACGTCGCCGTCGAGCAACTTGGGATCGACCCCGTTCTGACCGGGACCGTAACCCGCCGCGTGGTAGGTGAACGACGCGTCCTCGTGCGGGAACACATGGCGGTAGAGGCGCGTGAACATGACCGCGGAGCACAAGCCGTCGAAGCAGTGCCCGTGCGTCGCGACGACGACCCGGCCCGGGTGCTGCGTGTCATCATTCGTGCTCACGCGTGCGGATTAGCATGGGGGGCGCTTCGGGGAAGAGCCTCGAGAAGAAAAACGACTCGCATGAGGGTTCATCACCTTGCGCTCCGAACCGCCGACCTTTCGCGGACTGGAGCGCTGCTTCGGCGAGACTACTCCATGTCATTCGTCTCGAGCCCGAGCTTCAGGCGGTGCGCGTCTTGACGAGACAACGAGCCTGGGCGCGCGTCCTCTATTGCCTTTGCCTCGCGAAGCCACACCGCCGCGCGAGGACGGTCGCCGAGTGCTGCCTCCGTCAGGCCGCGGTAGAGGGCGTACTCGGCGCGGTGCGCGTCGTCCCAGCGGAGGCTGGCGTAATCGAGTGACGCGAAGGTCTGCTTGGCTTCAGGATAACGGCCTTTCGCAAAGTCGGCTCGCCCGTCGGCCAATGCTCCGCCGCAACCGCCCAGCATCAGGAGGAGACAGCCGACCGTCACGCAACGCATGGGTACGCTCAATCCTATACGGCAATCGGCCGCTCGGTTCGTTCGGTTGCTGCCGCCCTGCGCCATATGGGCAGAGAGGAACCCGGCGGCGCCCTCGTGCGATCGCCGGCCCCGGGCGCTCAAATGCCTGAGCGCAACCGAACGCGCTTTCCAGCAGCGCGCAACATTTCGTCTACCGTCGTCAAGCCACTGACGGCTGCCGATTCATCGCAAACGCGCTCTTCCTCGGTGTCCGCGCGCGCGGCCGGCGGCTGGACCCCAGGGCCCTTCGCGCTCTGATCCCACTTCTTGGCGAGGTCGCGCGCGATGCGCTCGATCAACTGGCGGGTCGATTCGCGTTGCGTCGCGTCGACCGCCACCGCCTGCGGTTGCGAGCGTTCGAGCAGCCGCAGCTCCGCGGCCGAAATGAGATCGATCTTCGTGAACACCAGCACGCGCGGGATCTCGAGCAAATCGAGCTGCTCGAGCAAGGCGGTTACGGTTCGGATGTGTTCGTCGCGGGCGCTATCGCTCGCATCGACGACCTGCAGCAACAGATCGGCGTCCGCTGCCTCCTCGAAAGTAGCGCGGAACGCGGCGAACAGGTCCTTCGGCAAATTCCGGATGAATCCGACGGTATCGGTGATCACCACCTCGCGCTCCCCCCAGCCTGCCCATCCGCAGCGTAGCGTTCGGGAGCGCGTATCGAGCGTCGCAAAGAGCTTGTCTTCGGCGATCACGGACGCGCCCGTCAGCGTATTGAGGAGCGTGCTCTTGCCGGCATTCGTGTAGCCGACGATGGCGACCGTAGGTACGCCCACCCGCGAGCGCTTGCGCCGGCGCTGCTCTCGACGCTTGCTGAGCTCTTTCAGCTGTCGCTCCAGGTGCGTGACTCGGTCTTTGGCTCGCCGCCGTCCGATCTCCAGCTTGGTTTCACCCGGACCGCGACCGCCGATACCGCCCGTCAACCGCGAAAGGCTGTCGTCCTTGAGCGACAGCCGAGGCATGGCGTACTTGAGCTGCGCGAGCTCGACTTGCAGCTTTCCGTCTCGGCTCTCAGCGCGCTGGGCAAAGATGTCGAGAATCAACTGCGTTCGATCGATCACCTTCAGGTCGGTCTGTTTCGCCACGGCGCTGGCCTGCGCCGGTGTGAGCTCGCGATCGAAGACGAGCACGCTCGCGTCGAGATCGATGGCTCGCACGACGACCTCTTCGAGCTTGCCTTTGCCCATCACGTGCTTGGGGTCCAGCCGGTCGCGCAGCTGCACGATGCTGTCGACTACCTCTGTTCCCGCCGATAGCGAGAGCGCTCGGAGCTCCCGCATGCTGTCCTCCGCCTCGCGCCCCGCGGCGGCCCCGCGCGATTTCTCGCCGACGTGCAGGAGAATGGCCCGGCCGTCTTTTGCTCCTACGACGCGCGCGCGCGCCCGGCGGGCGAACTCGGTCTCGAGCCCGGTCATCAAGCGCCCCACGTCGAGGTGCGCCTGCCCGATGGGCAATGGCCCTACCATGCAATACGGCGCGGCTCCGTCCTCCGCCGGGACGTTGTACGCGTAGACCAGCGAGCGAGGCTCTCCGCCCTGCGTGATCTGAATCGCCGCCACGAGATCGAGACGGAGCCTCACCAAGTCGACGAGGTCGTCGTGCGTCAGCGGCTCGCCGCGCAAATGCGTATGAACAAGGCGCAAGCCGCGGAATCGCCCCTCCGCTGCACGCAAACGGCCGATATCCGGGAGCATCAGCTTCGTGGCGTCACCGACCACCACGTAGTCGACCACCCCCGAACGGTGAACGAGGACCCCGACCTGGCGTCTTACCTCGAGCGACGCCGCCGCGAGCGAACGCGTCAGCTCAGACGTCGTGATGTCGTCGACCGGAACCCGCCGGCGGTAGAGCCGCTCGAGGGCGCGAAGAGCCGACGGGGCAAGACCCGTCTTATTGCCGTAGACTTCGATGACGACGCTCTAGCTGAGCCAGGAGCCCGTTAGGCCGCCGCGACCGTCTCCGCCGACTGCTCCACGATGGGCTCGCGATCCTCGCCCTCGTCCTGCTGATACGAGCCGATCTCGGCGTCCATTTTGACTTCTGCGTACGACGGCGCGGTCCATTCCATGACAGTTCTCCGCGAGGTCGTGCTTGGCGAGCCTCGTGAGGCGCATCATGCCCTTCTCCGGCGAGCCGTGCAAGGGCGCGGGGCGTCCACGGCCGCACATCGACCGTCCGGTCGAGACGCGAAGCGCAGTGACAGCCGAACGTTCTGCCTCGGCTTTACTTATTGACGCGCTCCAGATAGTCGCCCGTTCGCGTATCGACTTTCACCCATTCCCCCTCTTTGATGAAGAGTGGGACGTTGACGACGGCCCCAGTGGAGACCTTGGCCGGCTTCGTCGCCCCACTCGCCGTGTCCCCCTTGATTCCGGGCTCGCTCTCTGTGACCTGGAGGACGACGCTGGGTGGGAGCTCGATGCCTATGGGATTGCCATTGTAGATGGTGACCTCGCAGTCCAGCCCCTCGCTCACGAACCGGACCTCGTCGCCGACCTTGTCCTTCATGACCTGAATCTGATCGCCGGTGTTCGTGTCCATGAACACAAGGCTGTCGCCCTCGTCCCATGAGTAGGACATCTTGCGCGTCTCGATATCGGCGAGCTCGACCGACTCACCCGACTTCCAGGTGCGCTCGATGACCGCGCCGGTCGCCAAGTTTTTGATGCGGGCGCGGGTGAATGCCTGACCTTTGCCGGGCTTGACGAAGGTGTGCTCGACGACTGCGAACGGCACGCCGTCGATTTGAATCTTGATGCCCTTGCGGATGTCGGTCGTCTGCATGTGGTGGCTCGGGGCGCGGAGCTAGCATGCACTGCGACCGCGGTCGAGGTCTGGAATGCGCGGCGTCGTCTTGCGAGCGGTTGCGCGCATCAGAGGCCGTACGAATAACCGAGCTGGATGCTGAACGCGGTGGCCGTCGTCGGAAAGGTCTCGACGGCCTTCAGCTCGACGACAACGCCGCTGTTCGGCGCGAACGCGAACATGGTGCCCAGCCCGAGCGCTCCGAACCCGAGGCCGCTCTTTCTCCACGCGCGCACGTTCACGTTCCTTGCCTGCGTCGGGTTCGTGGGACTCACCTCGAACACATCGACGGGCGCCGAGGCGTCGAGCTGCGCAGCGCCGCCGGCGGCGAGGGCGAAGAAACGAAAGCCTTTGCGCGAAAGGACGTTTTTGCCAAACCAGTACGCGACCCGTCCCTCGATGTGCAAAGGGAAGAACGCCGCGCCCGTTGGCCGCTGCGGACCACCCCCGAACGCCACGCCGAGCCGCCCGCCGATCGTGACTTGCTTGCCAATCACCCGGTCGTACCCGGCCAGGATGCGGGACGTCGACAGCGCAAGGCCCCCGTTGACCGCGTCGTCCGCGTCCGGCAACGGCGTGTTCGCGTAGTACGTGCCGCTCTCGCTGAAACACGTGTAGTGCGACCCGCCCCGGCACGTGTTGGTCACGGACGGCAGGAGCATCACGTCCTGCTCGAACGCAAGCGTCAGCCAGTTCTTCTTCGCGGGTACGACGGGGCGCTCCTCTTCCTCATTCGGACTGCGGCAGACGCCGCCGACACACGACTGGCCCGAGACACAATCGTCGCTCGAGGCACAGGCCGCCCGCTCACCGGTGTGACACCCCGCCAATCCGGGTGGACAGTCGGCGTCCGCAGGCGCGCTCTCCGACGTCGCCACCGCGGCCGGAACGGAGGTCGCCACGCACGACGCGGGTGGCGCGCGGTCCGGGAAGTGCGGGGCCTCGCCGGTGAGCCGCTTGACGATGGCGACG
>JALYHV010000482.1 GCA_030776205.1 Myxococcota bacterium | reverse complement strand
CGGGTAAGCGGTTGAGCCGACGCGGCGGCGTCGCGGAAAAGTGGTCCTCCCACGCCCCGGCCGGAGATCGGCGGCGTGGTGCTCGTTCGTCGTCGGACCAGGCGACACACCGCAGCGGTGCCGCCGCTGCGGGGAGTTTGAAAAACTGCGCCCGACCGCGACCAGCACGGGCGAGCAAGACTTGCGTGCGCGCCTCGCCGGCGCGTCTTTGGTGCTCGGAGGCACCGATGATGGCCCGCCCGTCGCTCGAAAGCGCGTCCTGCGCGATCGTGGAGCGGCGGGGTCGAGGCGGGCGCGAATGCCGCTGAACGGGACCGGTTAGGGCCGAACAAGTGGCAAATTTGCGGCTTGATCCGAACGCCGACGCACTTCTGGCAATATTGCCAACAGTGTTCGCCACACGAGCCGAGCGGCTCGGCGGCGACGGGACGCCAAGCGAGCCCGCCACCGAAATCACTAATGATTTCGCGCAAACCGCCGCGATTCGGCGCTAGTGCCACTTCGCGCGTGCCACTGCTCGGCGCAAACGCTTTTGTATTCGCGCTGTTACGCTCGTTGGTATTCGGCTTAGGTTGCCGAAGGACTAGGCACGACGGTGCGATCGTTCGCGGTGACGCGGCGCGTTTTATCGATGACGCGAGGCGTTGGCTTCGAGCGACACGGCGCGTCAACAGTGGCGGATTTCGGCGCGCGAATTCCGGGATCTTTGCCGCGCACGGTTCGGCGCTCGTTCCGTCGCTCGTTCCGTCGGGTAATCGGAAACCAATCACCCACCCGATTACCCGACTACCCTTAGGGTAGTCGTCGGGTAGTCGAGTAATGGGCAACCCGACGCCGTCGGGTGAAGTCGAGTAATCGTCGGGTAGTCGGGTAATGCTCATGTTGCCTCTGCCGGAGCGGCGCCAGCGAGGTACAGACGCCGTCCGCGGCCTCGTCCTGGCGTCGGGCGCTCGACGACATGGCCATCGGCAATTAGCTGGGCCAGCGCCCCGCGAATGTCGGCGACGGCGCCGCCGACCATGCTGCGAAGCGTCTCTGCTCCGGCTATGCCAGGGTTAGACGCTACGCACTGGCGGATCGATTCCGCCACACGGCTGAACTTGGCCTCGCTGTCGTCCCTTGCCTTTCCTTTGACTTGGTCACGGTCGACATGGACCACGCGGAGCCCACCCTTCAGGTCGCCGTCGTCGGTCGGGACGTCGTCGATGCGCAGACCGAAGTCGGCGACGGGCTCGCCGAGCTCCCGGTCCTTTTCGTGCGTGACGAGGGCAACGGCCTCGCCCTTCTTCTTCGTCATGACGAAGAGCGATTGCAGCTCGTCGACAATTCCGCTCGAGCCGCGCGGCGTCTCCTTTCGCGCTCGCTCGCCATCGAGAGGCGTCTTACCTCCATGGTGGATGAGCCCGACGGCGGCGCCGGTTGTATCCGACGCAACGGACAGGACGCTGATCAGGCTGCGCACTTGGGACGAGTTTTCGTCGACGCCGCCAAGCATGACGCGGAGCGAGTCGCACGTAACGAGGCGGACGCCCTGGAAGGTGCGCTTGTAGTGATCGACCGCGTGTTCGGTGCCAAGGCGCAGGTCGGGCATGACGGCGATGCGGATCGCGCCGTCGGCGATGAGCGATCGCAGTTCTTCGTCCGAGACTCCGAAGCCGCGCGCGAGGCGATGAATACGATTTTTCGTGTGACGCCGGCCCTGCTCGTAATCCATATGTAGCCATGGACCCTGCGAGACGGACCATATCCCCCACAGATCCTTCCCGAGCGCGACGGACATACCGAAAGACAGCGCCGTGATCGTCTTGCCCACGTACGCCTGTCCAACCAGTCCGGTAGGTGGCCCCGGACATATCCCGAGCGATGGGACAACGAGGTCGGCTGCAGACTCGGCGGTAAAAAACTCGTCCGCGGTCATGCACCGGACGAGCTGCACGGAAGCGTTCTCGTTCGCCGGCTCGGCCTCCGGCGGCATCGGCGCCTCGTCCGACAGCGGCACGAGCTGTTCGAGCGAGCCGCCCGCCTGCAGGAGCGCGGTCGCGTCCTTGTACGGAGCGGGACACTCGGTGACGCGGAGGGAGCGGGCTACGCCGCGAAGACTGGCCTCGACCTGCCGAGCGTGGGCACGACCGGGGGCATCTGCGTCGGCGATGATGACGATGTCGCGATCCCGAAGTGCGGTTCGGGCAACGTCCGCAGACTTATTCCACTTGCCGGCGCCCTCAGAATTAGTGGTCGCGAGAAAGCCGCGCTTCGCGAGAGTGTCCGCGTCCTTCTCGCCCTCGACCACGTAAACGGTACGATCGGCGTCATCCTCTACAATCTCGGGCAGCCGGTAGATCGTCCGCGCCGATCCGTTCAATCCCCACACCATCGCGCCGGCGCCGTCTGGGCGCCGAAGCTTGAATTGCTTGCCTGCAAAGCGAACCGCTTGATAGAGGAGTTCGCCGTTCTCGTTGCGGTAGTCGTAGGTAGCTTCGATCGTTCCCTTGGTGCGATAGTCCTTGCGATAGTCCTCCACGTGCGTCGTCCCGCAGTGGCACGGCCCGCTCATCCTGTGCGCGTAGAGCCCGGCTCCGTTCGCGGTAATGGATCCAGCGAACTCGGCGCGAGCGCAGTGACACCACTGGCCGTCTGCGGATGTGAATCCTTCACATCGCTTGCCGGCACCTCGCGGGTCGCCGTCGGCTCCGCCGCATACCGGGCACCGGTGTGCTTTTGTGTGGCGTTGCTGACTCGAGACGGTCACTTGCGCCCTCCCACGTGACAGGAGATGCAAGCCGCGCCGATCCCAGGTGCCCAGTAAATCGAGCGGCCGGCGACGTGCGGGCGACCGCAGACCCGGCAGCGCCCAGGGAACTTGGCGCAGATTGGGCGGCGCCCAGTTGACTGAGGTGACCGGACCGACTGGCGCGGCGCCGGCCGGTGCTGGCCGCCCATCTGCTGGCGAAGTAGTCGGACGGCGCGCGCATCAACTGGCGTTGGGGTCCGCGGATACGGCTGCAGATCGCAGCAGTCCTGCGCGAGCTCGACATCGTGGTCGTCGAGGATCTCGACCGTCGCGGGTCGGCGGCTCATCGCCCCCCCCGCCGCGCGGCCAGCGCGTTCACGACCAGACGAATCGCGCAGAGATAGGCTTCGCGCCCTGCACGAAGACGCCGATAGGTCAGCGCCTCGTGCAAGTCGTGCAGGTGCCTGATGAGCGCCAACAGCTCGGACTCGGTCATTGCGACCCCCCGAGCTCGACGTCGCCGAGATCGATTGTTCGATTAGACTTCGGCGCTTTAGTGGGACGTTTCCCGCGTACAGCGAGCCATGCCCGGCACGCCTCAAGATCAAAGCGTCGCGCATCGCCGACGTGCGCCGCGATCGGCATGCCCTCGCGAGTGAGGCGATCGAGCGTCGCGAGGCTGACCGCTAGCT
>JALYHV010000481.1 GCA_030776205.1 Myxococcota bacterium | reverse complement strand
AGCGAGCGCCGCGCGAGGTCGAGGTCCCCGAGCTGCGCGTACGCAATGCCGCGAAGCGTGAGGCCGAGCGCGCTGCCGTCGCGTCCCGCAAGCGACAGCGCACGGAGCGCTTCGCCTGCGCCGAGAGCGCGCGCAGCTTCGTTCTGCTCGCGGGTCATCCGCGGAAGGATTGTCCCGGCGGTGTTCCTTGTCACGACGCGCGACAAGACATGACCGCGACGCGTTATGCGTGGCGCCGAACCGTCCGCGAACGGCGCCGCGCCGAGCGATCGACGCCCGACGGCGGACCGCGCCACCCTTGTTACTCCCGCCTCTCTCGGGGCGCGCTTAGCCTTCCGAAAACGCGAAGCTCGCACCACGGGCTCGCGCCGCGAAAAGGAGTGCCGCATGTGCCCTCTCTGTCTGACCACTGTGGTCGTCACTATCGCCTCGACTACCGGCGCGGGAGCGGCCGTCAGCGCGCTCGTGCTCCGCATCAACCGCTCGGTCCGCAAGACACAGCGAACGTTTCGCTGAAACACGAAACACGAAACACGAAACACGAAAGGAAAGAACCCCATGAACACCTCGAAGCCCGTCGTCAGCCGCGAACAGTGGACCGTGGCGCGCAAAGCCCTGCTCGAAAAGGAGAAGGCGTTCACACGCGAGCGGGATGCGCTAGCCGCCGAGAGGCGCAAGCTCCCGATGGTGCGGGTCGAAAAGCAATACGTCTTCGTGGACGCCTCGGGAGAACACACCCTCGCCGCCCTCTTCGGGGCCAAACCGCAGCTGCTCGTCTACCATTTCATGCTCGAGCCTGGCTGGAAGGAGGGGTGCACCGGCTGTTCGTACGTAGCCGACCATTTCGATGGATCGCTCGCGCACCTCTCGCAGCGCGACACCGCCCTCGTCGCCGTGTCGCGAGCGCCGCTCGCCGCTATCGAAGCGTTCAAAAAGCGCATGGGCTGGAAATTCCGCTGGCTCTCCTCGGCAGGCACGGATTTCAATTACGACTTCGCAGCCTCGTTCCGGCCGGAGGACATCGGCAACGAAGCCATAGCCGTGAACTACGCCGGCCCGCCGGTGGACGATTCGCCAATCCCGGGACTGAGCGCGTTCCTCGCGGATCGCGGGCAGGTATTCCACACGTATTCCACGTACAAACGCGGTCTCGATGCCATCATGAATACGTACAACCTCCTCGACCTCACGCCGCTCGGGCGCCACGAGGAGGGGCTCGCTTTCCCGATGGCTTGGGTGAGGCACCACGACAAGTACAGGAGCGCGTGATGCTCACCCGTGCGGTCCTCTGCGGAGGTAGACTGCGCGCCCCCCCCGAAAGGCGAAAGAGCACATGGCCCTCGTTCTTTACCACCACCCCTTCTCTCGCGCTGCGAACGTCGTCTGGATGCTCGAAGAGGTCGGCGCACCGTACGAGCTGCGTTACGTGGACATCACGGCCGGCGCACACAAGGCCCCCGAGATCCTCGCGCTCAACCCGATGGGCAAGTTGCCCATCCTCGTCGACGGCGAGAGCGTGTTGACGGAAACGGCCGCTATTGGGCTCTACTTGGGCGATCGGTACGCGTACGGACGGCTCGCCCCGCGAGTCGACGATCCACAGCGCGCGACGTACCTGCGATGGTCGCTCTTCGCGCCGTCCGTCATCGAGCCGGGAGCGATGGCGAAGGCCTCGGGCTGGGCGTTCAAGGAATCGGCCGCCGGTTGGGGGTCCCACGAAGCGATGCTCGCTTCGATGGAGCACGCAATCGCTGGCCGGGAATTCATCCTCGGCGGCACCTTCACGATGGCGGACCTCATCTTCGGCGGCACGTTGCGTTACATGATCGCCTTCAAGATGGTGGAGCCCCGCCCGGCGTTCGTTGCATACACGGAGCGCCTGGCCACGCGCCCCGCATGGAAGCGCGCCGACGCACGCAACGCCGCCGTGCGCCAGGAGCATGGGCTGCCCGGCCGGTGACTTGTCCATTCGGCGGCCGCAGCAGTCAGGCGCTCAAGCGGGCGGCGACCCACGCGTCCGCCGCCGACACAAC
>JALYHV010000480.1 GCA_030776205.1 Myxococcota bacterium | reverse complement strand
CGCATCGCGGCCGTCTATGTCACCCCGCACCATCAGTACCCGACGACGGTTACGCTGGCCCGAGGACGGCGCGTTGCGCTCCTCGAGCTCGCGCGCCGCGAACGCCTTGCGATCATCGAAGACGATTACGATCACGAGCTCCGCTACGAGGAGCGGCCCGTCCTGCCGCTCGCCAGCGCCGACACGCACGGGAACGTGGTCTACATCGGGACACTTTCCAAGGTGCTCGCCCCCGGTCTGCGTGTGGGCTACGTCGTCGCGTCCCAGGCCGTGATCGAGCAGCTCGCTGCGGAGCGCTTCGTCGTCGACCGCCAGGGGGACCACATCGGAGAGCGCGCGATCGCGGAGCTGATCCACGACGGGACCGTGGCTCGGCACGTGCGGCGCATCCGCGGCGTCTATGCGGGACGGCGAGATGAGCTGGTGCGGCTATTGAGAGCCGCGTTCGGCGATCGATTGGACGTGAGCGTTCCCGCCGGCGGAATGGCGCTCTGGGCACGCGTTCGTTTGCCGGCCGCGAAGATCCTGCGATGGGAGCAGCGCGCTCTCGAAGAGGGTGTCGCCTTCGTTGCCGGAGCGCGGTTCGCGTTCGACGAACAGCCCGTCCCCTACGCCCGATTCGGGTTCGCTCCTCTCGACGAACGAGAGTTGCGCGAAGCAGTACGGCGTCTCGCGCTGGCCTTCCCCGATTGAGAAACCGGACTCGACCGTTACTTGCGCGTGTGGAAGCTCACGGTTGGCGCGGTCATCACCGCCAGCCGCCTGGCTTCCGTGACGCGCTCGACGAGCGCCCTCACCTCGTCCTCCGTGGGAGGATCGACCAGCCAATCGTCCAATGTTCGGCGATACGCGGCGAGACGCATCGTGAGCTCGCCGGCGCCGGGCTGCGTGGCCGGTATTCGCTCTAGGTAGCTGTCGGCCTCTTTC
The DNA here is from genome assembly GCA_030776205.1 of Myxococcota bacterium. Taxonomy (GTDB): domain Bacteria; phylum Myxococcota_A; class Polyangia; order Polyangiales; family Polyangiaceae; genus Palsa-1150. The sequence continues at coordinate 8,825 of JALYHV010000480.1, read as the reverse complement.
AATACCGAACGAATGCGCGCGATATCAGCGTCCACACTCATGATTGGCCGTCCGGTGACACGCGTTGGGGGGTCGCGAGAAGCGGCGACGAAGTGAGTGGCGTCCGCGTACGCGCACCGACCATTGGAGCCAGATTCGTATTTAATACGACTTGGCTTCCCCGGGCGCAAGGCGAAGGCGAGGAGTGTGCGCGACGTCGGAATGCACTTCGGGCGGAATTTCGGGTTAGGCTTCGGCTCGATGCACATCAGGGACTACCGCATCCGCGTCGACGGTGTCCGCTTTCGTAGCCGTCACGGAGTCTCTGCCTCCGAGCGCAAGCTCCTTCAAGATTTCGTGGCGAACGTGGAGCTCTCGTTGCCGCCTGCGGAGCTGCCTCGCAGCGATGAGCGTCGGGAGGTGCTCGACTACGATCGCGTCGCTTCGCTCGTCGTCGAAGAGGGAACCCTCCGCAGCCATCGTCTCCTCGAGACGCTCGCAAAGCACATCGTTCAACGCCTGCTCGCGGAGACGCCTGCAACCAGTGTTCGTGTCGTGGTCACCAAACCGCGACCGCCCACCGCCAGCAGCGTCGAATCGGCCTCGGTGGAGCTGCTCGTCTTTCGCGAATGAAGGACGAGCTCCGCTCCCCCGGTGGTCGCCGCGCGAACTCGCGTTAGAGTCTGCGGACTGATCTCCGACCAGCTCGCGAACCATATGCAAAACCCTCTTCTCGCCCCTGCCATCCCTGGCTCTCTTCCTCCTTTCGACCGCCTTCGACCGGAACACGCCGAGCAAGCCGTCGATGCAGTGCTCGCCGAAAACCGCGCCCGCCTCCAGTCGTTGTTGACCGAATCGGCCCGTCCGGAGTGGACTCCCCGCTGGGAGCGTTTGATCGAACCCCTCGAAGAAATGAGCGACCGCCTGTCGCGCGCGTGGGGCCCGGTCTCGCACCTGTTCGGCGTGACGAGCACGGCCGAGTGGAGGGCGGCGTACAACGCGTGTTTGCCGAAAGTCACCGCCTACGCGCTGGAGTGGTCGCAGAACGAGGCGCTCCTCCGCGCGTACGAGCGTCTCGCTGCGAGCCCAGAGAGCGCCACGTATTCACCCGCACGTCGCAAGGTCATTCATGATGCCCTCCGTGACTTCAAGCTCTCCGGTGTCGCGCTCCCGGCCGAGCAGAAGGCGCGTTTCAAAGAAATTGCCCTGCGACTGTCCGAGCTCGGGTCCAAGTTCGAGGAGAACCTCATCGACTCCGTGCAGGCCTGGAGCAAGCACGTGACCGACGAAGCGCTCCTCGCGGGAATGAGCGAGCAGGGCAAGGCCGCAGCACGCGAGAACGCGAAATCGAAGTCGCTCGATGGCTTCCGTCTCACGCTCGATTTTCCGAGCTACGACGCGGTGGTCAGCTATGTCGACGACCGCGAGCTGCGGCGCGAGCTCTACGAGGCGTACGGTACGCGCGCTTCGGATCGTGGGCCTTTGGCGGGCCGTTTCGACAACGGTCCCCTGATGGACGAGATTCTCGCCCTGCGGCACGAGCAGGCGCAGCTGCTCGGGATGAGGAGCTACGCAGAGGTGTCGCTGGCGACGAAAATGGCCGAGTCCCCGGAGGAGGTAGAGCGCTTTTTGCTCGACCTGAATGTCCGCGCGCGGCCACGCGCGGCGGCGGAGCTCGACGAGCTGAAGTCGTTTGCGCGGGAGCTAGGCGGTCCGTCCGACTTCGAACCCTGGGACACGGCGTATTACTCGGAAAAGCTGAAGCAAAAGAAGCTCGGTTTCTCGGAGGACGAGCTGCGCCCGTATTTTCCTGCCGCCCAGGTGGTGAGCGGCATGTTCGCCCTGGTGGAGCGACTCTACGGCATCACGATCCAGCGCGTGGACGGGGTCGCCACCTGGCATCCGGACGTGACCACTTACGCCATGAGCGAGGCGGACGGCACGCCGATTGGGCTTTTTTATCTGGATCCCTATGCACGCGAATACAAGCGCGGCGGCGCGTGGATGGACGAATACGTGGGCCGCCGGTTGACTGCCGCTGGCCTGCAGCGGCCCGTCGCGTACCTGACCGGTAACTTCGCTCCGCCTCTCCCTGGGCAGCCGGCGCTGCTGACGCACGACGAAGTGCTCACCCTATTTCACGAGTTCGGTCATGGGCTGCATCATCTCTTGACGCGAGTCGATGAGGCTGCGGTCTCGGGCATCCATGGTGTGGCGGGTGACGCCATCGAGCTTCCCAGCCAGTTCATGGAGAACTGGTGCTACGACCGCGCCACACTCCGAAGCTTCGCGCGGCATTGGCAGACCGGAGAGCCGCTGCCCGACGCGCTACTCGAAAAGCTTCGCGCCAGCCGGACGTTTCAGGCCGCGCTGGCTACCGTGCGCCAGCTCGAATTCGCGCTTTTCGATCTGCGCCTGCATCGCGATCACGACCCCAAGGTGGGGGCCCGCGTCCTCCAGACGCTCGAGCGCGTTCGGGCCGAGGTCAGCGTGCTCCAGCCGCCGGCCTGGAACCGCATGCCCAGCGGGTTTGCCCACATCTTCGCGGGCGGATACGCCGCGGGTTACTACAGCTACAAGTGGGCGGAGGTCTTGTCGGCGGACGCGTTCGCCGCGTTCGAGGAGAGCGGTTTCGCCGCGGACACCGGCAAGCGCTTTCGTGAGACGGTGCTCGCCCAGGGTGGCTCCCGCGAGGCAATGGACGTCTTCACCGACTTTCGCGGGCGAAAGCCGAGCATCGAACCGCTCCTCCGGCAAAGCGGGCTCGCCGCGTGAGCAAGCCGTCGCACCTGAAGCTCAGACGCCGCGCAGCAGCTCGCTGACGCCGCTCACGGCCTCGAGCATCATGCGCTCGAGGTGCTCCTTCGAGCGAAAGCTCTCCGCATATATTTTGTAAACGTCCTCCGTGCCGCTCGGGCGCACCGCAAACCAGCCGCAGTCGGTCGTCACCTTGAGACCCCCGAGGTCTCCGCCGGAGGCGACCGATGTCTGCGCCGCCTTCACCGGGTCGCCGGCGAGCTCGCGGACGCTCCAGTCCTCCGCGCGAACGCGACGGAGGCGCTCGCGCATCGCACGCGTCGCCGGTGCGTCCTTGCGTTCGTAGAAAGAGGTTCCATGCGCGCGCTCGAGGGCGCGGTAGCTCTCGTCCAAGTCGTTCCCGCTGGCGGAGAGAATCTCCGCGGCCAATAGACAGAGGAGCACACCGTCCTTGTCGGTGGTCCAGGTAGAGCCATCGCGCGCGAGGAACGAGGCGCCCGCGCTCTCCTCCCCACCAAAGCCAAGGCTGCCCTCGCGCAAGCCGGGCACGAACCATTTGAAGCCGACCGGCACTTCTAGAACCTGGCGAGAGAGCGAAGCGGCGACGCGATCGATCATGTGACTCGTGACCGCGGTCCGTCCTACCGCCGCGCGTGCCGGCCATGCCCCGCGATGGCGAAAGAGGTAATCGACGGCGATGCTCAAGTAGTGGTTCGGTGGAAGCAGCCCTGCGCTGCGCGTCACGACGCCGTGCCGGTCCGCGTCGGCGTCATTGGCTACCGCGACGTCGAAGCGACTTCGCTGGGCGAGCAGCTTCGCCATCGCGAAGGGAGAGGAGCAATCGGTGCGGATGCGCCCATCGTGATCGAGCGGCACGAACGCGAAGCGCTTGTCGATTTCGCGGTTGACGACCGTCACGTCGAGACCGAAGACTTCCGCGATTCGAGCCCAGTACTGCACGCTGGCTCCGCCCATGGGATCCACCCCGATCTTGGGCCTGGCCGCCGCAATCGACTCGACATCGATCGCGCCCCTCAGGTCGTCGACGTAACGGGTGAGAAAATCGTAGGTCCCGAGGGTCCCTTCGCGTCTGGCGCGCTCGACCGCCACGCGCGCGATCGTCCGGACACCGCCTCCGGTGAGGAGTGCGTTCGCGCGGCGCTCGATCCACGTCGTGATCTCCGCCTCCGCCGGGCCTCCGTGGGGAGGATCGTATTTGAAGCCACCGTCTTCCGGGGGATTGTGTGACGGTGTGACCACGATGCCATCCGCCTTCGAGTCGCTGCCCCGGTTTGAGGTCACGATGGCGCGTGACACCGCCGGCGTCGGGGTGAAATTACCCGCCGGGGCCGCCAGAGCGCGGACGCCGCGCGCAGCCAACACCTCGAGCGCCGTGGCATGCGCCGGCTCCGAGAGGGCGTGGGTGTCCATGCCGATGAAGAGCGGCCCCGCGACGCCGTTGGCCTCCCGCCAGTCGCAGATCGCGGACGTAATGGCGGCGATGTGATCTTCGTTGAAGCTGCGGCGGAGCGACGAACCCCGGTGGCCGGACGTGCCGAACGAAACGCGCTCGGCGGGGTTCTCCGGATCCGGCCGTTCCTCGAAATAGGCTCGCTCGAGGGCCGCCAGGTCGACGAGGTTTTCCACCGGTGAAAGCTCACCGGGACGGAGTTCGTGGGTCATCGCGCAGAGAATCTAGTGCATTTTCCGCAAGCCGCCGTTCGGGGCGGCTCGTTCGGAATGACGAGGACGCCAACCGGCGGCGGCTCGCCTACGATGCGCCGGCCATGGTGCGCCGCCCCCACCCCTCGCGCGCGGCACGAGCCCCCGCGTCGGGCCGTCGCCTCGTCTTCCCCGTGTTCCCATCGGGGCTAAAGGGGCGCCGCCACGAGCTCATCGCGCTTTCCGGCCTCATTGCGCCCGACGAGCCGGGCAGGATCGCGCTCGTCGGCGGAGGAGGCTGCGGCAAGTCGATGCTCGCGTGCGCCCTCGGCCACCGCGTGAAGAGCGCTTTCCCCGGGGGCGTGCACTGGTTTCGCTCCGGCCCGTGGGACGCGAGGACGTTGAGCGAGATGCTCGCGGTTCGCTTCGGCACGTCGCGGGAGCGCTCGGCGCTCTGGCCCTCCCTGCGCGCGTGCTTCGCGGCGCGCGGACCCCTCTTCATCGTTCTCGACAACCACGAAAACGATTGCGCGGTCGCGACGCTCTTGAATGAATTCGAGCTGTCGCGCGTCACCTGGCTCATCACGGCGCGGCGCTGTCTGCTCGGGGGCGTGCACGTCTTCCCCGTCGTTCCCCCGCGGGCAGCCCAAGGGGGCACCGCCTTTCCGCGCGTGCGGGCGCTCGCGGAGCCGCTGCGCTACAGCCCACTCGCGCTAGGGATCGCAGACGGCCTGGTGCAGTCGGGGGCGATCCGAGCGGAGGCGCTGCGTTCATGGCTTGCCGCGCGCGGCGTCGGTCGCGTGCGGGTCATCGACCACGAGGACGACCTGCCGGGGGCAGCGCTCCTCGTCGAGTGGGCGTGGCAGAGGCTCGGCGCCGACCAGCGACGGATGCTCGCCGTGCTCGCGCACACCGGGGGAGATCACGTCGACGGCGCGTCGCTGGCCGCTCTCGCCCGCGTGCGGCTGGGCAAAGCAAGCGCGGCGGCCATCGCGACGCTTCGAGACTGGCACCTCGTCGAGTCGCCACTGCCCGATCGCTATTCGCTTCACGCGGTCGTGCGCTACGCGGTCTCTCGCCGCACTCGATTCTCCGCCCGAAAGCTCTTCGAGCACTATCTCGCGCTCCTCGAACGCGCCCCCGAGCGCCTCGATCTCGAGCAAACACACCTCTACGCAGCCATGGACTACGCCCATAGTCAGTCGAACCTGCCGTGGATGCTGCGGATCGAGAGGCTGCTCACGATGCTGGACGGCCGCACCGAGGACGCGTTCGCACTCGACGGCGCGGGAGATCCTACGCGCTCCGGAGCACCACACACGCGGTGATTCCGCCAATGCCGAGCATCAGCTTCACACCGACGAGTCGCTCGGCAGGCCGCAGACGAACCTCCTCACTGACGATCGCCTCCGGACGTGGCACACGCGGGTGCAGCTTGCTCCGCGGAATTCCGGTCGCGAGCGCGGTCCCTTCGGCCAGGCCGAGCGCCATGGCCGTCAGCTCCCACCCGCCGGAGTTCGCCATTCCATGCCCGAGTTGCCCTTTGCGCGCGGTGATCCTCGTGTCCGGGCAAATGAATGGCTCGACAAGCGCGAGCTCGTTCAAGTCACCCGGGGTCCCGGTCGCGTGCAAGTCGATGACCGACACGTCGCTCGGCGAGATTTGCGCCTCGGCGTAAGCGCTCGCGATCGCGCGCCGCGGGCCCGATTTGGACGGCGTGATGATGTGCTCCGCATCCGACGACAGCGTTACGCCTTCGACGTACCCACCGATGGGCCGAAGCCCGCGCTGCTCGCACCAATCGGCGTCACCGATGATCCACACACAAGCCCCCCCGGAGATCTGCGTCCCGCGGAGGGACGTGAATGGCACGTTGACCTCGCCAATGCCGGGCATGACGCGCGCCTGGTGGAACGCAGCGACAAGTGCGGCGTCGGGTCGAGGATCGGTCGTACCGATGATGGCGGCGCGCGCTTCGCCGCGCAGGATCGCGTCGCGCCCGCACTTCAGCGCGACCCCGAAGGTCGAGCACGCCCCGACGGGCGCGAACGCAGCGCCGTGAATGCCGAGCAACATCGTGATCTGTGCCGCGGGCGCGTTCTGGATGTTCCAGATGAGATCGGGGCTCACCGCCGTCCAGGGAGGATCCGGGCAGCCCACCTCTTCGACGAGGACGCGATGAGCGCGCAGTCTTTTGCGGATCGTATTGAGGTGGGCCTTGTCGTGGTCCTCGTCACCGGCGTCCAGTCGCTCGTTTGCGGCGAAGCGCGCGAGGAATGCGTGAAGCTCCTCCGACTGGCTCGCCCAGTAGGCTTCCCAGACACCCACAGCGTCGAAGCGCGCCTGGCTGTCGACGGGGAGCAGCGATGGTTCGGGCGGCGGCGGACCGCCGACGGGAAAGGTGCGCTCGGCGTCGTAGCGCCGTCGCGCGCTGCAATGGCTTGGTTGTGCCCAGAAGTGATTCCAAGCCCGGGTCGCGCGGGCGAGCGATGACGCGGCGCGATAGCTCTCCGCCAGGTCGCCTACCCCCGAACCGATGAAAACGCAGCACTCGTCGTCGAGCTCGCGCACGAGTCCTTCGAGTCGCGGGTCGCACCGGATCGCCTGGATCGCCGCGCCCACGGCGAACCGGACGTTCTCGCCCATCTTGCTCCGGACCCTGGCCAGATAGGCGTCGCCGTGCCGCTCCGCGATCCACGAGGCGTACTCGTCGAAAGAGAAATCCGGATCACCGACGGAGAAAAGCCCATAGCCAAACTCCGAGCCGTCGTTGCGGGCGAGGGCCGAATGGCCGGCGCCGAGCAGGTTTTTCAGGGCAGGCACGTTCGCGGCGCCCGGCGCGACCACGCCCCACCCATAGATGCCGATCCGACGCCCGGAACGACCATCGACCCGACGAGACGATTCCATTGATGGGAAGACTCCAACGACGGCCGTGACCGTTGGCAAAGTACTGGCCCGGTGAACGGGCGACAAGCCGGGACGCGCGAGAGCCGCGGCGGGACGGATGGCTGACGAGCCGCGAATGGCTAGGAGGCCGGCAGCCGTACCACGAATGAGGTGGGCCACTCGGGGGTCTCGGTAACCTCGATGCTGCCGCCCTGCGCTTCGACCGCCCTCTTGCAAAAATAAAGACCGAGCCCGGTGTTTCCGCGCGCGCTGCCGTCGTTTTCGAGTCGCGCGAACTTTTCGAAGACGCGCAGGCGCTCGGCCGCCGGGATCGCCGGGCCGCTGTTCGACACGGCGATGAGGACGTCCGTCCCGACGCGCGCCGCCAGGCCGACTCGGCCGTGCGCCGGCGTATAGCGCAGCGAGTTGTCCAGAATGTTTTCGATCACCCGGAGCAGGAGCGCTCGATCGGCCGTCACGTGACCGGCGGGAGCTTGGGGCGTGAGGAGCTCGACTTTTTTTTCGTGCGCTCGTCGCGTGTACTCCTGAACGGCTTCCTGCAGCAGATCCGAAATCGGAACGCGCTCCGCGTGGAGAGTGAACTGCGACTCTTCGAGCAGCGAAACGGTCGAGAGATCCTCGATCATCGCTCGAAGTCGTCGAGAAGCACCGCTCGCTTCGTCCAGCGCCTCCGCGAGCAAGGAGCCCGGCGCTCCCACGAGTTCGCGCGCCAGCTCGACGTTCGCTCCGACGACTCCGAGGGGATTCTTCAGATCGTGAACCACGAACGCCATGAGCTCGCGCTGCTCTCGATGCAGCCGCTCGAGCGCGGCGTTCCGGTGCTCGAGCTCCTCTTTCGAGCGGCGCATCGCATCGCGCGAGGACTTCAATCCGAGGAGCGTGCGCACGCGCGAAAGGAGCAGAGGTACGTCGAACGGCTTTTCGAGGTATTCGTCCGCGCCGCCCTCGAGCCCACGGAGCCGATCTTGGATTGTCCCGCGCGCCGCCACCAGGATGATCGGCACACGATCACCGATTTCGTGGGCGCGCATGCGAGCGAGGACATCCAGCCCGTCCGAATCGGGCATCACCAGGTTGAGCAGCACGAGGTCGGGCCGATGCTCGCTGAAGAGGACGAGGGCCGTGCGGCCGTCCGTCGCGCGGAGGATGCCGTGCGCGAGTGGGGCCAGCTGCTCCTCGAGGTGCGCGAGATCGCGGGGGTCGTCGTCGACCAGCAGCAGTCGCCTTCGCATCAGTCGCCCGTCGTTAGCCATGCCTCGCGCACGCCGCTTTGCGTCGAACCGACGCAGCAGTGTCGGCGCAAATTGCTCCCGACGGCAAAAGTACCAAGGCAAAACGCGAACGTCCACACGGGTCCTCTTCGGCGCGACGCGGTAGGCCGTCGCAGGAACGGGCGTGCCTCTTCGGGCTGTCGGCTTGCGGCTATACTTCACCGCGAATGCCCTCCTCCCTACATCACCCCCTTGCGAAGCCGCTCGCCTTTTGCCAAGACGAACGACGCGTCGTTCGCGCCGGGG
>JALYHV010000479.1 GCA_030776205.1 Myxococcota bacterium | reverse complement strand
CCGGTATCCCGCGCAAGTCCATGTAACTGGCCGCCACACCGAAATCGCCTTCGCGCGCCTCCCTGATGAAGCCCGCGAGGGTGCGGCGCGGCGTCTGCCGGTCCAACGCATCTCCCATATTTGGTGCCGGCTTCGGCGGCGCCGGGGTGGGAGCAATCTGGGGGGACGCACTCGGAGCGGACAAGGCCTGCGCGATCCGTTCCCATTGCGCCCCCCCCAACGCCACCAGCAGAAGGCATCCGCAGCCGATCCTCAGCGAGACACTGCGACACCGCTTCACCGCGATTTTCACGAGAGCGTGTCTAGCGCGCCCCGGCTCGCGCCGCAGCCATCTTTCCCGCGCGGGCAACGCGGTCAATCGCCTATTCTGTTGCGCCTTGCTTTCTACGCACACGGGCCGCACCCCCATCGATTTGCAAAGGTCGCGATCTTCGCTTCGGCTGGACGAAAGGCTGGCGTTGCTGCCTTCGAGCGCTCAGATCCGCGGCGTTTTTTCCGAATGACGGCAGACGAGGTCGCACGCCACGGGACCCCTTCGGTCATCGTGGACGTGATGCGATGGCTCGAGGGACAGCGTGACATCTTCGCGAACTACGGCGGACGGAGGCTGGAGCAACGCGAGAACCGCTACTTCGTGATGCACTATTTCGACGAGTGCATCTGGATAGAGAGTGCTCATCGCGGCGGAATCGAGTGCGTTCTCAGCGCCTGCGGCCTTTGCGGGTCAGTGGAAGCCGATCTCGACTCTCCACTCAACGGTCGTCTGCACGTGCGCTGGCGATAGCGGCAGAGCCAAACGGGGGGCCGGTGCCGCACGACCGGGCAAGCCGGAGAGCGGCAGCTTCCGCGAAGCTCGAAGGCGCGATCGCCCAGGTGAAGAACGACCGCCCATCGCGCTGGTCGCCTCAGACGGCGCGAACTGCAACGAGCGCTTGCGCCACCAGCTCCCAATCGAGCGTAGGAAATCCGTACGCCCCGTTTTTGGCTGCCCAGGCGCGTGCGACGGCGCGAAGAGCATCGGCTCGCGTTGCGCCCGGCTCACCGATAGTCGGCCGGTCCGGCGATTGGCGCGCGTGCGCTTCGACGGTCCACTCGCCTACGCCGTCGTCGTTGGTGCGGGGCACGATTTGTACGGTGAGGCGCGTGTCCTCGCAGGACAGGTCGTAGACCATGGCCTTCCCGCTCCGAAATTGATTCGTGATGCGGACGCGCACCTCGCGCTTTTCCTCAGCCATTGTCTGCGACCTTCCTTTGCGGGTGGGCCAAGATATCACCCCGCCGCGGACTCGACCCGGAAAGCTCGCTGGGGACGCGACGCTCCTTCTCCGCGTAGACGTCGCGGAGTGCGGAGGGGCAGGCCAGCCGCGACTGCCGGCGTGCCGGGCGGACCACGCGGTCTGCAGTAAGTGTGACGCGAGGCCCCTTGTCCTCGTAGTCTTCGTCGCAGCAAAGGAGTCTCTCATGGCCAAGGGAATCGAAAAGAGCAAGAAGGACAACAAGCCGAAGCTCTCGACGAAGGAAAAACAGAAGAAAAAGAAGGAAAAAAAGGCGGCCAAGTGACGCACGGACGGCATCCGGGTCGATGAGGCTGTGACGGGGCGGCGTGCGACCACGTGCGCCGCACCAAGCCCGCACCCACGCGCGTGTTCTCTTCGCGCCGCGCTGCCGCTGGCTCGGCCCGAAGTGAGACTCCGCGTCGAGCGCATTTTTTCGCGCCTTTGCTAAGGTGCGTTGCCATGAGGACCGTCCGATTCGAGCCCAGAGCCCTCGTCGCGATCACGGCCCTGGCGGGTTGTGCACCGTCACCCTCCGTGCCCGCCTCCGCGCCACCCGTCCCGGAAGTGACGGCCGCGGCGCCCCACGCATCCGCCTCGCCGGCGCCCTCGGCGGCCGTGGTGCGTCCGACCTCGGTGGAGACGGCGAGCGCCAATCCGCCCACTGCGGGCAAGCGCGTCAAAGGACAGAACCCATTTCTCGACGTCCGCCTTTACGTGAACGAGTACGGACAGGCGGCGCAGCAAGCTCGCAGCTGGGCAAAGACCCGGCCCGACGACGCAAAGCTCATTGCGAAGATCGGGGACCAGCCGAGCGGCTGGTGGATGGGAGAGTGGAGCGGCGACATCGAGACGGCCGTGCACGCGCTGGGCAACGCGACAGCCTCAGCGGGGACCGTGCCCGTGATCGTCGCGTACAACGTCCCCAACCGCGATTGCGGGCAGTACTCGGCCGGCGGCTCCGTTTCCGCCGAGGCTTACCATGATTGGATTCGTCAATTCGCCAAAGGCGCGAACGGGTATCGGCTGATCGTCGTCCTCGAACCAGATGCCCTCGGCCTAATGACAAAATGCCTGTCCGCGGCGGATCAAAAGGCTCGTCTCGAAATGATTCATGACGCGGTCGATGTTCTGGAGGCAACCCCCGGCACGGCGGTGTACATCGACGCCGGTAACGCCAACTGGACGCCACCGAAGGAGATGGCCAAGCGCTTGATGGGCGCCGGCATTGCGGACGCGGACGGTTTCGCGCTCAATGTCTCGAACTACATCGCTACGGACAAGACAATTGCCTACGGCCACGCCATTGCCGCGGCGATCGGCGGAAAGCACTTCATCATCGACACGGGTCGGAATGGAAACGGCGCTACTGGCGACTCGCAATGGTGCAACCCCGACGGCCGTGCTCTCGGCAGCCCTCCCACGACGAAGACCGGCGATCCCTTGATCGACGCGTTCTTCTGGGTAAAACCGCCCGGCGAATCGGACGGCACGTGCAACGGCGGTCCGAAGGCTGGTCAATTCTGGCCCGAAATGGCCCTGGGGCTCTCGAAACGTGCGACGTGGTAGCTCCGAGGTGCCAGGTACGGCGACGCGAATCTCCGTCCCGAGGCCACGCGGCTCTGCCGGACTAAGGTCCGTCGCTCAGAGACACTCGATCTTCCACTGCTTCTTGCCGCTGACGACATCGAGAACATAGGGCGGTGTGCAGCCGCTGCGGATCGGTGTCGGTGCAGGTACCGAGGGCGGGTGCGGCGTTGCCACTGGAGGACTCACGGCGGCCCTTGGCGATGGCAGCGCGGCGACTGACTGAGCGGGCGGCCGGGGTACAACGGACACGACTGACTGAGCGGGCGGCCGGGGTACAACGGGCACGACCGACTGAGCGGGCGGCCGGGGTACAACGGGCACGACTGACTGAGCGGGCGAGCTCGCAGCCTGCTGCGCGATCGCCACGGGCCAAGGTGCAATGGGTGCGAGGGTGGTCGGGCTGCTTTTCTCGGCGTCGATCTCGGCCTTGGTCGCGCGCGTGACGGTTGGCGCGGCGACGGACTGGACCGCTCGAAGCGGCTGCTCGGCGGAGCTCCGTCGGTTCGAGAGGGTGATCCAGAGGATCACCACGACCGTGCCGATCGTCGCCGCCAAAAAAATGGCTGCCATGCGCCACGTGAGCACCGACGCGAACCGCCGCGCACTGCTCCGCAGCCGCTGCACGACGTGAACGGCGGTGTCCGTCCCGTTCGCAACCATCGGCAATCCGCCCTCCGGCGAGAGCGCACCCGAACCCGCGTCGCGCACCGTGAGCTTAGGGGCAGCCGTCAAAGGCGAGCCGTGGAGCTCCTCGTAAACCTGCCGCACGGCGTCTTGCATCGCCCGAGCGCTGGGCCACCGCTTGTCTTTTCGCGACGCCAGCGCCCGGTCGACCAGCTGCGCGACGGAGGGAGATACGTCGGGTGCGACCGTGGCGAGTCGGGGCGCAGCCTTGGTCATGGCGCTGAGAAGCTGCTCGTTGGCGGTCTCTCCCTCATGCACCATGCAGCCGGACAGAAGCCGAAACATCAGCGCACCGCAGGACCACACATCACTCAGCTGGTCCACCTCCCCTCGCCTCCCGCGCGCGTGCTCGGGAGCCATGAACGCCGGGGTACCCATCGTGGTCCCCGTGGTCGTTGCAACGCTTTCGGCGGGGGGCGAAAGGGGACGCAGGCGTGCGATGCCGAAGTCCAGCACCTTGACCTGACCCGCCGTGGTCAAAAAGACGTTCTCCGGCTTGACGTCGCGGTGCACGATTCCGTGATCGTGCGCTGCCGCAAGCACGTCGAGCAGCTGGTCCGCGAGGAGAAGGACTTCGTCCTGGGGAAGCCGGCCCTCTCGGCGAAATCGACGCTCCTCGAGGGTCTCGCCCTCGAGCAGCTCGGTCACGAGGAAAAGTGAGCCATCTTCCGAAGAGTCATCGTCAATCACCTTCACCGCGCCGTCGTGACCGACCGAATTGGCCACATACCCCTCGTGAAGAAAGCGCTGGCGCAAGAAAGGGTCGATCGACAGCTCCGGGTGCAACACCTTGACCGCGGCGCGACTGCCGTTGCGATGGGTTGCTGCGTAAACCGCCGCCATGCCGCCGATCCCGAGCAGACTGTCGAGGCGCCACTTGTGACGCAGGGTGGCACCTACGCGTGCAAGAGCCCGCTGCAGCGGGTCGTCGCTCCCGGCTGCGGCATCCACCCGAGGAGCCGCGGTCTGCGCCAGGAGTTGCCCAAAATCTGCCATTGCCGCGCCAGTCTTCCGAAGGTCACCCAGAAAATGTCGGGATGCGGACTACGAAAGCATACGGCCGCAGGCCCGTGGAAGCCAGTCATCGCCGCGGAATGTTGCCGAACGGACAGCCCGAAGACCTCGCGCGCAAGGGTCAAGATCTTGTCGTCCAACCCTCGAATGCGCCGCGAATGCTTCGGCACAAGCACCGGCACGAAGGTCCCGGCTCGATCGCGAGGCACCGACAGCGGCACCGGTCAGCAAGGTCTTTGGGGGTCGTGCCGTTGCTACGATTGACCTCCGCCCCCGCCTGCTGCTCCTCGCTGAGGTGAAGGCTAGCTCCGCCTTCAGCGCCCGCTCCACCAGTCGTCCGGTGAGCTGCTTGAGCAGGCCACCCTGCCCGAACATCTCGTCGTGCGTCCTTACCCAGTGCAGCAGCTCGTCGAGCAGCTCCGGGCGAAATTCGTTTGTATTCTCGGCTCCCTGCTTTTCAGCCAGCGGAGCGTCATTGCTAGCGAACAAAGCGTCTCTGCCGACGAGCGGAGCGTCATTGCTAGCGAACAAAGCGTCTCTGCCGACGAGCGGAGCGTCATTGCCAGCGAACAAAGCGTCTCTGTCTATGGGGAGAGCGACGTTTTCAATGGTCAACGTCTCGCTTTCGATCGGCGGCGGCTCTTTCGTCGTTGGCCGCGTTCCATTTCCCCTTGGAAGAGCGTCCGTACCAGTTGAAACCGCGCCGGTGTCAGGTGGCGGAGCGTCGTTTCCGGTTGGCAGAGCGGCTTTTCTCGTTCACCAAGCGACATGTTTCGTCGACAACGTGTCTCCGCTTGGCAGCAACGCGTCTTTCTTCGCTTGCGGCCGTCGGTTGGTCGGACGAAGAGCGCAGCGGGTGCATGACCCCGGGTGACTCCTCGTTCGCCCCCATCGAAGGTCAGCAGCACGAGGGACGAATCCTCCTGGCGAGTTAGGGGGCCAGATGACTGCGTCGCGGGTGCGCGCCTGTCTGCTGCTCCACTTCGAGCGCCCACGGCGTACCGGGGTACTGATTGACCATCGTCTCCGCCTCGCCACGCGCTTTCGAAAGAAACCCTTGCAGCGCGAGGCACTTGACGATCACCGCCGCGCGCTCGGCCGCGTCGCTGCTGTCCGGAAAACGGCGATTCCCTTCACGAGCGAGCACGAGGCCGAGCGCCGGATTCGTGTCTTCGACCAGGCGCAACCGCTTCATCAGCTGTGCCTCGTCGAGGAGCGGCTCCGGCTCCGCGCTCGATGACGGCGCCAGCGCCGCTGCGCCTCTCTCCGCCGGTTGCGCGTGCGGCGGGTCGGGGGCAGGCGGCACGACGGCGACCAAGGGACCGACCGGCGATGGCTCCGAATTGCTGCGTGGGGCTTGCCGCGTCCGAAGCGTCATGGCTCCGATCAAGGCCGCAATCGCCATCGTGCCGGCGAGAATCGAAAGAACGCCTTTCCGCTTCATCGCGCGGCACTCCTCAGGGACAGTCGAGATCCGCCTTGTGGGCAGAGTAGAGATTGGTCATCGGCAGCTGCATGGCCGGCCACGTGGTCGACGCATCCGGACCAGGATTGTCCGCGTTTTCGTACTGCCAAGCCCAGGCTCCCGCGTAGCCATTGTCGTAAAGCGTCGTATACAAATTGGCCGCTTTTACTCCGTTCGTATCGATGGCCCAGAACTCACCGATCGCAATCGGCTTGTCCACCTTCCAGTACATGGCAGGGTGCTTGAACGGAGAGACTACTGTGCTGTCGCTACTCTTCCAGTTGTCATAATAATGCACTTCATAGAAGTCCAGCGTCCCTCTGGCCCTACCACCTGCGGCTCTGAGCGCGACATCGGAATAGCTGTTCTGGTAATTGCCGACGTTCGAATTTGCGATGAACGTCCACGCGCCGTTCGTCACGAGAGCCGCGGGGTCGGCGGCATGAATCGCGTCGGCGAACCAGTTCACACAAACCTGAATGACCTTCTCGTCGACCTTGCTCGGCGTCCACCCGTTCTGGGTAGTCATTCCTTCGGGCTCGTTGAAGATCTCCCACGCATAGAGCCCGGGATGGCCCTTCAGCGCGATGACTAGCGGCGAGAGGACGTGGTCGATGTACGCTTGGCGGTTCACGTCCTGCGTGAGCAAATTGAAGTTGTTCGTAATGGGCGCGTTCTCGAAGCCCTGCAGCATGTCGAACGACCAGAGGCTGATGGTTAGCATCACCCCCGCCGCGTGCGCTGCGTCGAGGATCTGGCGAACGTCGGAGATATTCGACGACGCCAGTCTCGAGGCAAGGCCGTTCGTGTCGTAGCCGGGCGTGACGGTCCCGTTCACGTGAAACCACCACCTCACGACGCGCCCTCCTGCAGCCCGCGTGTTCTGGAAAAGGGTGGTGAAGCTGGTCAGGTCGGGCGCCGGTACATCCGTCGCAAAGCGAATCCAGGCGGCGTTGACGCCGCTCGCGAACTTGGGATGGCAGGGTGCTCCACCCCCGACCGGCATGACGGGCGAGGAGCCCCCGTCGTTGCTCACCGATGCGTCGCGCGGCGCGGCGGGCGCACCGTCGCCAGAGGGACCGCCAGATCCCGTCGCATCGTTACGTGAGCCGACGTCAGGCGCAGCACCGCCGGCGTCCGTCGAGTTCGTCATCGACGTTCCGGCATCGCTGCATCCGAGCGGCGCGACGAGCAACACCGCCCCGAAGCACGCCACCCATCTTCTGACGTCCATTGAAACCCTTTCGTGCTTGCGTTCAGGTCGCACCCCCGGCGACGCGCTGCAAGCGTGCGATGATGGCTGGCAATCCGCGGACCCGAAGCCTCGTTCCGACTTCGTCGTGTTCCTCCGCCAGGACCCGCGTTTGGTCATATATTTTCGAAAGGAAACCCTGTTGATCGTAAGGGACGACGAGGTCACTTTCCACCATGGAAGCGTCGAAGAACGCCTGAATGTTTTCACGCAAGGCGGCGACGTCGCCAGGATTGTACGCCGACAGCGCCATTACGCCGTGCGGCCATGTCACGCTTGTCACGGCTCCGTGATCCCGAAGCAAGGCTTGCCGCGATGCTGCGTCGATGCGATCCGCCTTGTTGAATAGTATTTTGCTCGGAATGGAACTCGCCCCGATCTCACGAAGCACGCTGCGTGTGACCTCGAGTTGCCGCTCGTGCGTCGGATCGGACGCGTCCACGACGTAGAGGAGAAGGGACGCCTCGAGCGCCTCGTCGAGGGTCGACCGGAACGAGGCGACGAGATCATGCGGAAGCTTCTTGATGAAACCTACGGTATCGGAGACGAGGATGCGCGGCTTCGTCTCTGGCTGGAGCGCCCGCACGGTCGTATCGAGCGTCGCAAAGAGCTTGTCCTCCACCAGCACGTCGCTGCCGGTCAACGCGCGCATGAGGGAAGACTTGCCCGCGTTCGTGTAGCCGACCAGGGCGACGCGGAGCTGTTCCAGCCGGGCGTGTCGTCGATTTTCCTGCTCCTTGTGAATGGCCGTCAGTTGCTCCCGCAGCTCGGCGATGCGATCTCGGATTTTACGCCGATCCAGCTCTATGACGGCCTCGCCCGCCCCACGACCGTGCTGGCGCTCCTTTCCGCCGCTCGCTTCGCGCATCCGAGGTGCGACGTAGTTGAGCCGAGCGATCTCCACCTGCAAGCGAGCCTCGCGGCTCTTCGCGTGGCGGTGAAAAATGTCCACGATCACTCCGGTGCGATCCAGCACCTGCGCGCCCGTTGCGCGCTCGAGGTTGCGCGCCTGGCTCGGCGAAATCTCGTGGTCGACGACGACCACTGTCGCTTGCGCCTGCGTGCTCTTGGGCGGCGCGCCGGCTCCGCGATCCTCGTCCGACGGCTCCCGGGGTGCCGTCCGTTCCGCGCGCGACGCCTGCGCGGCTCGCGCCTTTGTCTTTACCTCGGGGGCCCCCGAAGGCACGACGCCTTTTCCCCCGGTGAGCTCTGCGAGCTCTTTCAGCTTTCCCTCGCCGAGCACCGCAGCGGCGGCGAGCGACTCACGCCGCTGCGAAACCGTAGCGGAGATCTCGAAGCCCAACGTCTGGACGAGGCGCCCTAACTCCGCGAGATCGGCAGCGTGCTCCTCCTGGTCTACGCCGGGGAGCTGAATGCCCACGAGTACGGCTCGCTGCCTCGTTGAAGTAGGCTCGTCGGTGCCTCTCGAAGAGGAGGCGCTCGCAGCCCGCAGCTGCCTCGAGATCGGCTTGGGTCCAGCGGGCATTGGGCCTCTCCTAGCACGATCGAATGGCGCAGACGGCGCCAGATGGCAATGCGACCGAACGCCGTGCGCTGCTCCGATTGGGCGCCTTCACGGCTTGGACACTGCTCAAGAACGCTCGCTGCTCGTCACGCACGGGTCACGACGGCATAGGACTGGCCAGTATTTTCTCGATGCGGGCCGCGACGTCTGGCGTGATCCCCTCGCAAACGCTCGCGGCCTTCAAATTCTCGACTACCTGCTGCTTCCGGCTCGCACCGGTGATGACCGTCGAGACGTGCCCGTTTCTCAAGCACCACGC
Organism: Myxococcota bacterium; assembly: GCA_030776205.1. GTDB lineage: Bacteria > Myxococcota_A > Polyangia > Polyangiales > Polyangiaceae > Palsa-1150. The sequence goes on along the minus strand of JALYHV010000479.1, from coordinate 15,617 downwards.
GATGGCGAGCTGCGCTGTCGTACAGCCCAAGTCGGCCGCGACACGGCCCAGCGCACGGACTTTGTCGACTCTTCCCCCCTCGAGGACGTCCGCCTTCAGCCACCCCATCTCCGGCATGTCGAGCCGCGTCCCCTTGGGGATACCGTCGTTGTATTTGCCGCTCAAAACGCCCGAAGCCAGCGGGCTCCACGTCGTCAGCCCGTAGCCGAGCTTCTCGTAAAGAGGCAGGTATTCGTGCTCGACCCTATCGCGCGCGAACATGTTGTACTGGGGCTGCTCCATCGAAGGCGGTGTGAGTCCATTCTCCTTCGCAAACTGGTGTGCTCGAAGGATGTCTTTCGCCGCCCATTCGCTCGTCCCCCAGTAAAACACCTTCCCCTGCCGAACCAGAATGTCCCACGCGGCGACAGTCTCTTCGATCGGGGTCTCGGGATCGGGGCGGTGGCAGAAGGCAAGATCGACGTAGTCGAGGCGCAAGCGACGCAGCGCCCCATTAAGTCCTTCGATGACGTGCTTGTGGCTGAGGCCCTTGTCGTTTGGTCCCTCGCCGCCCCAGAAAATCTTGGTCGAGACCACATAGGACTCGCGCCTCCAGCCCGTCTTGCGAAGGACGTTGCCCATCACGATTTCTGCACGCCCCCCGCCATATGCTTCGGCGTTGTCGAAGAAATTCACGCCTGCGTCGTATGCCGAAGTCATGCACTCGAGCGCGACCTCTTCCCCGACCTGCCCGCCATAGGTGACCCACGCGCCCAGCGACAGCTCGCTCAACTTGAGGCCCGATCGGCCGAGACGACGGTATTTCATGAGGCTCCCTTTGCAGTGTGCGGGCCCTGCCGTCACGCCGAAGCGCGGCAGGTCAAACCGGCCGACGACAATGGCGCCCGTCGATGTCCAGCGCAAGCCAGTACGCCCCCATAGGACCGTACCGAGGATCACACGCACCGCTGAGGGCGGCAGGCTCGCCCGGCGCCTGGCATTCGCCTGGCATTTCCAGTGCCATCAGAAGGGACAGCTTAGACTGCGATTTTCTTCGCCAGCGCTCCGCGCACTGCACGAATCACCGCAGTTCATGGAACGGCGTGTGCATGCCCCTCGTGTGAACGGGTGATGTCCCCATTGCATAACGAGGTCCCGAACCGTCATGGGAGCCGTTGCTGGGGAGCCTTACCCCTTGTACGTAATGGCTCTCGATCGAGTACCTTGTAGCGCGCGCGTGAAAGACGCTCCGCGGGCGGATGCGTAAACGACATGCAAAAGAACTACTGGCCGCTCGCCTTCGGTGGAACGCTCATTGTTGCCGCGTGCGCAAAAGGAAGCTCGTCCGGCGATCTCCGGTTGACTGGCGGAGACCAGCCAGGGGGGTCCTTTCCCGCCGGCGGCGCGACATCTGATCCCTCGGCTTCCCCGCTTGCCGACGACGGCGGACCTACGGGACCGAGCTTCGTGGACGACAGCAGCGCCGTGCAGGGGAACGGCGACGGCGGCGTCAACCTTGGCGCACCCGGCTCGATGGGCCTCTGCGTTTCAGGGCGCAGCTGCGATCTCTCGTGCGATCAACTCGTGGAGAATGGGAAGCACGAGTACATCGAGCGCGCACCGGAGGACGGCTCGGCCCTGCCGCCGGCCAACGTCGCGTCGCTCTTCGGGACGACGGCTGCGACGAGCGGGGGCCCGTGCATCGTCGAGCCTCCGAATGGCGCGCTCTTCCCCAACAACTGGGTGCGACCCCGCATCCGCTTCTCGGTGGCCAACCCCAATCAGAGCCTTTTTCAAATTCGCATTCATGCGGCGCGGCAATCGAACGACCTCGTCGTTTACACCGCCAGCAAGAGCTGGAAGATCCCCAAGAACATCTGGACGGCCTTGGCAGCCTCCACCTGGGGCGAGGACATCACCGTCACCGTGACCGCCGTGGACAGGAATGGCGGAGCTCCGTCGAGCTCGCAGGTCACGTTTCAGATTGCACCGGCGTACGCGAACGGGTCTCTCATTTATTGGGCCGCGGTCGGAAAGAACGCGGGACAGGCGTGGCTCGAAGGGTTCTCGGTGGGCGACGAAAACGTCGCTGTGGCCCTCACGCTTCCGCAGCTTCAGTGGAAGCAAGCGCGCGCCGAACGGGGCGACCTCCAGACGCGGGGGACGTCGCCCGGCACGCCGGGCTGTCTCGGTTGCCACGTCGCCGTTCCCGATCGGAAGAGCGTCACTTTCAACGAAGATTGGCCGTGGGACGGCGTCTCGGCGATGGTCGATCCGGGCAACGCGGGGAAGCTGCCCCCCTGGCTGACCCCGGGAGGTGCCGAGGCGCTCAGCATGCCCTGGCTCGGGATGATGAGCTTTTCGCCCCACGTCTGGAACGACCAGATGCAGCACATCGTCGTCGCAGCGTTTCAGGGCGAGAGCACTTTCCCGCCTTCCGCCTCGGGTATGGACGGCGGACCTGCCCCGGGCCAGCTCGCGGTGTGGGGATACCAGGGGGGCAACGAGTGGGACCCGTCGCCCAAGTCGCAGCTGGCCTGGATCGACCTCTCCACCACCGTGCCCCCGGTCGCTCCGGCGGTGGGCCCGGCAAATGGCGATCAGCTTTCCCTTGGAATGGCCGCGAACCAAGGCAAGAGCTGGGGCATCATCCCGCGAACGGGCGACCCCTCGGGTGTCAACTCGCCCGCGTGGGCTCATGCCGGCGACACGATCGTCTACACATCGACCAACGCGTCGATGAGCGGGCGCATGGGCACCGGCGTTTCCGACCTGTGGTCGGTCCCCTACAACAACATGGCGGGTGGAGCAGCCACACCAGTTCGCGGCGCGTCCGATCCGAACTGGAACGAGTACTACCCGTCGTATTCGGCAGACGATAAGTTCATCGCGTTCAACCGGACGCCGCTGGGCGACAACATGTATTACGCAGCCCGCGGCGAGGTCTTCGTCCTTCCCGCCACAGGCGGGACGCCCACTCGTCTCGCGGCAAACGATCCGCCCAGTTGCATGAACGTGCGGAGCCCCGGCGTGACGAACAGCTGGGTCAAGTGGTCGCCCGAGTATCCAAACTGCGGCAAGCGATACTATTGGCTGGTCTTCTCGTCTTCGCGTGAGGGAATCCGTTTTGCTTCCCAGAACGAGGTGACATCTCAGCTCTATTTGACGGCAATCACGGTGGACGAGTCGAACACCGTAAAAAGTTATCCAGGCATATTCATCTGGAATCAGCACACGACGGCGACCGTTCCGCCCTACGGCGGTCAGACACAGAGCAACCACACGCCGCAGTGGGAGCCGATCGATCTTCCCGTGCCTCCTCCGCCGCCACCGCCACCGCGCCCGCCGATGTGACCGCGCGCGCGGCGATGGCTGCGCGCGAGCCAAATCGGGTACGTGATCTCGTGCGGATCATTCTTCGCTGGCGCCATCCTCTGCCCGTCTTTTTGGCGGTGAGTGCCACTGCGGTCGGCTGCTCGGCTCCGGCCGCACCCACGCTCTCGCCCGAGCGCGTCACCGTCACGCGGATCGACGCGCAGGGCGTGGGGCTACGCCTTCAGCTGACCGCGACGAATCCGAACACCCGCGACCTCTCCGTGCGCCAGGTGTCGTCGCGCATCGTCATCGACAAGACCCACGACATCGGCCAGGTGACCGTGCCGGGCGAGATAGTGCTGCCCGCCGGCAAAACGACTGAGCTCGACGTGCCGGTGTCTCTCAACTGGCGCGAGATAGGCTTGCTCGCTCAGCTCGCCGCAAGTGGCGACGCCGTGCCTTACGCGGTGGACGGCGCCCTCGCGCTCGGAATGCCGCTCTCGGGTGTCGCCGTGCCGTTTCAGCTGCAAGGAAGCATTTCCCACGACCAGATCGTAAACGCCGCGGTCAATTCGCTGCCCTGGCTTGGACGCTGACTGCGCGTCTCCCCGGCGGCCTGGACGCATCCGGGCCGCTATTGACACGGGCATCTCGTTTCTTAGACGTACTCCGTGATGCGACCTATCTGGCCGGGCAAGGCCTATCCACGTGGGGCTACGTACGATGGCGCCGGCGTCAACTTCGCTGTGTTCTCCCGCGTGGCTACGCGAGTCGAAGTTTGCTTGTTCGCCGTCGAGGACCCGTCCCGCGAGCTGGAACGCTTCGATCTGCCGGAGGTCTCTGGTCATACGTGGCACGGGTACGCGCCGGAGCTACCGCCAGGTAGCCTCTACGGCCTGCGAGTGCACGGTCCGTTCGCGCCCGAGGATGGACACCGCTGCAACCCCAACAAGCTCCTCGTCGACCCTTACGCCAAAGCGTTATGGGGCGCAATCGACTGGAAAAAGCCGGTCTTCGGATACAAGCAGGGGGACCCATCTGCCGATCTGTCCTTCGATGACAGCGACACGGCGGATGCCGTGCCCAAGGGCGTCGTCGTGGACACCGCGTTCGACTGGGGCGACGACCACCCGCCCGAAGTACCCTGGCGGCAGAGTGTCATCTACGAGGTGCACGTTCGCGGTTTTACCAAGCTCCATCCCGAGGTGCCGGAGCCATTGCGAGGGACCTATTCCGGGCTCGGGCACTCCGCGGCAATCGGGTACCTGAAACGCCTCGGGATCACCGCCGTCGAGCTCCTACCGGTGCAGAGCTTCGCCAGCGACGGGTTCCTCGAGGACAAGTCTCTCCGCAACTACTGGGGCTACAGCCCTCTCGGGTACTTCGCGCCGGAGCAGCGTTACGCCGTGCGCGGGTCGCCCGGGGACCAAGTCAACGAGTTCAAGTCGATGGTCAAAGCGCTTCATGCGGCAGGCATCGAGGTAATCCTGGACGTCGTATACAACCATACGTGCGAGGGCAATCAACTAGGACCCACCCTCAGCTTCCGTGGTATCGACAATGCAACTTACTACTGGCTTATGCCACAAGGCCGGTATTATCTCGACTTCACCGGAACGGGCAATAGCATCAACGCTTCCAACCCCGAAGCGGCGCGGCTGATCGTCGATTCGCTGCGGTATTGGGTCGCGGAGATGCACGTCGACGGATTCCGCTTCGATCTCGCGACGACGATCGGCCGCGTAGGTCACGGCCATTTCGACGGGCATGCTGCGATTTTTCAGATCATCAATCAAGATCCCATGCTGTCGCGCGTGAAGCTCATCGCCGAGCCGTGGGATGTCGGGTTGGGGGGTTATCAAGTCGGCAATTTTCCCGCTCCCTTCCGGGAATGGAACGGCAAATACCGCGACGCCATTCGTCGCTACTGGCGGGGCGACGAGAACCTCGCCGCGGAGATCGGCTATCGCCTCTCGGGTTCGGCCGATCTGTTCCAGGGGGAACGGCGGCAACCGCAAGCAAGCGTCAACTTCATCACGGCGCATGATGGCTTCACCCTGCACGACCTGGTCACGTACGACCACAAGCACAACGAAGCCAATGGCGAGAACAATCAAGACGGTGCAGACGACAACCAGTCGTCGAATCACGGCGTCGAGGGCGAGACGGACGACGCCGCGATCATTGCCAGCCGCGAGCGCCAGAAGCGCAATTTGCTGACGAGCCTGTTCGTGTCCCAAGGCGTCCCCATGCTGCTCGGTGGCGACGAGATGGGGCGCACGCAGCGTGGCAACAACAACGCATACTGCCAGGACAACGAGATCTCCTGGTTCGACTGGAAGCTCGACGATCGCCGGCGCGCGCTCGTCGACTTCACGCGCCGGCTCATCCAGCTTCGCCGCCGACATCCTGTCCTTCAGCGACGGCGCTTCTTCGTGGGTGATTTCATCTGGGACTCCCATTCAAAAGACCTGACGTGGCTTCGACCGGACGGCGAGGAGATGAACCAGCACGACTGGCAAAAGCCGGCCATCGGTGCGCTCGCCTTCGCGCTTGGCGGGGACGCGATATCGACGCTCGACGAGCGCGGCCGGCGCCTGATCGACGACGGGCTGCTCGTGCTGATGAACAGCCATCACGAGCCGGTGAAGTTCTCGCTGCCCGACGACGGCGGTGCTTCCTGGCTCCTCGAGCTCGACTCTGCCGACGTGGAGAAGGCTGCTGGGTCGTGCGTGTCCGGCGAGTACGAGGTGTCATCACGTTCGATCGTCGTGCTTCGGCAGCCGCTCGACGCCGACGCGGCTCGCGACGCGGGGACGGCACCCGCGCGGAGGGCGAGGAAGGAGGCGCAACGGCGCCGCCGACGAGCGGGCGTGCTGATCCCGCTCTTTTCGATACGTACGGCAACAGGCTGGGGTCTCGGGGAGATCGCAGACATCTCCCGGTTCGCGAGCTGGGCAGGCCGAGCCGGTTTCTCGGTGCTGCAGCTCCTTCCGGTCAATGAGGTGTCTGGCGCGGACGCAAGTCCCTACTCGGCAATCTCGGCCTTCGCGCTCGATCCGGTCTATTTGAGCCTCGATGAGTGCGAGGATTTCATCGGTGCGGGCGGTCGAAAGGCGCTCCCATCGGATGTACAAAAGCAGCTGGAAGCGGCGGGGGCTGCAAGGCTCGTGGACTGGCCGTCCGTCCGTGCCATCAAGAAAGAAGCCATTGCCATCGCGTTCGACCGGTTCTTGCGCGAAGAATGGAACACGAGCTCACCCCGCGCCGCTCAGCTCACGTCGTTCATGAGAGAGAACAGGTCGTGGCTGGACGAGTACGCGCTCTTCTCCGTCTTGCACGAGAAATTCGGCAAGAGTTGGCTCGATTGGCCGGCTGGCTGGCGCGACCGGGATCCCGCGGTGATCAACGCCGCGCGAAACGAACACCGCGACGCGCTCCTTCGCGCGAGCTGGACACAATGGCAGCTCGACCGCCAATGGCGGAAGGCGCGACGCGACGCGGATGCCGCGGGCATCGAGCTGATGGGAGACTTGCCGTTCATGGTCGGGGTGGACTCGGCGGACGTCTGGTCGAACCGCTCGCTCTTTCAGGTCGACAAGCACGTCGGGACGCCGCCTGACGAGTTCTCGCCGACAGGCCAGGATTGGGGCCTCCCCGTTTACGATTGGGACGCGTTGCAGCGCGACGAGTTCTCGTGGATCCGTGGACGATCCATGCGTGCAGGAACCCTCTTCAGTCTGTATCGGCTCGACCACGTGATAGGCCTCTACCGCACCTATTACCGATCCGTGGACGGCCAGACGAGCGGCTTTACGCCCGGCGAGGAGCGCGAGCAACTGCGGTTGGGCGAGACGCTGATGCGCATCATGGGCCGTTGGGGCGAGGTGGTAGCAGAGGACCTGGGAACCGTACCGCCTTTCCTCCGGCCTTCTCTGGAGCGGCTCGGCATTCCCGGATACCGAGTGCTTCGCTGGGAGAAGGATGGCGACCGGTACCGTCCGCCCGCCACATGGCCGACCACCTCGGTTGCCACGAATGCGACGCACGACACCGAGACGACGGCCGAGTGGTACGACAGCCTGTCGGAAGACGCGCGCGCCAAACTTCGCGAGCTCCCCAGCCTGACCGAGCTCGATCCGGGCAAGCCCTTCGACGAACGGACGAGAGACCTTCTGCTCGCGGCGGTCTATGGTGCGCCGTCGACACTTTCGATCGTTCCCTTCCAAGATGCGATGGGGACACGCGAGCGGATCAATGTCCCCGCAACGGTCAATGCCGTAAACTGGAGCTATCGGATGGATCGGACCGTCGACGATCTGCTGTCCGATCAGGCGAACACGGATCGGCTGGCGCGTATCGCCGCGGACGCAGGACGGTCACCAAGCAATTTTTCGGGCACGTAGCCTCGTTCGCCATTGGTCTCGCCGGGGCGCCCGCGAAATGTCAGCGGCGCCCTCGCTCGACGCCGCTCGACCTCGTGGTCAGGGACCCAGCATCCGCAAAAGGTCCGTGAGCGCGAGCTCGATGCGATTGGCCCGTCCAACGTCCCAGTGCTCGAGCTCGTGCAGAGCCCGCGCGAGGACGTGGCGATCGAGGAGCATCGCCAGCGCGGCCGGGTCCGAAGGCAAGAACGCCGCGCCCCTCGTCCGCTCGAAATAGCCGCGCAAAAAAGCCGCCGTCGCCCAGCCGGCCCATAGTTGCTCCCATGGCGCGATTCGCGCCTGGTCCTCGTTGCGAAGAACGCCGCCTTCCGTCCGGGCGACGCGTGCGGCGTGTCGAAGCGAGCGCATCATCCTCGCCACGTCGCGCAACGCGGAGCGCTTGCGACGCCGCTCAGTGATGGATGTAGTCGTCCCGCCGTCGAAATCGATGATGACGAAGTCCTTGCCCGTGTAGAGCACCTGCGCGAGATGGTAGTCGCCGTGGATGCGAATGCGCAGCCCGCCGGTCGCCGAGAGCAGCGGCGCGATGCGCTCCAAAATGAGTCGCTCTCGCGCGATGAAGGTCTGCGCCAACGGAAGGACGTCCACGGGTAGCTCGGAGCGTCGAAGGCGAAGATCGCGGACGACGCGCCCGATCAGGTTACGCAGCGACTGGTAAATCGAGCGCCGATCGAGTGACGAAAAATGTTCCGGCGCAAAGGCGGGGTCTTCCCCCGACGCGAGCGCGAGGTGCATTTCGCCGGTGCGGACGCCCAGCAGCTCCGCCGTTCCAGCGTAGCTCCCGCTCATGAGGGCCATCCCGGGGGGCAACTCCTGTGAGCCATGTGTCGCGAGCGGGCCCGTCGGCTCGGGCGGCAGCATATTCTCATGGTGAGAAGCGAGCACGCGCTCGTAGAAGCGGCCGACCTCGGCGCGCGCCTGCTCCCAAGCAGTTCCTTCGTTGGGGACGAACCGCTGAAGGATGGAGACCGTGCTGGCCTCGTTCCGCCCGCGACGGTACTCAATCGCGCCCACGAACCTGGGCACGAGGCCTGGAGCGCGCTGAGACAAGAACCGACCTACCTCCAGCTCGGGGCTGCCACCCTCTTCCAGCCGGCGATAAACCTTGAGCAAAAACTTGTCGCCATACCTGATGGCTGCGTTCGTGTGATCGGCGCTGACCGACCTCGCGTCCCCCACGATTTCGTCTCCGCTCGCTTCGAAAGCCGTGCCGATCATGTCTCCGGATGTCCCCCTCACCCGGGCGCCGCTGAGCAGCGCGTTCAGCAGCGGACGCGACGACGCCGCGTCGTCCAATGCGTCTACCAGCACCCCATCGACCGCGCCGATTCGCGCCGTCGCCAGCACGGTTTCGGACGACGGCACCCGCGCCTCGGTCCTCGGGACGAATGCCACGGGTACGAGGTACGTCTCCGGTTCTCCCGAGGCATACTCGACGTGCGTCAAGAGAACGGCGACCGAGTCGTTTCCCTCGCCGAACGCCACCGTGTCGCGGACGCGTGACGAGGCAATCGTCCGATATTTGCCGTCGAACCACGGTCGCGCCCGGAGGAATGCGGGCAGCGCTTCGTTGAGCCGTCCGCGCTCGTCTCCCTCGGTCAACGCACGGAACGAAGACGCGGCAATCGCCGGAGGGGCATAGCTCTCCAGCCGTGCGTGGATTTCACTCTCGGGCCGCTCCAGCACCATCCAATAAAAGGCGTACCCGCCAAGCGTCAGTGGATAAGGGCGCTCGCTCGTGATCGGCAGGCGCGATCGGCCGAAGAGCTCAGTGGGCACCATGCCTTGGTAATTCCCGAGGTCCAGCTCGACGTGCTGCATGAAACGCGAGAGGTTTGCCACTACGAGAATGGTCTCCCCTTCGTGCGACCGCACGAAGGCGAGCACCCGGGAGTTGTCCGGGTTGAGGAAGTCGATCGAGCCTCGGCCAAAGGCGCCGTGCTGCTTTCGAAGCGCGATGAGGCGTTTGGTCCACCACAAGAGCGAGTTCGGGTTACTCTGCTGCGCCTCGACGTTGATTGCCTCGAAGTGGTACTCGGCGTCGACGACGATGGGGAGGATGAGTCGCTGCGGATTGGCGCGAGAGAAGCCTGCGTTGCGATCGGAGTTCCACTGCATGGGCGTTCGCACCCCGTTGCGGTCGCCGAGGTAGATGTTGTCGCCCATCCCGATTTCGTCCCCGTAGTAGAGGACGGGCGTGCCTGGGAGGGAGAAGAGAATGCCGTTCAACAACTCCATCTTCTTGCGATCGTTTCCGACCAGCGGCGCGAGTCGGCGACGGATTCCTAGATTCAGACGCATCGCCGGGTCCGCCGCATACGCTCGGTACATGTAGTCACGCTCTTCATCGGTGACCATTTCGAGTGTCAGCTCGTCATGGTTCCGCAAAAACATCGCCCACTGGCATCCTTCCGGCAGGGGCGGCGTCTGCGCGAGAATGTCTATTATCGGAAATCTGTCCTCCATCTGAATGGCCATGAACATCCGCGGCATGATCGGAAAATGGAAATTCATGTGGCACTCGTCACCAGCGCCAAAATAGGCGGCCGCGTCCTCTGGCCACTGGTTGGCTTCTGCCAGGAGCATGCGGTTCGTCCACTTCCGGTCGATATGGGCCCGGAGCTTCTTCAGGAACGCGTGCGTCTGCGGCAGGTTCTCGCAGTTCGTGCCCTCTGCCTCGTACAGGTACGGAACGGCGTCGAGACGCAGACCGTCGACCCCCAGCCCGAACCAGAAATCGACAACGTCGAACATCGCCTGGTGTACGGCGGGGTTCTCGAAATTCAGGTCGGGTTGATGCGCAAAAAAGCGGTGCCAGTAATACGCATTGGCGACACGGTCCCAGCTCCAGTTCGACGGCTCGAAGTCTTTGAAGATGATACGCGCCTCTCTGTAGCGCTCCGGCGTGTCGCTCCACACGTAGAACTCGCGCTCGGGGCTGCCGGGGGGAGAGCGCCGCGCGCGCTGGAACCACGGGTGCGCGTCCGACGTGTGGTTCATCACGAGCTCGGTGATGATCCGTATGCCGCGGCGGCGAGCCTCGTCGATCACGAGGCGCAGGTCGTCGAGGGTACCCACGTCGGGGTGCACCGAGGTGTAGTCGGCGATGTCGTACCCATCGTCTTTGCCTGGGGACGGACAGAGCGGCAAAAGCCAAATGGCCGTGACGCCAAGGTCTTTGATGTAGTCGAGCTTGGCCGCGAGCCCGGCGAGGTCGCCTATGCCGTCGCCATTCGAGTCGAAGAAGGAGCGCGTCCGTACCTCGTAGACGACTGCGTCCTGATACCAGCGCGGATCATCGAAGATATCGTCGGTCCGAGGATGTCGCGCCGTGATCGGTGCCGCGAGCTTCGGCGCGTCCGTCGTCCGTTCCAACATGACGGACAGTGAAGCGAGGAGGGGCCGACCTCGTCAAACCCCCAGTTGCGGGCTCATGCGCGACGGCCGCCGACCACGGGGGGTCAGGGTGCGCGCGCGAAGCGAAAGCTCAGGACCTCGGGTCTCAGTCTACACGGGAGCTTCGATCGCCTTCGAGCGCGGCGGCCAGCCCCTCGAGGGCGCTGTTCGCCCCCATCCCCGCTCCCGCCCGCGCACGCAGGGCGAGTGCGAGCGCACCCGCTACATCCATCGCTGTTCCAGCGAGGAGATTCGAGTCGTACTGCGCCTCGAAGTCGTTTCGCAAACGCAAGCCCCAATTCTCGCTGCTGACGGTGCCCGGGCGGTTGTAGACCTCGCGGAGGCCGAAGAGATCCGACATGAAGACGAGCACGTGCCTGGCCGGGCTGGCCAGGAGGTCGGCGAACATGGCCCGCAGCAGCTTCGATCGATCCCGCACCAACGCGTCTGCGAATTCCGGGCGCCTCTCAGGGTTCGGTACCAGGCGCTGCGCGAGGTAAAACGCCCGGTCCGTAGCCGTGCCCGCCGCAAACCAGTCGTCTACCACGAGCGACAGCGGCAGGGTGTCGTGCGTGCCGATCATGACCCAGTCGTTCGGCTTGGCGTTCTCGCTGCGGTAGACATCGCTCGGGTTGCGGAGGTCCGCCTTTTGCGTGACCCGAAAGCGCCCCAGTCCAAAGCGCTGGAGGACGCTTACCAGCGGGTACGGGGCGGTGCTGAGGACCTCGCAAATGAGATCCTTGCCGCCTGCCGCCTGCAGCTCGCCGACGACGACGGCGAAGAATTTCTGGTAACGCTGCAGCTGTTCTTCGTCCAGCCAACGCACCCAACCGTCGGCGTGGCGCGGCACACGTAGGTCCAGCTGCTCCGGTCGGACCAGGGCGTAGCGAGCAAGCGCGGGGTGATCAGTGAGATCGGGCGATTCGAACAACCGCGCGCCATGAGCGACGGCAACGAGGGATTCGGGGTTGGCACGCTCGTAGACCCACGGGCACACGAGCCCATGCGGATGGTCGAGGCGCACGCCGTCGTATTCCATCGCCATCTTTCGCGCGCGCGCGCGAAAGAAGGAGAGCGCTTGTTCCGAATCTGGCTTCAGCACCGGATACCCCCAGGGCTGTCCCTGAGGATCCGTCCGGCTCGGGGGAGCTCCCAACGCGTACGCGTCGATGAAGAGCGCCTCACGTTGCCACTGATCGCGCTGGGAGAGACCGATTTGCATGTCGCCGAACAGCTTCCACCCCAGACGACGCATGTCGCTGCGAAAGGCGTCGTGCTGGGCATGCACGACGAATTGCCCGAACGCATACCGGTCCGCCACCTTCGTAGCCGTATATCCAGTGCGACTCGACGGCGGCCACCGCGAGGAGTCATCGCCGCCATTCTCTGCGGCGAGCGCCTCGTACGTGCAGTCGTGCTCCAGCCACGAGGCGCCGTCTCGAAACGCGCCAAACCGCGCCCGCAGCCCCGTTGAGGCGCTCTCCGCGAAGCGCCGGAATGCGCGTTCGAGCAGGCGGGCCTGGGCCTGCTCAGCGTACGCGTGGTGAACGCGACCCGTTGCGCGAGGCGCGGCCGACGTGGCGCTCTCGACCGCCTCGGCATCGAGCAAACCCTCCCACGATGGCTCCCCGTGCAGCGCCTCGAAGGCAATCGACAGAGGGTTCCGCGAGAAGACCGTTGCATCATAGGGAGAGCGATTGACGCTCGTCGTCACTCCTTGCGGACCCAGCAGCAGTCCAGTGAAACCGAGCGCGTCCGCGAACGCGCAAAGGCGCCTTGCACCTCGCGAATAAGGCGTTCCTCGCCCGATGTCCTCTCCCGGATCGCTCGGAAAGCTTGCGTCGTGAACGACGAGCACGAGGTCCTCGATGCCGAGCGCGCGCCGTGCCGCTCGCGCGAGGTGGCGCAACGTGGCGTCAGGGTGGGTGCGTTCTTCGATGGGAGCCATGAGCGGAGGCGACGAGATTGGGCGGGGTCACGACGGGGTCGTGGAGCGCTCGCGAATGCCGACGGCGGGAGAGTGATCGAGTGCTTCGCGGACGCGAACGGCTTACAGTTACGCCGCGTCGGCATTATACGCATACCTGGGAGTCGCCTCCCATTGTCCGATAGCCGCGTCATCCGCATTGGCTTCGCTTCCGCCCGTCCCCGCTCCGTCGAGGTCCGACTTGCCCACGTTGCCTACTGTTGCCGGTCGACAACCAGCGGTCCCACCCGTTGGGGCAAGAAGGCGCCTGGTCATCGACGCGGTATCCCCACAAGTAGATGGGGGGCGAGTCGCTGCAAAGCGGGTAATCGGCGATGACATCACGGCTTCATGCGACCTCATCTGCGATGGACACGACACGCTTGCCGGCAAAGTGCTTTACCGCATGCGTCCGCAGCAGCCCGAGACGCTCACGGAGTGGCGCAGCGAGAGACTGGTCGCGCTCGGCAACGATCGCTATGCCGCGACCTTCGTCGTGGCGGAGCTGGGCTGCTACGAATTTGCGATCGAAGCCTGGGTAGATTCGCTCTCGACCTGGCTCACAGCCACTCGCAAGAAGCTCGAAGCGGGCGTGGACATCTCCCTCGAGCTGCTCGCCGGCGCTTCGCTTCTGAGAGCGTGCGCCCTCCGGGCGAGAGGCGCCGACGCGGCGTTGCTGGCAGGGGCAGCGCAGCGCCTCGAGCTCCCGGACGCGCCGTTTCGCGAGCGCTTCGTCGATGCAACCGGCGCCTCCGTGCTCGCCGCGGCCGGGCGCTACCCTGACCTTGCCGACGCGACACGGAGCGACGCCTACCCGCTGATCGTCGACGTGCCACGCGCACGATTCAGCAGCTGGTACGAAATGTTTCCGCGGTCCACCGGACCCGTCGGGAAGCACGGAACGCTTCGCGATTGCGCGGAGCTACTGCCGTACGTGGCAGCCATGGGCTTCGACGTGCTCTACCTGCCGCCGATACACCCAATCGGCCGCGCATTTCGCAAAGGACCGAACAACGCGCTCGAAGCTGGCCCCGACGACGTCGGCAGCCCATGGGCCATTGGCTCGGCAGAGGGCGGCCACAAGGCCGTCCACCCGGACCTCGGCACCCTCGAAGATTTCCATTTCCTCGTGCGCCAGGCACGAAACGTGGGCATCGAGGTGGCGCTCGACATCGCGCTTCAGGCTTCGCCAGATCATCCGTACGTGCGCGAGCATCCCGAATGGTTCGAGCACCGCGCGGATGGGTCCATCCAATACGCAGAGAACCCACCCAAGAAATACCAGGACATTTATCCCTTCGATTTCGAGAGCGATTCGTGGGTGAGCCTTTGGCAGGAGCTGGCGAGCATTTTCCTCTTCTGGTGCAAGCAAGGGGTTCGCGTGTTTCGAGTCGACAACCCGCACACCAAGCCTCTTCGCTTCTGGGACTGGTGCTTGGGCGAGGTGAAGTCGCAGTATCCCGACGCACTCTTTCTTGCCGAAGCATTCACGAGGCCGAAGCTGATGTACGCCCTGGCCAAAGCCGGGTTCAGCCAGTCTTACACTTACTTTACATGGCGATATACGAAGGCGGAGCTCGTTCAATTCATGGTGGAGATCACGCGCGCGCCCGTGGCCGACTTCTACAGGCCCTGCTTCTGGCCGAACACTCCCGACATCTTGACCGAGCACCTTCAGTTCGGGGGACGGGCTGCGTTCGTACAGCGCCTGCTCCTGGCGGCGACCCTCTCGAGCAATTATGGCATTTACGGCCCGCCATTCGAGTTGATGGAGCACGTCGCCCGCCCCGGAACCGAGGAGTACGCGGACAACGAGAAATACCAGCTCCGTTCGTGGGATGTCGCGCGCGAAGACAGCCTGCGAGACATTGTCGCTCTCGTGAACCGAATCAGGCGCGCGAACCCAGCGCTGCAGGACAATCGGCTGACCTTTCACCGATGCGACGATGACCAGCTCCTCGTCTTCAGCAAGCAAAGCGCCGACGGTGCCAACGTCGTGCTCGTGGTGATAAACCTCGACGCGCACCACACCCACGCCGCCTTCATTGACCTCGACATGGCAGCTCTTGGGCTCCCACCGGACGAGACTTTTCAAGTCCACGACATGCTCGTCGACGCCCGTTACCAGTGGCACGGACACCGCGCGTACGTCGAGATCGATCCGAGCGTCTTGCCAGGGTCCGTGTTCGTCGTCCGACGCAAGGTGCGGACCGAGCAGGATTTCGATTATTTCCTGTGAGGTGCGCCGCATGAACGTCGTAGGCCGTTTCGATGAGCTCTTCTCCCCGCCCGTGCGCGGCGAGCTCGAGCGCTGTCTCGCCGAGTACATCGTTCCTCGCCGCTGGTTTCGCTCCAAAACGAGAGCCGTGACGGGCCTCTCCGTCCAGGAGGTGATCCCCCTCCCGATCGGCGTGGAGGCCGCGCTCACGGTGCTGCACGTTGGCTACGAGGAGGGACCGCCGGAGGACTATGTCCTGCCGCTCACGTGGGTGCACGGCGAGGCCGGTGAGCAACTC
>JALYHV010000478.1 GCA_030776205.1 Myxococcota bacterium | reverse complement strand
GCCTTTGGCCGCCCCCGAGCCGCCGCCCGTCGATCCGGCCGTCGATCGCGCGGACGCAGCGGCCGGCGCATCCGAGGTCCCGCCCCGTGCTGCCCGACCAGCCGGACGTCCGGATTGCAACCCGCCGTACAGCGTGGACACGGAGACCGGAAAGCGGCGATGGAAGCTCGAGTGTCTTTGATCCGAGGGGGCCCTCTCGTCGCGGCCATCACCGTTCTCGCGGCGACGGCGTCGCTGCCCGGGCGGTCCATCGCCGCGCCGAGCACGACGAACACGACGAACACGACGAACACGACGACGACAACGAAAAAAGAGTGCGTCGAGGCCAACGAGAGCGCCCAGGATCTTCGGCGCGAGAACAAGCTGCGTGACGCGCGAGCGAGGCTCGCGGTGTGCCTGGCGGCGAGCTGCCCCGGCCCGGTTCGCGAGGACTGCGCGCACCGCCTGGCGGAGGTCGACGCGGCGACGCCCACCCTCGTCCTCGTCGCCACCGACGCCACCGGCAACGATCTCAGCACCGTCCACGTGACAATGGACGGCCGCCCCTTCGCCGAGAAGCTCGACGGAAAGGCGATCCCCGTCGACCCCGGCGAGCACCGCTTCGTCTTCGAGGCGGTCGGGCTCCCTTCCGCGCAGAACACGATCGTCGTGCGTGAAGGCGAAAAGGAGCGCCGCGTGAAGCTCGTGCTCTCGCCGCCGCCCGCGCCCATCGAGATCGTGGTGCCGCCCGCGCCTGTCACGACGTCGGAGCCCGGAAAGACGCAGCGCCTCGTCGGGCTCACGCTCGGAGGCGCGGGGATCGCGGGGCTGATCACGGGCGGCGTGTTTGTCCTCGTGGGCAAGCTCACGTTCGACAACGCCCAGAAGAGCTGTACCGGGTTCTCGAATTGCACGGACCCCAACGCCCCTGCCGATTCGCGGACCGCCAAAACCGACATGGACGTCTACGCTCCCATCGCCTTCGCCGCCGGTGGCGCGCTCCTGGCGGCAGGCGGCATCGTCTATTTCACCGCACCCAAGGAGGGGTCCGTGAACATGGGCCTCGCGGTCTATAGCCCCGGTCGCGGGGCGGGTCTCGGCTTGCAGGGAAGCTGGTGAGCTTCGCCCGCGCGTTCCTCGTCGCCGCGGCGGTCGTTAGCGGTGTCGCGGGGTGCGCGGACGTTCTCGGCGTCGGCCTATTGACCGAACGGGGCGACGGCGCCGTCGAGGCGAGCGACGACGCGACGAGCCCCGACGGCAGCGCGGGCTTCGGCGACGACGCGACACTCCACGACGCGGATGGCCAAGCCGACGCGAGGGTGCGGGGCGACGGCGGCGAGGTGGATGACAGGACCGTGCCGGCCGACGCGTCGGACGAGAAAATGCTCCGTCCCGACGTGCTCGCGTGCCCGAGCGCGCAGCTCATCGGGATCGACACGACGAACGCGACGCGCGCCGTGTCCGCCTCCGGAATCGATACGTACACCTTCACCCTGCCGCAAGCTTCGGACGTTCTCGTTCGCGTCCGCACGGGGAGCTCCACGGCAGACGTCGCCGTGGGCACCGGCTGCGACGGCTCGAGCCCGATCCTTCCGCCCTCGCGAGTCGCGATGAACGGCGCGTACACCCGCGGCCGACTCGCGGCGGGAACGTACTACGCGACCATCACGTGGGACGCGACAATGCTCCCCGGGTCGGCCTACTCCTTCGACGTGCTCCGCGATGCTCCCGCCGCAAACGCGGCGTGTGCTCAGGCCACGCCCCTGACGCCCGCAGCCGCGATCATGGGCAGGACGTTCGACGCCAACGACGCTGCGCCCGGGTGCCGCGGCAGCACTCCTTACGGAGAGCTCTTTTACTCGTTGACCCTCCCTGCCAACGCTGCCTGGCAGATCACGGCCACCGCGTCGCCGCCCATCTGGAGCCCCTGGACGCTCGTGCTCCAGGCCTTCTCGTCGTGCACGAGCACGACGTGCGCTGTCCCGGCGGCCGTGTCCGAAAAGCCGGGGTCCCCAGCGAGCCTGGCGCTGCAAAACGCGTCCGGCGCGCCGCAGACGTTCTTGCTCGGCGTCAGCGCGGGCGCCGACGACGCCGTGACGGGGGGCGGGGGCTTCGTCCTCACCGCGTCCGTAACCGCGACGTGCCTGGGCGAGGGCACGTCGTGCGCGACAGGTACCGGTACCGGCATCTGCTGCATGGGGCACTGCCAGGCGACGGCGACGCAGAACAGCTGCGGGCACGCCTGCGGCATCGAGTGCCCTTTCGTCGGTGCGGTCTGCACGAACGGCGCGTGCGCGTGCCCGTCCTCTGCGCCGAGCAGCTGCCCGACCAGCGGGCTGCCGGCGTGCACCAACACGATGACGGACCCGAACAACTGCTCGCCCTCGGGCACCTGCGGCACTGTCTGCACGAACACAGACCCGCACGCGCAACCGGCGGTCAGCTGCAAAAATGGCCTCTGCTCGACGGTCTGCCTGGCGGGGTACACCCATTGCGGCAAGCTCTGCACAGACCTGCAAAACGACGCCGCGCATTGCGGCAAGTGCTCCGGCACAGGCGCGGTATGCCCGGCCGGCGAGACGTGCCAGGGGGGTCACTGCGCTTGCCCGAGCGCGCTGAAGCCCAATTACTGCGCGGGCGCCTGCACGAATATCAGCTCCGACAACGCCAACTGCGGCGCGTGCGGCGCGCGGTGCCCGGCGGCGGAGACATGCCAGAACGGCCATTGCGCGTGCCCGACACTTCCCAAGCCGGACTTCTGCGCCGGGGTTTGCACCGACGTGCAGAGCGACCGGAGCAACTGCGGCGCCTGCGGCGCGCCGTGCCCGGCGGCCGAGAGTTGTGTCTCGGGCGTCTGCCGCTGCACGCTGCCCGGCAACCCGACGTATTGCGCGCCTTCGTGCACCAACACGCAGACCGACAACGCCAACTGCGGCGCGTGCACCAACGCGTGCACGGGCGGCCAAAGCTGCAATCGCGGCACGTGCGCCTGCCCGGCGGGCATGCCGTCGCTCTGCGCCGGCGCGTGCACGAGCACCGCGACCGACAACGCCAACTGCGGCGCCTGCGGCGTCGCTTGTGTCGGCGGGCAGTGCGCCGGAGGCACGTGCACCTGCGCCGCGCCGAACGGCACGTTATGCGGCAACACCTGCACGAACACGACGACGGACAGGGCCAACTGCGGCGCCTGCGGGGTTCCGTGCGCGGCCCCGCTCACGTGCCAGGGCGGAACCTGCGGTTGCCCCGCGTCGAGCCCCTTCGCGTGTGGAGCGACATGCTGCCCCCCGACGGCCGACGGCGGCGCGCCGCTTTGCCTGTTGGGGATCTGCTTCTAGAGCGAAAGTTCCGCCGCTAGGCGACAGCGCGGCTCGCCGCGGCTGGGCGACGCCCGGGCGACGCGCACTCGGGGCGCGCGCGGCACTATTCGGGATCGATTCCCCGGCTCA
>JALYHV010000477.1 GCA_030776205.1 Myxococcota bacterium | reverse complement strand
GCAGGCGTCCCTCGAACTCAGTGCCGGAGACCATGTGCTCGATGAGGCGGTAGGCAGTTCCGTCCCCGCGCATCAAGGCGAGTGTGGCAGAGCCCGCAGCTTCATCATGACCGCTCCGCACAGCGAGTAAGACTTCGTCGGCGTCAGGCTCGAAGAATGAGCCGGACGCGAGTGCCTTGGCCGCGTCCGATACATCGCGACAGAGCACCGCCTCGTCCGCGTCGCCACCTAGGCCGACATCCTCCTTGAGCTGCTTCGCAAGAACGCCCGCGTCCGCGAGCGACCTGCAGAAATGCGACAGGAACTCTTGATACCCATCGACCGCGCGCCTTCCACGATCGCGATCCAGAACGGGCACCGTCGCGAGAGCGTCCTGTCGAACGTTCACGAAGGCGTCGAGTCCCGCATCGCGCCCTCCGGCGTGGTCGTTCTTGGCCTGGGCCGTCGCGCTTGGCTCGCGCGCTTCCACCCCCATTGCGTTTGCGACCATCGAATGCTTGGACGAAGGGTTCTCGCTACGGCAGGCCACACTGACCAGGCACGCCACGATACGCGCGGTCGGGAAAATCGAATCCACGCGGGCGCGTCTTTGCCGCAGGCACAATGGCATCGCACTCACGAGCGGTTCAGCGCGCCGCCTGTGCGGCTCGGTACGCTCGCAACGCGGCTTGGGCGTGGGGCCGACGTTCACGAAACAGTTTTTGCACACTGGGATCGGTACGAGGGCGCTTGTGAAACTTTGCGTCCAACATGGCGGCTGGGGCCTCGTATTCGTAGGCGACGTCATCGCTCGCCTCGTCGACTGTGATGCTCGCCACGGCAAGCCGCTGGTTCAATCCGGGTCGCCCCCGAAGCTCGGCCACCACGTACTCCACCTGGGCATCCATATCGAAAAGGATCGACGCCCCGAGTAGGTGACCATGTGCCGTGCGATGAAAGAGACCGCTGCGACGGGTCCAATAGGTCCATTGGCCGAGGCCGACGCCACGGCGGCGGCAAAACACGACGAGGTGAAATCAGCGCCAGCGAACCGAACGGAGCCATCGCCAAATGCCGCGGCATCCTGCAACATCGCGCTCTTTGCTGACATGCAGTCGCGATTAAAAGTCCGCAGCTCTACCGACTGAGCTATCGGCCCGTTTTTCGTGTCTTTCTACCACTTAGCGGCCGTTTGGATCTTCTTTCTTTGCGTTTGCTGCCGCGTCAGCTGCCGTGAGGGCCTCCTGGGCCTCGTCGATGACGAGCACGGGACGCCAGCGGGCTCGAGGCGATGTGATCGGCCCCATCGCGTCCGAAGGGCTTTGAATTTGGCCCACCGGTTGTGGGCCGCGAGGGAGACGGCGAAGAGGTCACCGAGCTCGCGGTAGAAATCCATCGTGCGACTCTGGGGATGCTCGACGGTGCCGACGATCACGTCCGGGAGGGCGCGGAGTCGCTCGGCGAGCACGCGCAGGGCGCCATCGATGGGACCGAGCCGATGAGAATGGCGATACTCCGGTGGAGCGCCTGGACCGCTGCGAGATCGTTCGTTTCCGCCAGTCTTGCAGCCATCCGGTAAAGGTCCGCCCGGCGCGCTTGATTCGTCGAGCGGCGGAAACTCGCCAGAAACACCTCACGTGACAACCTCGGTGCATGTACCCGTTCGAGGCGCGACAAGCTCCGATGGTGTTCGTCCAGAGCCTCACCTGGGACCGCGCGCACGCCCTCTGGGATCTGGGCCGGTGCCTCGGTCGCGGCAGCCATTCGAGTGGCAAGAACCTCGACGCCGCCGCCGATGCCTGCGGTCACGTCATGACGCCGGCCGTCGACGGGTTGCCCGCGATCGCCATGGACGAGGAGGGACGTGTCTTTGCCGTCAACCTCGCGGGCGGCAGCTACGTGGTCCGTATCGGTCGTGTGTCGGACGGCCGCTTTCGCGAGGCCGAATGGGCGCTGTGAGGCCCTCCGTCACGGGACACGACGAAGCAGCGCGTACCCTGCACCGGCCCCGCCGAGGGGCAGCCACGCGATCTCGACGAAGTGACGGGTGATAACAGGATCACGGGCAAGGCGCGCTTCGACGGCGCGCGTGTACTCCGCGTCCGCCGGCACGTAAACCCCGCCCCGACGAGCTCCACCAGGCGAACCGGTGTGCGCGTAGAGCAGCAGCGCGTCGGGATGGCGCGAAAGCAGAAACATGGGATCGACGCGCTTCGAAGTGTGCCCTCCAGGAAGCGCAGCCACGTCGGGATCCGTCAGTCCGGCGAGATCCACGATGTCGGCTTCGGTGGCGGCGCTCACCCACCCGATGTCGAGCGCCGCCACGCGCGGAACGCCCGCGAGAAGCGGCCGCGCCGCCGCGACGAGGGCGCCGCGATCGAGGCCTACCCGCCTTCCCCCCGCGCCTCCCCGAACGAGGAGCGCGGCGCCAAGTGCGAGGCCCGCCACCGAGCGCGCCGCCGTCCCGAGAGACCCCGCCCGCGTGCTCACGAGAACCCCCGCGTACGCCAGTGAGGGAGCGACCGGCACCATCAGGCGGGCGTAGGGCATCCAGTCGCCTCCGACGACGATCACGGCCAACCCATGCGCGACCGCTGCGGCGACGATCGCGAGCGCCGCAGGCGCCCGGCGTAGCGCGAGCGGCGCGAGCACGAGAAGCGGGGTGAGCGTGACGACCCATGCCGCGCCGGCGTAAGCCAGTCCGTGCGCGAGGTCGCTCGGCTTCGCCAGCAAGGCGAGGGGCGCCGGGTGCCCCCAGCACACCGTGCGGATCACGGCGCACGCCGTGAATGGAGCCAGTGCAAGCGCGCAAAGACCGACAGCCGACACGACCTTCGCCGCCGTCGACGCCGTCGGGTGGCGCGCAAACAGCGCCCGCGTGACGGCAAGCG
>JALYHV010000476.1 GCA_030776205.1 Myxococcota bacterium | reverse complement strand
CGCCGCAGAGATAGCCTTGATCGAGCACGGTCACGTCCGTCAGGCCCCGCTCGGCGAGGTGGTACGCGATGGAGAGGCCCATGATCCCCGCCCCGACGATGACGACCTCGGCGTGATCGCGCATGCGGGCAATCCTGCCCTCAGGCGGTGCGGATCGCGTCGAGCACGGCCGCGTGCAGCGCCCCGTTCGAGGCGACGAGCCCGCGGGCGTTCAGGAGATCCTCGCTCGCGTAGTCGAACGCGGCACCGTCGCCGTCGGAGCACGCGCCCCCCGCGGCGCGCACGAGGGCGTCCGTCGCGCAGGCGTCCCAAAGCATTCCCGCCGCGCCGGGCTGCGCGTACATGTCGTAGGCGCCGCATGCGACGAGCGCGCCCTTCAGCCCGGCGCTTCCGTGCGCAACGGCACCTGCTGCACCCAGTCCGGCCACGATGGCCTCGAGGCGGTTGGGCGAGCGCGACCGTGATACGAGCAGAGGCAGACCGGTCGCCGACGCATGCGACGAGACGCGAATGGGCCTGCGCGTGCCGTCGGCAGCGACCTCCCACGCCCCCTCTCCGACGATGCCTACGAAGGCACGCAGCCATGCCGGCGCCACGACGACGCCGATCGTTGCGCGGCCGCCCTCCGCCAGGCCGATCATGACGGCGAATTCGCCATTGCGCGCCACGAACTCGCGCGTCCCATCGAGCGGGTCGACGAACCACACCGCGCTTTCGCCGGCGAAGCCTGCGTACGTGGCGGGGTCACTCTCCTCGGCGACGATGGGCACCCCTGGGAACGCGCGCGAAAGGCGCTCGCAGCAGAGCGCGTTCGACTCGCGATCCGCCCGCGTCACGGGGTCATCGCCGATCTTGTAGTCCACGTCGAACTGGCCGGCGTAGACGCGCATCACGGTTTGCGCCGCCTCCGTCGCGATTTCGAGCGCCATCTTCGCAGCGGTTGTTCGTTCGATCATGGCTCGATCCCAGACGCCTCCAGCGCTCGCGCGATGCGCGTCAGGTCCTCGTCTCGAAGGTAGATGGGGCCCATGCCTACGTCGCGAACGATGTCCTCGAGCTGCACGACGTTACGCGGCCCGAGGACCGCGCTCGAGACGATGCGATTCGCCAGCACAAAACGGACGGCGGCGCCGCTCATGGTGTGGACGTCCCCGTGAACGAGAAAGCGCAGCGAAGCCACGTGGTCCAGCCTCTGCTCGATCTCGGGGTTGGACCAGCGGCTCGAGCGATGATCATCGGCGGGAAATTCCTTGTCCTTGGTCCATGTCCCCGCGAGCAATCCATAGCCGAGCGTCGAGCGCGCGAGCACTCCCGCGCCCGTGACCATGATCTCGCCGGCCAGACGATGGAGATCCGAAGCGTGCACGAGGTTGTACGCGAGCTCGATGACTTCGGCGCCCCTCCGCAACGCAGCGCGCCCGACCTCCGCGTCCCCGGCGGCGACGCCCCAGTGCGCGATCTTCCCCCGGAGCTTGAGCTCCAACAGCGCATCGATGGCTTCATTGCCCATCACAGTGCTCCAGGCCGGACCGTGAAGGAGGTACACGTCGATCTGTTCGCGCGAAAGCCGTCGCAGCGAGCGCTCGACGGATGCGCGAAGATATGGAGCATCGAAGCGCTTGCGTGGCGGGGACGTCGACCGATCCGTTCCCCCCTTCGTCACGACGACAACGTCCCTGCGGTCGGCGAGAATGCGGCCGACGAGCGTCTCCATCCGTCCAGCGGCGTACGCGTCCGACGTGTCGATGAGCGAGACGCCCATCTCCAGGGCCCGTTCGAGGACCCTCTCCTGGCACGTTTCGTCGACCGCACCGTACGCGTCGCCGGAGAGGCCCCATGTGCCCAGGGCCATGTCGCTCACGCGGATACCCGTCTTGCCTAGAGGTCGCGAGTGCACCGCGTAAGGGCAATAGCATCGGTCGACCGCGTCATCTGGCCCTATCTTCAGGGTCCCGGCTCGGGATGCGCGGGGACAAAGCGCTTCCAGGTCGGCGCCAGACGGGCTAAAGGGCGTCTGCGAACTGACGGGTCCGTTCGGGGGAGGGTTGCTCCCACGAGCTCCCGCTCGCACGAACTCGGGAGAAAGATTTCCATGCGCCCCACCACCGTAGCTGCCTTGACCATGACGACGTTCGCATTGGCCGCTTGTGGGGGGTCGGAGCCCGCGCCCGTCGCGCCGCCGGCACCTCCGCCGCCGGTCACGGCG
>JALYHV010000475.1 GCA_030776205.1 Myxococcota bacterium | reverse complement strand
CATGCACCCCGGGCACGGCATCGCGCTCGCGCGGGACGGTGTCCGCGAGGGGCACAGCTTGGTCATTGCCGTGGGGGGCGACGGGACGCTGAACGAGGTGGCGAACGGCGTGCTCGAGGCAGGCGGCGACGCCGCGGTGGCGTACATCGGGCAAGGTACGGGTGGCGACTTCCGGCGATCAGTGGGCATGACGCACCGCCTCGACGCGTACGTGGACGCTATCGCGAGCGGAAGCGAGCGGCGCGTGGATGTCGGGAGGCTCACGTACCGCAGCGCCGGGGGGGCGCCGTGCACGCGGTGGTTCGTAAACATTCTCTCCGTAGGTATGGGCGGCCTCGTCGATCGCTACGTCGCCGAAACGACGAATGTCTTCGGCGGCGGGGCCGCCTACCTCTGGGCGAGCGCCCGCGCCCTCGTCAACTGCCAACGGGCCCGGCTTCGGTGCCGCGTCACGCTTGCCGGAGAGGAGCGGGAGCGAAGCATAGAGACATTCCTGATCGCCGTGTGCAATGGACGCTTTTTTGGCGGTGGAATGCACGTGGCGCCCATGGCCGAGCCCGACGACGGGCGCTTCGAGGTCGTCTCGCTCGACGCGCCGAGCAAGGTCGCCTTCGCCGCGTTCTCCCGCAGGATTTACGATGGCAAGCACCTCGCCGCACCGGGGGTTCAGCACTTTGGCTGCGATCGGCTCGTCATCGATCTCGAGGACGAGAGCGCGCGCGGAGTTTTCCTCCTCGACGTCGACGGCGAGCCGCTTGGTGCTCTTCCCGTCGAGGTCGTGCTCGAGCCCGGCAAGCTGCGGTTGAGAGCCATGACGGCGCAAGGGTCATCGCCTGCGCGTGCGTTCGTGAATGCGCGATCACTCGCGTAAGCTCCCACCCGATGACGCCTCCGTCGGACTCCGCCACCACGCCTCCGCCCAATTCGGCGCCGGTCGAAGTCGTCACTCCCGTGCGTATCCAGGAACGCCGCGCGTTCGGCTTCCTTGCGCTCCTCGCGCTCGCGGTGCTCGTGAGGCTGGCAATGCCGGTCGGCATCGGGCTCTTTCTCGGGGCGCTGCTCGGCTTCACTCTGGAGCCTTTTTACGCAC
The DNA here is from genome assembly GCA_030776205.1 of Myxococcota bacterium. GTDB lineage: Bacteria > Myxococcota_A > Polyangia > Polyangiales > Polyangiaceae > Palsa-1150. The sequence continues at coordinate 8,457 of JALYHV010000475.1, read as the reverse complement.
GGCTGCGCAACAAGCGAATAAAGGCCGGCCCGGCAGCGCTGCTCTGCGCGTTGGGGGCGACGCTCATCGTCTCGAGCATCGTCCTCGGCCTGTCCACGCTGATCGTGACGCGGGGCATCGCGCTCCTCGCCAGCTTGCGCGAACAGCTCGCCCCTGGTGGTGGCCTCCGCGCCATCGCAGAGGCGTCGACGGCGCGGCTGGCCGGCATGCACCTCAACGTGGCCGATGTGTCGCAGCGACTCGAAAACGAGGCGGTGTCGTTGGGCTCGAGCGCCGCGGGCATCGCTGCGCAGGTCGCCGGGTTGACGTTTGGCGGCCTCTTGATGCTGTTTTTCATGACGCTCATGGCGTACTTCGTTCTTCATTACTGGAGCGACCTGGTCGGTCGTGCCGAGCGGATGCTCCCTTTCGAGAGGCGGCATACCCACGCGCTGTTGGAACAGTTTCGTACCGTGGGCCGTGAAGTGCTCCTCGGGACGGTGGTCACGGGCTTAGCCCAGGGGGTGTTCGCCGCGGTCGGGTACTGGATGACGGGTGTCTCGGAGCCGGCGTTCTTTGGAGCGCTCACGGCGGTCGCATCGCTCATCCCGGGTGTGGGCACGCTGCTCGTATGGGTGCCCGTCGGGCTGGTCCGAATCGCGATGGGACATCCAGGCGCGGGGCTGATCGAGCTCATCTACAGCGCGGCGACTGTCGGCATCGTCTGCGACTATCTCCTTCGACCGCGCCTCGTCGGACGCGAAAAGAACGTTCCCTCTGTCTTGACGTTCATCGCGCTGTTCGGGGGAGTCGAGGTCTTCGGGGTGATAGGCCTCATTTTGGGCCCAGTATTGGTGGCGCTGTCGTTTGCAATCTTGAAAACGTACGAGCGCGAAGCCACTGCACCTCGTGCGTCCGCCATGTGAGGCCCAGAGTGGGCTCGGACGAGCTCTCCGTCCGATGCGGGCCGAGGCCCTGCGCGCCATCTTCGATGGTCAATGGCGTACCGCGCGCCGAGCGCTAGATTCTCGCGGATGACGCGCAAGGTGGAGCGGAGCGAGCAGGAGTGGGAGAGCACGCTGACGCCGGAGCAGTACCAGGTCACGCGCCGGAAGGGCACCGAGCCTGCCTTCACGGGCGTCTATTGGGACTGCAAAGACTCGGGCGCCTACCACTGCGTTGCGTGTGGCGAAGCCCTCTTCGACAGCGACGACAAGTTCGACTCGGGCAGCGGCTGGCCGAGCTTCGTCCGCCCTGCCGGCGCGGAGGCGGTTGAAACCGAAGAGGACCGCAGCCACGGCATGCGCCGCACGGAGGTGGTCTGCAAAGCATGTGGCGCCCATCTCGGGCACGTCTTCGACGACGGCCCCGCGCCGAGCGGGACGCGCTATTGCATCAACTCGGCAGCGCTTCGCCTCGAGCGCCGCTGAGCGCAGACCGCGCCGAGGGCAATGCCCGCAAAGCGCATGCGGAGTGCCCGTGCGATAGCGAGGGCGACGCTCATGTTCGCGCCCCGCCTTCCCCCCACGGAACGTGACAGCCGCTGGGCGGCGGCAGCATACTCGCGCGGTGCGCGCCACCAACCTTTTGGTACACGCCTGTGTGTTGCTCGGCGCCTGCTCGACCGGGTCTCACGCCCGGCCCGCCGCGCTCGGGGATTGCATCGACCCTCCCGACAGCAGCTGCGCCGTCCCACTCGTGACGAGTGGGATCCCGAGCGACGCCGGGGGGCGGTCGTTCATCGACTCGGGGTCGTCCACGGGTACGGACGGTGGGAGTTGCGGGGTGGCCGGCTCGTTGCTGAATGCCGCGAGCAGCAATTGTACGCCCTGCCTGGCGACATCCTGCTGCTTGGCCGATCAAGCGTGCTCGAATGGAACGTCCTGCCTCGTCCTCATACAGTGCGCGAAGGCTTGCGCGCAGGGCGACACGGTCTGCTTCGGGAGCTGCCAAAACCTGAACGCCACCGGCATTCTGCCCTACAACGACTTCGCGAGATGTTTGCTGGCAAACTGCACCCCCAGTTGCCCGACCCTGCCGCAATGAGCCGTGTTAGCGTGATCGCGCCACGTCACCTCCCGTCGTGTACCGCGCACGACGGACACCGCGCGCGGTCGCGGATGGCCACCGCGCAGGGGAGCCCAGACCGATGATCACCGACGACGAAAAGGCGCTGATCAAGAATAGCTGGCGGCTGGTGGTGCCCATCGCCGAAACCGCCTCCGACCTCTTCTACAAGAAACTCTTCGAGCTTCGGCCGGACTATCGTCGTCTTTTCCCGGACGACATGAAGGCGCAGAAACGAAAGCTCGTCGCCATGCTCGGTTTCATCGTCAAAGCGCTCGACTGGCCGGAATCGGCCTGGCGGGAAAGAGTCGCCGAAGAGGACGATCTCTGCCTCGTGCTGCTCGCGTTGGGTCGGCGGCATTCGGACCTCTATAAGATTCCCGACGCGAGCTACGACACCGTAGCCGAAGCGCTGCTCTGGACGCTCGACTACGGGCTGGGAAAGAAGTTCGACGGCCCGACTCGCGCTGCCTGGACCCACGTCTACCAGCTGTGCGCGTTGACCATGAGGATGGGGAGGCTCTCGGTCCCCGGTCCGAGCAAGGGTGAGGATGCCTTGAGCCACATCATCGCAGGCGCCGCCAGCCCCGCCGCCAATGGCTACGACGAGCAGGCAACCAAAGGTGCCGGCTGATGCGCACGGAGGTCATGGAAGGCACGCTCGACGATTTCGATTTGTCGAGCGTGCTTCAGGCAGTCAGCATCGGTCGGCAGCACACGGGCGTGGAGCTCTTCGACGAAACCGGAAACGTCGTGGGGACAGTGGTTTTGAAAAGCGGGAAGATTCTTGCGGCCAATACCGGGTCGCTCTCCGGCATCGACGCGGTGACGACTCTGCTGCGGGCGCGCGGCCGACAGCGGTTCGCGGTCTACCGCACCGAGCCGTCGACCGACACACGCAGCCCCGTCGGCTCGGTCGGCGAGGTCTTGCTGAAGATGATGCGAGCCGAAGGAGAAGAGCCGGACCGGATTGCGGTCATGGAGGGCAGTCTGTCGGAGTTCGACCTTGGCGCGGTGCTGCAAGTGATCAGCCTCGGAAGGCAGCTTACGAACGTGGAGGTCTTCGACCGAAACGGTGCCATCGTGGGCAAGCTCGAGATGAAGGCTGGGCGGTTGGTGTCTGCGACGAGCGGCCCGCTGGTGGGGCTGGACGCCTTGGCGCGTGTGATCCGCACTCCGCGCGATGGCCGGTTCGCGGTGTACCGCTCGCGGAGGGAGGTGGGCGAACAGAACCTGGGCTCGCTCGCGCATATCATGGCGAAGCTTGGTGAGATCGACGATCAGTGGGAGGGGTCGGAGTCGAATACGCAGTCGCGTGATGGCGTCGCCAAGACAGTGCAGGAGTCGCGAGCCGAGACCGGAGGCGTGATGCTCGATGAGCACGCGCCTCGTTCAGCGCGATCGTTCTTTCCGCCGCAGGCGGCAAAGCGCGGTGCGGCGCCCGCTCGTGAGGTGCCGGTGATCTGCGTCACGAGCCCCAAGGGGGGCTCTGGCAAGACGACGGTCACGCTCAACCTGGGGGTGGCTCTGGCGCGACAAGGCAAGCGTGTGGTCCTCGTCGACACCGATTACAACGGAATGCTGTTGGCGCTCAACGCGCAAGGCCGTACAGGCGGCGGTGCGTTCGACGTTCTCGCGGGAAAGGCACGTCTGTCCGACGTGGCGATTCAGACGCGGATCCCCGGTCTGCGAATCCTCCCCTCCGGCGAGCCCACCTCAGCGACGGGTCCCTCGACCGCAGCGTGGAAATACCTCTACGACGAGGCGCGGGCGCAAGCGGACATCATCCTCGTCGACACGTCTGCGGGCGTGCACGGGTGGACCGCTGCCGTGTGCGCGGCCGCCTCGCAGGCGTTGGTCGTCGTCCCAGCGGAGCCGGCCGCGCTCCGCGCCTTGCCTTTGCATTTGCAACGCCTGGAATCGCTCGGCAGCACGCCGCCGGCGATCGTCGGCATCGTGCTGAACTTCCTCGATTTTCGTGCCGGCGTTTCCCTCGATGTGCTCAAGCAGCTGTGTAGCGGCCCTTCGGCGGCGTTGGTCTTCGACGTTCCGATCGCGAGGTCGGCGGCGTTCATGGAAGCAGTGGCGCGAGGCGTACCGCTCTGCCGCGGCGAGCGCGCCGACACACCGACCATCGGGTGGGTATTCGAGATGCTCGCAAGCAGCATCCAAGACCGGCTCGGCATGACACACCCGCTGCTCGAGGACGCGCCGCTCCTCTGAGCCGGAAGTTGGTTGCTTCGGGCGAGGCGCGCGCTGCGTCACTCGTCCAGCGCGAAAGCGAAGCGGGCAGCGCTCGCCTCGTTGAGCACGACCGTCGCTGTCCGGGGCTTGCCGCTCGGTGGCACGCAGTCGACGTGGTGAGGTCCGGCGCTCAGCTCGACGACGGCGACGGGGGTCACGCCCCGCGGCACGCCGTCGATGGTGACCGAGCACCACCCGGGATTCGCCGTGATCGAGAGTCTCCCGTTGCCCTTGCGCGGACGCGAGGCAGCGACCGGAAGCGAGTCCACGGACATGAGCGGAACGCCGTTCGCGCTCGTGGCGGCTGACGCGATCGACGAAGTCACCGGCTCCGTGACGCTGCCTGCCGCCGATGCTCGTGAGGCCCGAAGCGACGGTTGCAGCGCTTCTTTGCGATAGGTGCGAACCGCGGCCAATCCAAGCGTCACGATCAGTGCGACGACGACGCTCCCCAACGCGAGCGGCCGCAATGGCAGTCCGACGAAGTGGCCGTCGCCCTGGACTCCGTGGAGCGTCGCGTCCGGAGGCTTCGTCGAAAGAAAACCCGCCGGAGGGAGCGCAGCGGGCGTTGTCGGCCCGCTGACGGACACCGACGTGGCAGGCGGAGGCGAAACGGAAGATGCCAACGCGGGCGGCAAACACAGCCCCGACCGCTCGACTTCCGGCATCATGGTGGTGAGGCGCTCGATGATGTGATCGAACGAGGCGAGCCGATCGTCCTTCTTGGTGACGAGGCAATTTCGGACGAGCGCACGAACGGGATCGGGCAGGTTCGGCGCGATCTCGTCGATTGACTTCGGCTGCTTTGTGGCGATCGTGACGATCAGCGCGTTGAAGTTCGGCGCCTCGTACGCGCGCTGTCCGGTGAGTGCCTCGAAGAGAATGCCGCCGTACGCAAACACGTCGGTCCTGCCGTCTATCCCGGCCGCCCCCATGGCCTGCTCGGGGCTCATGTAGAGCGGAGAGCCGAGGACCGTGCCGACGACGGTGAGGGACATGTTGCTTCCCTCTTCGAGGATCTTGCTCACGCCGAAGTCGAGCACGGTGGTGCGCGTGGCGCCGTCCCGGTCCCGGTGCAGGAACACGTTCGTCGGCTTCAGGTCGCGATGGATGACGCCGCTGCGATGTGCGGCAGCCAAGGCCCGCCCGACGTCGCGCATGATTTTCAGGAACTCCGCGATGGTCATTGCAGGCGACTGGCGCCGAATCGCGACATCGAGCGACATCCCGGTCAAGAGCTCCATCACGAGGAAGAGCGACCCGTCCTCGGCTTGTCCGACGTCGATCACTTCGATGATGTTCGGATGATTGATCCGCGCGCTGACCTTCGCTTCGAGAAGGAAACGTTGCGCGGCTTCCGCAGTGGACGCGAGCTGCGGGAGCATGATCTTGACGGCGAAATCACGATCGATGAACACGTTCGTCGCCGACCACACCGACGCCATACCTCCCGATCCGAGGAGTCGATTGAGGCGGTACTTTCCCGCGATCATCTGGCCAGGCTGCATTGTCGCTACCCGCCCATCGCCGCCGAGAGGGACCGCGCACTGCATGGCGAAGCGTTCGACGCACGGACGATCGTTCGTGGCCCGCCGTGTCCGTCGTTGACCGTCCCGCCTGCCGCGCGAGCGCTGCACGGAAAATCGACAATGGAGCGACCGGCGCGCGTCGCAGTCACAACGCAACAATTAGCACATAGCCACGCTGCCGAGCGTCAACTCGGCAATCGCGCTTTACGCGACATATGCTCCCATTGTGCGAAAACGTTGGTACCTATCGACCACCAGTTGCTCGGGCGTGGACGCTTCGAGGCGCGCTAGCGTCGCGCCGAGCGCGTCTCCCACGAGCTTCGCTGCGAGATCGTGGTCCTGGTGCGCGCCTCCCGCCGGCTCGTCAATCACCTGATCGACGATTCCGAGGCGGATGAGGTCAGGCGCGGTCATCTTGAGCCGTGTCGCAGCTTCGTCGACACGACTGCCGTCCTTCCAAAGGATCGAGGCACAACCCTCGGGCGAGATGACGCTGTACGTGCCGTATTCCATGACGAGCACCCGGTTGGCCACGGCGAGCGCCAGCGCGCCGCCGCTCCCACCTTCACCGATGATCGTTGCGATGATGGGAACGCGTGCACGGGCCATTGCCGCGAGGCAGGCTCCGATGGCCTCGCTCTGGCCGCGCTCCTCGGCGCCGATGCCGGGGAAGGCGCCGGCCGTGTCGATGAGCGTCAGGATGGGAAGGCCGAAGCGGCTCGCGAGCTCGTACATTCGGAGCGCCTTTCGGTAGCCCTCCGGATTGGCCTGCCCGAAATTGCGTGTCACCTTCTCGCGCGTGCTGCGTCCCTTCTGGTGTCCGATCAGGATGATCGAGCGGCCCTGGAATCGCGCCATTCCTGCGACGATCGCGGGATCGTCGCCGAAGCGGCGGTCTCCGTGCAGCTCGACGAAATCCTCGAAGAGGCGCTCGACATAGTCCAGCGTGTAGGGCCGGTTCGGGTGACGCGAGAGTTGAACTTTTTGCCAGGGGGTGAGGTCGGCAAAGAGCTCGCGGGCGAGGCGCGCCGCCTTCTCCTCGAGCCTGCGGAGCTCCGGCTCGAGACCGCGGTCCCCCTTGGCCAGCTCGCGAAGCTCGCGGACACGGGTAACGAGCTCTACGACCGGCTTCTCAAACGGCAGAACGAAGGACGGCGCGGCCATTCGAGGGCGCGGAATCTAGCACGATGGTGACTCGTATCCCACCCGTGTCACGCCGCTCGGCTTCTCGCGCACCACGCTGAAGCGACGCATCGGGTGCTCTTTGCCTTTGAGAGAGCGGGCCTCGATCTCCTCGAGCTCGAAGCGACCTCCCAGGAGCTCGCTCGTCGCCTCGCTTACCACGATCTGCCCAGGTAGCGCGCTCGCGCACAGGCGTGCGCTCGTATTCGCCGTGTCACCGATGACCGTGTACGAGAGCGCCTTCGAGCTACCGACGTATCCGACGACGCCCGGTCCGGTGTGGATGCCGACGCCGATGGCCAGGCATGGCTTCCCCTCGGCCAGCCGCTGCTGATTGAACCGACCGAGCACCTCCATCTGATCGAGCGCGCACTGTACGCATCGCACGGGGTCGTCGGGGTGGACGGCCGGGGCGCCCCAAAACGCCATGATGCCGTCCCCCATGAACTTATCGAGCGTTCCTTCGTACTTGAACAGCGTCTCGACCATCAGCTCGAAATACTCGTTCAGCATCTCGACGATGACCTCGGCGCGCGTGCCCTCGCTCATCGCGGTGAAGCCGCGAATGTCGCTGTTGAAAACGGTCAGCTCCTGGACGAGCTGCCCGCCCTTTTTCACTTCGAGCTTCCCACTCATCATTTGCTCCGCGACGTTCGGCGCGACGAGGCGCGCAAAACGGTCCCGGAGGACGATCTCCTGCTCCACCTTTTTGGCCAGGATCGTGTTCTCGATGAACATCGCCGCCTGTCCGGCGACAGACGTGATGACCTCCAGATCCTTCGGCTGAAACTGCGCCAGCGACTCGGAATCGAGCCAGACCACTCCGAGCACGTCCTTCTCGTTGTCGTGAAGGAAGGGCACCACCATGGCGCTGGAGATCCGGTTCAGGATCATCGACTTGCCCTTGGACGTGGCAAAATCCATCGATGCGTCGTGAGTGAGCACTGCGGCCCGCTCTCGAATCACGTGATTCAGGATCGTCGAGCTTACTTGAATGGACGCGTCGCTCCCGTCGCGGCGGCGGGCAGCCCGCGGGTGCAAGCTGCCGTCGACCTCGCGCATGAGGATGACGCCGCGATCGGCCTTCGTGAATTTGAAGAGAGCGAGCAGGATCTTGTCGAGCAGCCGATCGAGGTCGCGCTCGAGGCCGATGTCCTGCGCGAGCTCCCAGGTGATCCGGAGGCGCTCGTAATCCAGCCGGAGCTGCTGCGGGTCGCGAGTCACCGCGTCGAACGGCAGAAAGCCCTTGGTCTGCGCCGCAATCTGGGTCCCGATCGCGCGGGCGGCGTCGAGCACGTCCACGCGGGTGCCGGCGAACGTCGGTGGGCGGCTGGGGGACGGGCCGGCGACCTCTTGGGGCGCTGCGGCGGCCGCCACGGCCACGGCAGGGTCGAGGCGGACGGGCGGCTGGCGCGTGCTGATCGGGGCTTGCCCGGGCAGGAGTGCAGGCTGGGCG
>JALYHV010000474.1 GCA_030776205.1 Myxococcota bacterium | reverse complement strand
CGCCAGGGTCACACGGTACCTCGCGTTCTTCGGCTCGAGCTTGCAAGCGTGCTGCGCCAGGCGGCTGGCTTCATGTAGGTCTCCATTCGTCTTCAGGATGGCGTGCGCCGCGCGCTCATGTGGGTGGGCGTCGTTCGGTCGCATCTTGCACGCGCGCGTCCACGAGCGCGCCGCTCCGTCCCATTGACCGTTCTTGTCCTCGTAGAGCGCCTGGCGCACGTACGTCTCGCTGAGGAGGTCATCGGCCCGCTGCTGGGCGTCCCGCGCCAGCGCCTCCAGCTCGGGATCGCCTGGGGAGAGGTTGAGCGCCACGCGGAAGGCGTTCGCGGCCGCGATAGTGTCGCCGGAGGCAAGCGCGGCCTCGCCATTGGCCATGTACTTGCGCGCCTGCGCGAGCTTGGCGAGCGAGGCCCTCTCTTCGTAACGCCGGCGGAGGGCGTTCATGGCGTCGCCGGCCGTCAATGCGATGGGCGGATGCGACGAGATCGGCGCGGGCGGCATCATGCTCGGCCGACCGCCGAGGAGCCTGCGCGCGAGGGCGTCACGCCGCGTGGCCACATCCATGGCCGGCGCTGGAATGGTCTGGCGTGACGAGGCGGACGGGGGCGGCAGCATGGAGAGCGTTGGCGCTCGCTCGAGCGCCTGGAGCTCCCGTTCGATCGACTCCTCGGCGCGTCGTGCCTCGAGCGCAGCGTCGGCGAGCAGCGCCTCGATCCCTTGCGACCGGAGCTGCTCCTCCAGGTACCCATCGTACTCCGCGCGCTTTTCCGGGTGTGTGAGCGTGTCGTGGGCGAGCGTGATGCGGCCGAAGATGGACTCGATTAGAAGCTTGTACGAGCCGAGCTTCTTACGAAAGTAGCGGTCCGGGTGAAAACGCGCCGCCAGCTCGAAATACGCGCGCTTGACCGCCTTTTTGTCGACGCCGCGCTCGACGCCGAGCAGCGCATAATAGTCGCGCTGATCGAGCGTCCGGTGTGTCTCGAGGACTCGCCGACGCATCTCGACGTCGAGATCGACGTCTTCCGCGAGCGCGAGCGCGAGCGCGCCCTCGTCGGAAGGGCTGGTCCCTTCGGGCCTCGAGAGCGCCGGAGTCCTCCCGGCAAACGCTGAGGAGGATGGCCGTTGCGATGAAAGAGTACGCGAGCGTGCTGGTTGAGAGGGGGGGATCGGCGGCGGCGACCGGCCGGGTTGCGCCGACGGGCCAGGTCGCAGGGACCGCGGAGAGGCTCTGAGCTGGCCAGGGGGGCGCGAGCTCGTGTCGCGGGGCGGGGGCATCGACCGCGCGCGGGGCGGCTCTCCTGCCTCGAAGGCGATGACGCCAAGCGACTCGAGCTTCGCGAGCGACGCCGAGATCTGGTCGACGGGCATTCCGGTCGACGCAATGATCTCCTGCTCGCTCGACGAGCCGTCCACTCGCGAGAGAACGAACCCATCCGTCGGCGACAGCGGAACGCTGCGAAGGGCTTCGCGCTCCAGCAACAGCTTCGGCGTGCGCACGCGCGCGTCGGACAAGAAACCCTCCTCGCTTTGGAGCTCGTGACGTTCTACGCGGCGAACGACTCGTGGGGCCCGCCAGCGAACATCATACTCCCGTTCGCGGCGGCCAACGTGGATGCATCCACGGCCACGCGTGTGGGATGGCGAGGATTCGACGCGATAGCTCCGCGTTGACACGCGAGGTGAGCTCGCTCGCCCCCGCTTCGTCGCGCGGAAGGTCATTGGAGGCGATGCGAGTCGCAGTAACGACGAGTGGGAGGTCGTCTCCGGGCGCCGCCGTGCCGACGACGACCGCGGCGCCCATTCGGAGAGCCATGCGGGCCGGACCGACGGCCGTGGGCGCTTCGTGCCCGAGAAACGGGGCCGGGCAGGTCGCCACGCGACGGCTTCGCAGATCCATCGGAGCTCCGAGGACGCCGCCGGATCGGAGCGTCCTCAGAATCCGAGACGCCGCCCCAGGGGCCCCGCGCCATACGACGCGTACGCCGAGGGCCGCTCGAAGCTGCTCGTAGACTCGCGAGAAGCGCGGGTCGTAGCTCTCGCGCGCCAACGTGACGAGGGGGATCCCCGCCGCGACGAGGGACGCCGCCACGCGCTCCCACGGTCCCAGATGGGCCGACGCGAACACGACGCCGCGACGTTCGCCTATCGCTTCGTCCAGCACCGCGCGCGCTTCCTCCGTCACGACGAGAGGCGCACCGCCGGCGCGAGGAGGCAACATCGACACTATGTCTCCGACGACCTCGCCGAGCGACTGGAAGGAGCGGCAGGCGAGGGCATGGCGCGCGACTCCGTCGAGCTCGGGCAATGCGAGGGCGATGTTCGCGAGCGCCATGCGTCGGTGGCGGCCCGAGAGGACGAAAGCGGTCCTGCCGAGCGCGCGCCCGAGCGCGAGCAGGGTGGAGCGCGGAACGCCTCGGGCTCCTGCAAGGAGCAGCGACGCGAGCACCCAGAGCGCATCGTTCTTCGCTCGCTGCAGGGGGGTCCATGACTGGCCCAGGCGGACGTCGCGCGGGTCGTCCTCCTCGAACGCGCTCATGGCCGGCTCCCGTTTTCCGCCGAAGACACGACCGTTCGCGGACGCGAACCACGCAGACGACCCCGGCCGCGCGAGCTCTCCATCGTCTTGGCGTAGCGCGGGTTCGTCGGTACGGTCGGCTCATGAGTCTCGGCCCGCGTCTCTCCGTCCGCACTCCAACCAGGCGTTCGCTGCTTGCCGCGCTCGCGACGTCCCTCGCAACGTCGCTCTCCTCGTCTCCAGGGATCGCGCAAATTCACCCCACGGACCTCACCATTCCGTTCACGAAATCCGTCCTTCCAAACGGGTTGGTGGTCGTGCTCAGCGAAGATCACGCGGTTCCACAGGTGGCGGTCAATGTCTCGTATACCGTGGGCTCGCGCATGGAGCGCCCGGGCCGAACGGGCTTCGCGCACCTCTTCGAACACTTGATGTTCATGGGCACGCGTCGCGCTCCGACCAAGGCCTTCGACGCGTGGATGGAGCAAGGCGGTGGTCGCAACAACGCGTGGACGGCGGAGGATCGCACCGATTACTTCGATATCGGCCCGTCCACCACCCTCCCGCTCCTCCTTTGGCTCGAGGCGGATCGGATGCGCGACCTCGGCCCGCTCATCGACAAAGAAAAGCTGGATCTCCAGAGAGATGTCGTGCGCAACGAGCGGCGGCAGAGCATCGAGAACAGGCCCTACGGCGTCGAAGAGCTCGTGCTGCCGACACTGCTCTGGCCGGACTGGCATCCGTACCATCACCCGGTGATCGGCTCGCACGAAGATCTGGAAGCGGCCGCGGTCGACGACGTCAAGCAGTTCTTCGCCACCTGGTACGACCCCGCCAACGCGTCTCTCGTCGTGGCGGGCGACTTCGATCCGCAACGAGCGCACGATCTACTGGACCGGTGGTTCGCGAGCATTCCGAGCCGCGGAAAGCCCGTCGACCCGGGTGCCCCCCCGCCGAGCGCCGCGCCATCCGGGAGCTCGACGCTGACGACCGTCGTCCGCAAGACGTTGACCGACGATGTCGAGCTCGCGAAGGTCACGCTCGCATGGCAATCGCCGGCCCATTTCGAGCCCGGCGACGCGGAGATGGACCTCCTCGCCAGCGTGCTCTCCAACGGCAAGGCAAGCCGCCTGTACAAGACCCTCGTTTACGATCGGAAAATCGCGCAGACGGTAACGGCAACGCAGGATTCGCACCGGCTCGGGTCGGCCTTCGTCGTCGAAGCGACCGTTCGCCCGAGCGTGGACCCCAAGGTCGTGGAGCAGGCGCTCTTCGACGAGATAGCCAAGCTCCGCGCGCAAGAAGTGACCGCCGAAGAGATCGAACGCGCGCGAAACGAGTTCGAAATGGCGTTCGTCGATCGACTCCAGGCGTTGCCCGAACGAGCCTCGCTTCTCAACATGTACCAGGCCGAGATCGGGAACCCCGGCTATGTCCAGAGCGATCTGAATCGATACCGCGGGGCGACGGCGCGCGAGCTCCTCGTTCGGGCCAAGCAGGTGCTCACACCGGGCGCGGTAGTCGTCCTCACCATCGTTTCGAAGAAGGACGTTTCGAAGAAGGACGTTTCGAAGAAGGACGTGAAGTGATGATGCGGACTTGGAACGTCGTGGTGTTGCTCCTCCTGCCTGCGCCCCTTTCCCTCGCGTCGTGCGTCCGCCACTCCCGCGGCCTGCACGAGACGGTCTCGGCGTCCTCCGCGAGCGCTGCGGTGAGTAGCGCCGTCGTGCCGCCCGACGCTCTCGGACCTCGGCCGCCGACGCCGATGCCTGCTGCCTTTCTTCCGCCGTCCCCTGCCGTTTTTCGTTCGGTCGGCGGCATCTCGGTTTGGTTGCTCACGAGAGCCGAGGTCCCCATCGTCTCCTGTGACATGACGGTGCCGACCGGCGCATCGAGCGACCCTGCGGGAAAAGGTGGGCTCGCCTACGCCACGGCGAACATGCTGCAAGAGGGAGCTGGCACGCGCGGCGCGCTGGACCTCGCACGCGCCCTCGATGATCTCGGCGCCCGCGTCGGTACGGACGCAAACGCCGACGCGAGCTTCGTGTCTGTGACCGTGCTCAAGCGAAACCTCGGCACCGCGTTCGCTCTCTTCGCGGACATCGTCGCAAGGCCACGCTTCGAGCCCGCCGAGTTCAAACGCACGAAGGACCTTTGGGCGAACGCGCTCCGCCAGCGCGAGAAGGACCCCGACGCGACGGCGCGCGTCGTCTACCGTGCGGCGCTCTTCGGGACCGACCACCCCTACGGGCACCCCTGGGACGGCACGCCAGAGAGCGCGGCTGCGGTGAGCCTCGACGACGTGAAGCGCTTCTACGTCACGGCGTGGCGCCCCGATCAGGCCACTCTGGTTTGCGTGGGCGCGATCGCGCGCGAGGAGCTGTCGCCCATCGTCGACGCCGCGTTCGCTTCCTGGAAGCCACCCCCCACACCGGCCGCTCCGCCGATGGCGCCAGCCGCGCCCAAGGGCCCATGGCCGCGGCTCGTCCTAGTGGACCGCGCCGACGCGCCGCAGGCGGTCATCGCGACGGTCAAACCGGGGGTTACCGCCTCTAGCGCCGAGGCGCCGCCCCTTTGGCGGGTGAACGACGCGATTGGGGGGAGCTTCACGTCCCGGTTGAACCAGGATCTCCGCGAAGCGCGCGGCTACACGTACGGTGCCCGGTCGCGTTTCTCGCTGTCGCGTGGCGCGGGGCAGGTGGTCACCTGGGCGAACGTGGTCACCGACAAGACCGGCGACGCGCTGACCGCGATGCTGGACGATCTCAGCAAGTTCGCCGCGGGCGGGTTGACCGACGACGAGGTGCAGCGCACGCGATCCCAGGCCAGAGGCGAGCTCGTTTCCGTCTACGAATCGGTCGAGAGCATCGCCGGGCACCTTGCGGCCGACGCCTCGCTCGGCTTGCCCCCCGACTACGAGGCAGAGGCCAGCCACGCCCGCGACGCCGCGGAGAAGGAGCAGCTCGACCCGCTCGCGGCGCGGTTCTTCGATCCCCGCGACGCGATCGTGGTCGTGGTGGGTCCGCGCGCGCGCGTGCAACCCATGCTCGACAAAGTCGGAATGCCGCCTCCGCAGCTCCGCGACGCGCAGGGCCGCGTGATCACGGACCCTCTCCGCGCCCCTGCGATTCCCGCAAAGCCGAGCTCAGAAGGACATCCGAAGTAACCGATGCCTCCGATGACCCCCGCAGGCCCGGCGAGCGCGGCCGAGTAATCGTCACCGGGTCCGATCGGGATCCGGGGAGTCTTCGGCGAGCGTCGCATGCGAGCCTCCTGACAGCTTCGACGACACTGTAGACCGGGAGCTTCGAAAACACTGGTCGAACCAGCGGCGTCTTCGACGTAGACGTCGGCCGAACCGAGTAAGGCGCGTACCTCTTCGAGATAGACGTCGATTGAATCGGCCAACGCGTCGATGTCGTCGGCATCGGCGTCGAATGAATCGGCCAACGCGTCGATGTAGTCGGCATCGGGGTCGATCGAATCGGCCAACGCGTCGATGTCGTCGGCATCGGCGTCGATCGAATCGGCCAACGCGTCGATGTCGTCGGCATCGGGGTCGATCGAGTCGGCCAACGCGTCGATGTCGTCGGCATCGGGCTCGATCGAATCGGCCAACGCGTCGATGTCGTCGGCCTCGGCGTCGATCGAGTATGTGCCTTGCCGTCGAGGCGCAGGTTGTAAACACATGACCGCCCGTGGCCCGTCCCGAAGGTCTCGGCGGGCGCGGCGAGCTCGGCTTCGCAGCGGGAGGCCTGTTGACGCCCAGCCGCCCATCGCGGTTTAGTGCGCGCTCCTCATGCCCACGGTGTCTCCGCCGCCTCTTCCATCGCGCGTCCGACTTGCTCCGGGCGCGGAGGAGAATGGCCTCGCGTGCATGCTGGCGGAGCTCGTGAGGCAGAACCTCGAGGCGAAACCTCGTAAGAACCGGGACTTCGACGCGCTTACGGGCAGCGTGGCGATCGTCGCCGACGACGCGGAGGTCGCCCTCACGCTCCGGTTCGAGCGCGGCGGTTCGCTGACCATTCACGACGGCATCGTGGGCGTCCCAGACATGACCATCCGCGGACCGGCCGAGACCATCATGGCGTTGTCGAACTTGCCCATTGGCCCCCTGGGCCTGCCAATCCCGAATCCGCGCGGTGGGTCCGACCCGTCGTCGCTCGAAGCCGCGCGAAGCGTCTTCGCCGCTGTGCGGGGCGGCAGGCTGCACATGTACGGCATGGCCTTTCACGTAGGTCTGGCGCTGAAGCTCACGCGCGTCATGAGCATCCATGGATGACTACGTCCCACGCGGTCCACGCTCATCGCACCCACCTTGACGGCACGAGCTTCGCCCCGTACCTTTCGCCCCCCTCAGAGCGAGGATTCCCCAAGATGGCTGTTCATATTCGATTGTCGCGCGCTGGCGCGAAGAAGCGCCCGTTTTACCGGATCATCGTCGCCGACCAGCGTAGCCCGCGGGAAGGTCGCTTCCTCGAGAACATCGGCACCTACGATCCTACTCGTAAGCCCGTGCACTTCACGATCGAACAGGAGCGCCTCGACTACTGGCGCGGTCAGGGCGCGCAGCCGTCGCCCACGGTGAATCGCCTCCTCAAGAGCCAGGCGAAGCTGGCCAGCGCCGCTGCGGTGGCCGCGCCTCCCGCCGAGTGAACGGTCGCCGTCAGCCCTCCCCAATGCCTTTCAAAGAGCTGATCCACGCAATCGCCGTCGAGCTGGTGGACCGTCCCGATCAGGTCGATGTCACCGAGATCGCGGGCGATCAGAACACGGTCATCGAGCTCCGCGTCGCGCGGGAAGACATCGGCAAAGTGATCGGCAAAGAGGGGCGCACGGCGCAGTCGATGCGCACGATTTTGGCGGCACTGTCGATGAAGCTGGGGCGCCGCGCGCACCTCGACATCGTCGATTGAGCGTCGCCTCCGTCCCGCTCCTCAGATGCTCCTGCCCCAGGCGTGGGTGCCTCTAGCGGAGGTCGCGCGACCACACGGCGTCCGCGGCGAGCTTCGGTTGCGCCTGTTTCACCGGGAGAGCAACCTGTTGCTCGGGCTCGACGAGGTTCTCATCCGGTTTCCCGACGGCGAGGAGCAAGAGGTGAGCGTAGACAGCGCACGCCGCGCGAATGACGCCGTCCTGATGAAGCTCTTCTCCGTGGACGATCGCGATCGAGCAGAAGAGCTGCGTGGAGCGCTCGTCTGCGCGCGCCGAGCGGACTTTCCACCGACCGAGGAGGGTGAATTTTACGCATGCGACGTCGAGGGGGCGCGCGTCGTCGTCGACGAGGGCGCAGGTTCTCGAGAGCTTGGGTACGTCCGTGAGTTGCGGTCGTACCCGACGCTGGACGTGCTCCTTGTCCGGCCCACGGATGGGTCCGGGGATTGGGAGGTGCCGCTGGTGGCCTCGGTCGTCCGGGGGGTAGACCTGCCCGCCGGGCTAGTTACCCTGAGCTCGCTCGAGGGTGTCGAGCGGGCCTGAAACGTCTCGACCGGCGGGCGCCGGGCCGATCGGCAAGAACGCGCCGTTTTCGAAGACGGCGGCCATGAGGACCCCAGAGCCGCGCGCGGGTTTGGGCTCGCGGCGCGGGTGGGCTACGAGGAGGTCGTGCGGATCGACACCGTCACCCTCTTTCCCGAGGCGTTCGCCAGTTACCTTGCGACGAGCTTCGTCGGAAAGGCAATCGAGTCGGGGCGCCTTTCCATCCGTTTTCGGAACCCGCGCGATTTCGGTCTGGGAAAACACAGGAGCGTGGATGACACGCCATACGGCGGGGGGAGTGGGATGGTGATGCGCGTCGATGTCCTCGTCGCGGCGATGGAATCGTTGGACGGCGACGCGCCGGGAGGCCTCCGTGCGCGAAGGGTTCTCCTGACCCCGCAGGGGGAGGTGCTCCAGCAGCGAAAGGTGCACGCGCTCGCGGCGATGGAGGCCATCATGCTCGTGTGCGGTCGCTACGAAGGCTTCGACGAGCGTGTGCGCAGCTACGTCGATGAAGAGATTTCGGTCGGCGACTTCGTGATGACGGGTGGGGAGGTGGCCGCCATGACCATCATCGATGCGTGCTCTCGCCTGCTCCCGGGCGTCCTCGGCAATAACGCGTCCGTCCTGGAAGAATCGCACAGTCCGCACTCGAGCGGTCTGCTCGAATACCCGCACTACACCCGCCCCGCGGAGTTCCGCAGCGCACGTGTCCCCGAGGTGCTCGTGGGGGGCAACCATGCAGAGATCGCCAAATGGCGGCGCGAACGAGCCATGGAGCGAACGCGCACGCGCCGGCCGGATCTGTGGCACCGCTTCCTGGCCCCGAAGACATGACGTCGGCAAACGCGGCGCGTTCGGTCTCGATTGCCCTCGTGCACCACCCCGTCCTGGACGGGCAGGGGATCATCGTGACCACCGCAGTCACCAACCTCGACGTGCACGACCTCGCGCGAAGCGCACGCACGTACGGTTGTGCGGACTATTGGGTCACCCACCCCATTGCTGCTCAGCGCGATCTCGTGGAGCGTATTCGCGCGCACTGGACCGACGGGTCGAGCGGGCGGCGCATCCCGGATCGCCGCGAGGCGCTTCGCGTGCTTCGCATCGGCGCGTCGCTCGAGGAAGCGATCACTGCCCTCGGCGGGCGCGAGCACGTCGAGTTGTGGGTGACCGCTGCGCGCTCGCTCGGGCCGACGCTGTCCTTCGGTGAGGCAAGGACGCGGCTCTGGGCGGCAGGAAAGCCGGTGCTGATCGTCTTCGGAACGGGGTGGGGCCTCGCGCCGGAGGTGGTGCAGTCCGCCGACGCGCTGCTCGCGCCCATACGGGCAGCGAACGGCGAGTACAACCACCTGAGCGTCCGTGCCGCCTGCGCGATCGCCCTCGACCGGCTCCTCGGCGCGCATGAATGAGTCCCGCGCTCACGCTGGCGAGAGGAGCGCCTCCATCTCTGCGGTGTACCCGGCGGGGCCGCGCTCGATCAGCGCCGGCATGACTGCCACGCCCCCAGACCGTCCCGCCGTCGCTTCCACGAGCACGACACGCGCTGGGACGTCGGCCGTTCCATGAACGAACCGCATTCGTTTGGCGTGGAGCCCCTCGATGGCAAGTCGCGAGAGAAGGTGCGCGACTTCGTAGGCAGGGTAGACGAAGCAGACACGCGCCCTTCGCCCCGCGACCTGCCGCGCGGCGGCCACGAACGTGCCGAGGTCACCACTGCGCGCGACGGCCTGGGCAGGGGGTACACGACCACGCCCCGGCTCGATGTACGGCGGATTGCACACGACAAGGTTACCGTTGCCGCGAAGCGAGCACGAGAGCTCGCGCACATCGCCGCAAAGCACCTCGCCGCGGTCCGTCCAGCCGTTCGCATCGAGGTTGCGCCGCGCGAGAGCCGCGGCCGCCTCATCGATTTCGACCAGGATCACTCGCCTGGCGGCGTCGAGGCGCAGCAACCCGAGGCCGACCGCACCCACGCCCGCGCCAAGGTCGAATGCGAGCGAGGCGACCCTGGAGTGCTTCGCAAAACCGGCCAGAAGGAGTGCGTCGACATTCGTCCTGTAACCCGATCCGCGGGCCGGCTGGAAGAGCACCACGCTGCCGTTGAAGAGCGCGTCACGCGTCACCAACATAGCGCGCCCTCCTCGGGCCACGATCTGGTCGCGGGTGGGCACCCCGCACGCGAATTCCGAGCTACCCGGTGATGCAGGCAGGCGTCTCATTTTCCGATCAGGTGCGCGCCCTCGGTCGCGTTCTCGGCTTCGACGCGATCGGCATCGCCCGAGCGGACGTGAGCCTAGACCGAGACGTGGCCCACTACGAAGCGTTCGTGAACGCCGGCATGCACGGTGAGATGGGCTGGCTCGCTCGGAACGGCTCGGCGCGAGAGCGTCTGGACGGCGAGTCCGTGCTCATAGGCGCGAAGAGCGTCGTCTGCCTCGCGCGACGGTACCAGCGGTCACAGGACGAGGACTCGCTCGGCGGCGAAGTCACGGGGACGATCGCCCGTTACGCGCGTGGCCGCGACTACCACCGATTCCTTCGCCGCCGGATTCGCAGGCTTGCGACCTTCTTACGCTCGCTCGGTACGGCCGCGCGGCCTGTTCGCGCCCGGCCGCTTTGCGACGAAGAGCCCATCCTCGAGCGCGCGTGGGCGGCGCGAGCCGGGCTCGGCTTCGTCGGGAAGAATGGAATGCTCATCGTACCGGGGGTCGGCTCGATGGTGCTCCTCGGCGAGGTGGTCACGACCCTGGAGCTCGAGCCAGGCACCCCGATCGCGGAGCGCTGCGGGACGTGTCGGCGGTGCCTCGATGCGTGTCCGACGCAGGCGTTCGAGCGGCCTTTCGTGCTCGACGCGCGCCGCTGCGTGTCTTATCTGACGATCGAGCATCGCAGCGCCATACCGCTGGACCTGCGAGCCGGTATCGGCACGCATCTCTTCGGCTGCGACGAATGCCAGACCGTGTGTCCCCATAACGCCGGCTTCGGCGCGCGGGCGCCGCTCGATTCCGCAGACGGTGACCCGTTCGCACCACTCGAGCGCTGGGCGCGCGTCTCGCTCGAGGGGCTATTGTCCCTCGACGAGGACGGATGGCGCGCCATGTCCGAAGGGACGCCCATCAGGCGCGCCGGAAGGCTCGGAATGGCGCGCAACGCCGCCATCGTCCTCGGTAACCGGGGCGACGAAGAGGCGCTACCCGCCCTCCGGTCCGCTGCGCTTCACCACGAAGACGCGGTCGTCCGCGAAGCGGCCGCCTGGGCCGTCGGACAGCTGCGCCGAACACACGGCGAATGAGCCGATCGCGGTCGCGGTGGAGATGCTACCGCGATACGGCGTCATCGCAAGGGAGTCACTCGGCGTGGGCGGTCGTGCCGTTCGTCGCGACGAGGCGCTCGCGCGCTTGCTCCCGCGCCGGAACTCCGGCCAGTCCATCACGGCCGATGAATATCCGTCGATCGTAGTGGTCGAGGTTCTTGTGCGCGACGACCTGGAAACACGCCGCATTCCCTTGCGCACCGATTCGCCAGGACCAACCGAGGAAGAGATGCCAGAGCCGATACCAGCGCTCGCCGTACGCCTTCACGATTGATGCCTGGTTCTTCTGCCAGTTGTCGTGCCAGCGTTTGATGGTCAGCGAGTAATGAATGCTGACGTTCTCGGCGGAGTGGATCTCGAATCCAGCCTTTTCCAGCCCCTTGCACACGTCACTCAGCGGCAACGAGGCATCCGCGCCTGGGAAGATGTACTTGCTCATGAAGAGCCCCCAGATGAGGTCCTCCGGGCGCAGGCCGATGACGGGCAGGCCCATCGTTCCGCCGCGCCGTAACCCGGTCCATTGCAGGAGGAAAAGCCCATCGTCCTTGAGGAGCTCGTAAACGAGCGAGCAGAACTTCGGAAAGTTCTTCACGCCGACGTGCTCGACCATCTCGAGGCTGGAGATGCGATCGTAGGATTTGCGCGGGATTTCGCGGTAATCGAGGCACTCGATCCGGGCGCGATCCGACAACCCCGCCTTGGAAATGCGCGCATTTCCGAACGCCGTCTGATTCTTGCTGATCGTGATGCCCGTCGTCTTCGCGCCGTAGTGCTTGGCCGCGTGCATCGCCAACGTTCCCCAACCGCAACCGATGTCGAGCATCTCGTGATCGTTGCGGACCATGAGCTTGTCGCACACGAGGGACATCTTGTTGTCCTGCGCCTCCTCCAGCGACTCGTGCTCCCCGTGGAAGAACGCGCTCGTGTAGACCATTCGATCGCCGAGGAACGCCGCGAAAAAGTCGTCGCCCCGATCGTAGTGCTCGCGCACGATGCGCTCGTCCTGCGCCTTCGAGTGAATGGCCGCTTCCGGAATGAAGCGAGTGAAGAAAAACTCGAAGTTGTGCTTTGTCAGCGTGTACGTGACCAAGCGGTCGCGCGCTTCGAGCAGCGCGTCCATATCGGGGATGTCGACGTCGCCGTCGAGGTACGCCTCGAGCAGCGTGGTCATGGGGATCTTGCCGGCGGCGTACCGGGCGGCGAGCTTCGGGTCGCGAAACGCGACGTAGTCGGTCAGATTGGTCACGGGTTCCTCTTCTCTCGCGGCGTCTCGTTCGGCGCGAAGCGGCAGAGAAAGGACCACAAGAGGCCGCCGGATTCAACAGCATGCCGCGCTCCAGCCAACAAAGTGACAAGAAAGTGGCAGAATGCGGCGGTGTGCTGGCGGACACCACCCAAAATCGCGGGTAACCTGGCGTGGCCCCAGTTTCGGCCAGGCCTCGGGTGCGTCAAGAGCTTCGCATGAATCGCGCGCGCTTCGCAGCTCGTCTGGGTAGGATCGCCGCATTCGGTGTCCTCGAGCTCGGGGTCCTTTTCGCCGGCGAGCCAAACGCGGCGGGACAGGAGTCACAGTTAGCCTCGCTTCGCGCAGCCGCAAATGGTCCCGGCGCGGATCCGGCTACGTCGCTCGCGCTGGGCAGAGCGCTCCGGCGCGCCGGCCACCCCGCGGAGGCGCTCCGCGAATTGCGTCGCGGCGTGCTCGCGGCCGGTGCGTCACGCGATTTGGCTGTCGCCCTTCGTTGGGAGCTCGCGCGCGCGCGTTTCGATGAGCACGACTTCGCGCAGGCCATGCAGGCGTGCAAAGCCCTCGGCGCGCTGCCTGGCGCCGTAGCCGAAGGGCTGGCTTGCGCGGCCGACGCGCACCTCGTCTGGCAACGGGCGACGGAGGCGCTCACCCAGACGGCTGCGGCGCTGGCCAAGGATCCGAGCTGCTACGAGGCGAAGCTCGCGGAAGGTCGCGCGCGCGATCTCACCCTGGACGTGGCAGCGAGCGAGGACGCCTTCCGCACGGCGGTCGCCTGGCAGCCGGAGCGCCCCGAGGCGCATTTCTGGCTAGGGCGCTTGCTCCTCCACGACGGAGACGGACGAAAAAGCGATGCGGTCGCCGAGCTTCGCGCCGCGGTGCGGCTCGACCCGAGCTCTCCCGAGGCCCTCTATGAGCTGGCGGAAGCCGTTTCGCCCGGCGATGAGAGCGTCGGTCTCCTCGAGCGCGCGACGCGCGAACGGCCTTCGTTCACGGAGGCGTGGCTCGCCCTGGCGCCGCAGGAGCTCGCGGGGGGACGAGTCGCCAACGCCAAGCGGTCAGCGGAAGAGGCCTTGCGCCACGACCCGGGCAAGGTCGAGCCGCACCTGCTTCTCGGTCGCATCGCGCTCGCCGAGGGTCGATCGGATGACGCGATCGAACAGGGCGCGGCGGTTCTGAAGATCCTCCCCAGCTCGGCTGCCGCCAAGCTGCTCATCGCCGACGCAAACGCCAAGAAGGGTGAAATAGATCGAGCGCTCGAGGCGTACCAGGCGGCCTGGGGGCTCGATCACCGCGATCCGACCCCGCTCGTCCGCGCATCAGCCGCCTGCCATTCGGCGGGCCGCGACACGAGCGCGCGAGCTTTTGCCGTGCGCGCGACCGAGGAGTTTCCGCGCTGGGCACCGGCCTGGCTGGCGCTCGGTGATGCTCTCGCCGCGCAGAATGAACGAGAGGCCGCGCGAGAGGCGTACCGCAAGGCCCTATCCGCCGAGGGCGCCATCGATCGGGCCGCCCTGAACCGCAAGCTCGGGGTCACGCCGTGACACGCGAAATCGGCGGCCGGCCGAGGTGAGCTCGGCCACGGAGCTCGCGTCGCGCGTCCTCACTGGAGAGACGCGTGCCGTTGCGCGCGCGCTGCGCTGGGTCGACGATCGCGAGCCGGGTTCGAACGAGCTGCTCAAGGCGCTGTGGCCGTATGCGGGGCGCGCGTCGGTCATAGGCGTCACCGGAAGCCCCGGGGCAGGCAAGTCGACCCTCTGCGATCGCGTCATTTCGTCGCTCCGCTCCGCCAACGCGCGCGTCGGCGTGCTCGCCGTCGACCCGAGCAGCCCCCATTCGGGGGGTGCCATCCTCGGCGATCGGATCCGGATGTCTCGGCACGCGACGGACGACGGGGTTTTCATTCGGTCGGTAGCGACGCGAGGACACCTGGGAGGTCTCTCGAGG
>JALYHV010000473.1 GCA_030776205.1 Myxococcota bacterium | reverse complement strand
CACCAGGACGAGCCAAGCCAGATCCCTTTGAACGACGCAAATCGCATGGCTCAGAACCTCCCTACTGCCGAGACGGCGGCGGGCGAGACGATCAAGGCCGCTCCGCCCGATGACGAGTACCTGGTGGCGAACAGCACGGTGGCCGCCGCCGCCCCGGCGAGCCCGACGAGGCCGAGTACGTTGGCAGCCGTCGCCGCCGACGCGCCACGATCATGTATGGCCTGCCAGCTCGCCCTTTTCTGCGCTTCCAATTGCGGATCGTTCGGAACTTGGCACATCTGGTTGGGGCACTCGCGGTCCAAGTCGTCGAGCGCCTGCTGCCGCAAGAGCCACGCCACACCGGCGCCCACAAGGCTCGCCCCGCCGACTCCCGCCGCCACCCACCCCGACACACGTTCCGCCTTCTGGGTGGGCGTCTCGAGTAGGGGCGAGCGTCCCGAGGCGAGCTCGGTCGGCGAACGCGCTGCGACCAGCATGATCAGGTGTTTCGAATCCCCCGGCTTCAGGTCGACGGTGCGCTCCTGCTGTGGCCTGCCTGACGTGCCCGCTTGGACGACGTAGTGACCCGGATCCCATTCGACCGTCGCGCCGAGCTGGTCTGGCTCGAGTCGCTCGCCGTTGATCGTCACTTCGGCGTCGACGGGCGCCGCGACCTGTCCTTGCGCGGTGATCACTTCCAAGTCGATCGTCAAGGCGGCGACCTTTGGAGCCATGCGCGCGGCGCCCTGCTCGGCGTCCGCCAGCCAGTCGGCATACTTTGGCTCGCGGTTGCCGGTCAACGCATGAGCCAGCTGAAGCCAGTCGCGGCGGGCCGCCGCGTAATGACCGATGGTCTCCTCGCACTCCGCGAGGTTCCGAAGGCTCCCTAGGCCCGCCCGGTATTCGTGGTACGCCTGCCGAAAGAACGCGACGGCGCTCGCGCAGTCGCCTCGCGCCCTCGAATCGCGCCCGCGGGCGAAGAGGTCTCGGACCTCCGCAGGGGCGTCAGCCGCGGCCGCGGGCGCCACGATGGCGAACGTCACGAGCGCTGCTCTGAATGCAACGCCGGCCGCCGCCATCAACCAGGTTTGCTGCGAACGCATGGTTCCACGGAAGAGGAAGTGGGACTGGGCTCGCCACATTCGAAGGGCATGTGCTGCATGACCCGTGCGAGCGCTGCCGCAGCGCTATCACGCACCTTTTTCTGTGTTGCACAAGCCAAGGCGTTGCGATGAGCAGCCTCGACCCTACTCGACAGGGGCGAAATACCACGCCCCGGACGGTCGACTGTGGCAAGGGCCCCACCGATGGGGCGGCTCCGTCTGCGCTGGAGCTTCGGCCATGCCAGACGGCCGTATGGCCGTCCCCGCGTCGTCCGCGCGCCGGGCGCAAGCGAGCCGCAGAGGCAGCTGTAGCGTCCTCGGTTACTCCTTATAAACGGCATGCGCGATGCTTCGCAGGAAAAGGGCCGGAGGTTCGGCCGAATCGAGCAAACGAGCGCTACGATGCCCGCAATGGAGGCCGGACGGGTCCTTGGTGGCAAGTACGAGCTGGTCCGGCTTATTGGGCGCGGTTCCATGGGACAGGTGTGGGTCGCGCACCACCTGACGCTGGGCGAAGAGGTTGCGCTCAAGCTCCTCGCCGCACCCCCGCCGCTCGGTGGCGAGCCGGAGAACCCGTCCAACTCCGCAGCGCGGTTCCGTTTCGAGGCGCAGGTCGCTGCCCGCCTGTCGCGCAAGACGCGACACATCGTCCGTGTGACTGATCATGGCGAGGAGGAGAACGGTCTTGCCTACCTGGTCATGGAGCTCCTCGAAGGGCAGACGCTCGAGGAGTTGCTCGTCCACCGGGGTGCCATGGATCCGCTCGAGGTAGCAAAGCTGGTCCACCAGATGGCCCGCGCGCTCGAGCAGGCGCACGCTGAAAGCATCATTCATCGCGACCTGAAGCCGGCAAACGTCTTCGTCACGCGTGACGAGGACGGCGGGATGTTGGTCAAGCTGCTCGATTTCGGCATTGCGCGAGCCATTCGCGCACAGCGCGTCACCTCGGGCTTTTCGACCGGGGAGGGGCTCATCTTTGGGACACCGGGTTACATGAGCCCGGAGCAAGCCTGCGCGTCGAAGCTCGACACGCGGTGCGATCAGTGGGCGCTCGCAACGGTCGCGTACGAGGCGTTGACTGGTCAGCTTCCGGTCGGCGGAGCGTGCACCGAGGAGCTTCTCAAGAATCTCCAGGCAGGCAATCTCGTTCCGGTCCACGAGCGCAATCCCAGCGTGCCGCAGGGCCTGTCCGCGTTCTTCGAGCGCGCCTTCGCGCCGAAGATTGACGAGCGCTTTGGCAGCGCGTCAGAGCTGGCGCTCGCGTTCGAGCACGCCGCCTCTACCCCGAGTATTGCGCCCATTACGAGGACGATTCCGCTTCCCATTCCGGTGAGGCAGCCCCTTCGCGGGGAAACGCTGCTGGCCGCGGGCGCTCCGAGCCGACGATCGTTCCGGCGCCGCAAGTGGGCCCGGATTGCCCTCGTCGCGCCGGCCGCCATGCTCGGTC
>JALYHV010000472.1 GCA_030776205.1 Myxococcota bacterium | reverse complement strand
CCGCGTCATGGTGCCCCAGACGCCAAGCCGCTAAAGCGAGCGCCCCCACGCCGACGAGGCCCGCGCCCGCCCAGAGCGCCGATCGGCGTCGCGAGCTCGTCCGCACCAGCGACTCCTGCCCCGGCGGCTCGGCTATCCGGGCCGGCTGGGGCACGGCACCCGCCGTGGAGAGGGAAGAAAAGCTAACGTCCACGCTGTTCGCGGAAGGCACGAGCGCGCTCGCTCCGGCGTCCGTTTGCGGCGGCTTGGACTCGACGACATCCGGGAACGCAGAACGGTCGTCGACTTCGGTGGTGACCGACTCGGGCTCATGGTTCAGCACCGGGATGGGCTCGTCGTTCTCCACCCGCGCGTGCCACTTTGCGCGTGACTCGGCGGAAGACGGCATGCCACTCGGAGAGGACTCGAGATCCTCCCGGCGCGCCTTGGCCCGGGCGCTCATCAGGTCCCTGGCAAAGGCGCCGATCTCCGCGGCGGACGCGATGTGCGGACCCGCCGCTCTTCGAATCTCGGCGGCCATCGCAGCGGCCGTCGGCCAGCGATCGCCAGGTGCCGCTGCGAGCGCTCTGGTCGCGACGTCGACCAGCGCCGCGGCCCACGGCGACGAGTCGCGGAGCGGAGGTGGGGCGACGCCCGCGCGTACGCTCGCCACCATCGCGGCAGGTTCGCGATCATCGAACAGGCGAGCGCCAGAGAGCGCTTCCCAGAGCAGGACGCCAGCGCCGAACACGTCAGTGCTGGCTCCGCAGGCGTCACCCGAGTGCGCTTCTGGTGCGAGATAGGCCGCCGAGGCCGTCTCCCTCGCCGCCCCAGGCACGAGGCGCGCGATCGAGTAAAGCAATCGCGCCGTGCCATCCAGCGCGAAGAGGATCGTGGCCGGGGCTACCTCGCCGTGAAAAAGGCCCATCGGCCTCAACTCGAGATCGCGCGCATTGTGGAGCGCACCGAGCCCCGAAAGAACGTCGACGACGACACGGAGAGCGACGTCCAGGCGCATCCCATTCCAGACTTCGATCAGCTTCTCGCCGTCGATGAAGTTTCCGAATACGATCACATCCTCACCGCGCACGACGAGCTCGCGAACGCGCGGTACGTTCGCGCTCGCGAGCGTCGCGACTCGCCTCGCTCGCGTCAGGAAGTCGCCGCTCGCGGCATCGCTCGCCGCAGGGTGCGCTGCGCCGAGAAGACACTCGGCAACGAAGAGCTGCGGTCTTGCATCGCCCGGGTCCCCGGAGCGAGCAACGTAAAGCGGATTGGGACGCGAGCCGATTGGTCGCACCGCTTCGTACGGCGCGAGAAGCTCGGCGACATGGGCCGAATCCCGAATGCCATGGGCCAGCACGATCGCAAGATTACCATCGCCAGAAGATCTTCGCGCGCAGAGCCCGCCGTTTCGTTTGCCGTACTCTCGACTTCTCTCTCTGGCAGTCGACAACACTCGCCGAGGTAGGTTGCGGTGTCACCCAACCGCGCATCGCCCGCTCGCCGCTCTGCAGCCCGGGTCATCTAGCGATGTGCAGATTTGCCGCCGATGGTTGCGCTGAGGGAGAACGCGTCCGGCAGGAGCGCCCGCAATCGCGTGGTGCGCTGCGCCGTCACGTGGCCGCTCTCGTCTTGTGCGCGGAGCATGATCGGCATGTCTCGTGCGAACTCGAACAGCACCTGCCGGCATATGCCACATGGGGCACCGGGTCGCGGCCCGGCGGTGATGACCAGGCACGCTACCGGAAGGAGATCGCCCGCGGCGACCATCGCTGCAATCGCGGCTCGCTCCGCGCAGAGCGTTGCGCCGAACGTAGCGTTCTCCACATTGGCTCCTGCGTAGACCTGGCCCTTGCGCGTGACGAGAGCGGCTCCGACGCGATACCCGGAATAAGGGGCATACGCCCGTGCACGAGCCTCGGACGCCGCCGCGAGCAGCGCTGCAACTACGGCACGCGGAGGCAGGCGCGTCGACGCGACGTTCACGACAGTCGTCCCGCGCCCGCCACCCATCCGGCGAGAAGTGTCGTCAGCTCGACCCGCCGCGAATTGCCGACGGCCTCCACTTCGATGTGGCTGAGCGGACCGCCTGAAAGCCCGGCTGCGAGATTCGTGATGCACGACAGGGCTCCCACGCGCACCCCCATGTGCCGGACGGCGATCGCCTCGAGCACCGTGCTCATGCCAACCGCCTGGGCTCCGAGCATGCGCAGCATGCGTACCTCCGCCGGAGTCTCGTACGATGGCCCCAACAGACCCGCATAGATCCCTTCGCGCAATGTCAGCCTTTCTTCGCGCGCGACGTCGTGCAAGACGACCCGCAGCGACGGATCGTACACCGCCGTCATGTCGGGAAAGCGCGTCCCGAGTGAGGTCTCGTGGCGACCGACAAGCGGCGACGTGCCCGTCAAGTTGAGGTGATCGGTCAGGACCATCAGATCGCCGGCGGACCACGATGGTTCGAGGCCCCCCGCGGCGTTGGTCAGGAGTACGGATCGAGCACCGAGGCGAGCCATCGTGCGGACGCCATGAACCACTTCGTTCGCGGTTCGGCCTTCGTAGAGGTGAGTGCGGCCTTGCATGCATACGACGGGAATTCCCCGCACGCTCCCCAGGCAAAGGACGCCAGCGTGCCCTTCTACCGACGATGATGGCATGTGGGGAAGGTCCCGGTAGGGGATCGCCACTCGTTCGTCGAGCGCCGCCGCGAATGCGCCTAGGCCGCTGCCGAGAACCACCCCCACGCGGGGCTCGATGGCGGTATGCCGCTTTACCGCAAAGACGGTGTCGTCGAGCTGGGCGGCGATCGAGGAGGCGGGAGGCTGGGACGTCGGTGCCATGCGCCCATGCTAACGGTGCAGCGCGCGTGACGGTGTGTGAAGTCGCGCTCTCATCGCACCGTGAACGCCAACGACATGGAGGATTTGGGGCGAGAGATCGCAAGGGAGGGAGTGGCGCTGGCCTCACGATCGCGCACCGTAAACGCGATGAGCCAAGGGGGCGCCCGCGGATCGATACAGTCACCGAGCTCGCCAGCCGCGCGCAGTGGAGCGGGTGGATCGAACGCGAAAGGGGCGGGTGTTTCGGAGCGAAAGCCGATTGCGCCATCTGCGTCGCGCGTCATCGCGCCGAAAAGGGTGACGACAGAAGGCGCAGCCCATCCGGGTGTGTTCGCGGGGGCATCGGCCGCGTCGCCAGCTCCGGGCGGAGCCGTTGCGCCGACGCCGGCCAAAGCGCCGCTGCGCCCGCGGACGTTGACGCAGCCGCCGCCGCTGCCGGCGGAGGACGAATGGGAAAACGAGCCCACCCGAGTCGACGCAATCAGGGACGATACCCCCGCCGCGGTCGGCTCATCGGCTGAACCCCCGACGCTCGCCATCCCAATCGCTCCCGCACTTCCAGTCGCCAGTCGAGCCGTCGAGCCGCCCCTTGCGAGGGGCGAGGTCCGGGCCATGATTCGGGCTGCCGTCGACGAAGTGGCGATTCCGCTCCGGCCGCTGCTGGACGTAGAACGGCGCCTCGCCGAGCTCGAACGACGCATTTCGGTGGCGAGTCTCGGCGATCGCCGCCCGCCGGTGGTCCCGTCCGGGGCTCTCGCGTATCACGCTCCGGTCCGCGCGCGAGCCATTGACGCGCCCATCGACCTGCAGACCAGCCTGGCAGGCTCGGCGGACGTTGGCCCGTTCGATGGGCGTCGCAGGCACCGACGGCTCGTTATTGGCCTGGTGCTCGGTCTCGTCGTCCTGTTCGGCGGCCTCTTCTTGCTCCTCGCCTCGAGTTACGCAAGCACGCACAGCTGAGCCGGCGAGCGGTCGAGCCAGCCCGTGGCGATCGCCCGCCTCGACATTTCTTCGTGCTGCCGCCAATGAATGGGCGATGAGGTCGTCGGAGGTGCACGCATCGACCCTCGCGATCGACGGCCGCTCTTGGGCCGAGCGCGCCGACACGCTCGCCGTCGAGGAACCGCTCGAGATTCGCCTCGCGTGGCGGTCCGCGCTCAGCACGCCGCGCTCGCTCGTAGCGCCGGGCGCGCAAGCTCCGGTGGTGGAACGCCCGCTTTCGATAACGATGCGCACCCCGGGGGCCGACGTAGAGCTCGCGCTCGGGTTTCTGGTCGGGGAGGGCATCATTCGCTCGACTGAGGACGTGGCCTCGTCCGAGCACTGCGGTCCGCCGGTGCGCTCCGATGGATCGTCAAACATCGTCCGAGTGACGCTGCGGCGAGGACAAGCCGTCGATATGGCGCGTCTCTAGCGGCACTTCTACACGTGGGATTGGCTCGCAGAGGACTACGATCGCATTCGTGACCACATTGCCCGCGTGGTGCCCGGGTGCGCAGACTACAACGCGCGCGTCCGCGAGCCGGGTGGCTTTTACCTGGGCAACGCCGCCCGCGAGCGCGCGTTCGCCACGCCTACGAAGAAGGCGCGCTTTACGGTCCACCCCATTCCGCGACACGACCTCGGCTCCGGGCGCCTCCTCATGATGACGATCCGCAGCCACGATCAGTACAACACGACGATTTACGGCCTCGACGATCGATACCGCGGGATCAAGCATGGAAGGCGGGTCGTGCTCATGAATCCCGAAGACATGCGCGAGCGCGGTCTCGGAGCGGGGGATCTCGTCGACCTCGTCAGCCATTTCGAGGACGGCGAGCGCACCGCAGAGCACTTCCGTGTGGTGGCTTACGCGATTCCGCGGCAGTGCGCGGCGACGTACTTTCCGGAAGGCAACGTCCTCGTGCCGCTGGGCAGCGTGGCAGACAGGAGCAACACGCCCACGTCGAAGTCGGTGGTCATCACCGTCAAGAAGCGTTTGCAGTCTTAACCCGCCGAGCCCTTTGGCGAGGCACGCCGAAGCCAAACCGGTCGCGGCTCGCCAGTGGTTGGCAACCTCAGCGAGCTCGTCACACCGTGCTCGGCTGTCTCAGCGGGCTCGTCAATCCGCGCGCGGCTCCCTCCTTTGCAGGCGATTGCTGGCTCATCGCTTGCGGTACGGGGTCAGCGGCAGCACGCTCTTTCCATGGCGACGCCAGCCCGCCCCGTGTCCTACCCCGCGCCGCCCGACCGGGCTCGGCATGCTCGCTCGATCGAGCACTTGCAACGCGCGCGGGCCGTCATCCCCGGAGGGCACCACCTCTCCGGGCGCACGCTCGTCGATCCGCGCTCTTCGCCGATGTACTTCGAGCGCGCAAAGGGCGCCCGCATTTGGGACGTGGACGGTCACGAGTACATCGATTTTCTGCTCGCATATGGGGCCTTCGTGCTCGGCTATGCCGACGAAGAAGTGGACCGGGCTGCCTTTGAGCAAGCCACGCGCGGGAATTTGTTGTCAATGAACCATCCGCTCCACATTCGCTTTATCGAAGCGCTGCTCGAGCGGTTTCCGTCGGCCGACATGGGGGTATTCCTCAAGACCGGGTCGGAAGCGACGACCGCGGCTGTCCGCATCGCGCGGCGTGCGACGGGCCGGCGAATCGTGGCTCGCTGCGGGTACCACGGTTGGCACGACTGGTGTCTGCCGCAGGACGACTCGGTCAGCTCCGGTATGGATGCACAGGTCCTGGAGTTTCAGGGCGGCGACCCCGCGACGCTGGAGGCGCTGTTCGCGGCGTACCCGGGAAAAATTGCGGCCGTGATCCTCGCGCCCGAGATGGTGATCCCCCTGACGACGGCGCCTTTCCTCGCCCTCCTCGAAATGACGCACGCACATGGCGCGGTGTTCATTCTCGACGAAGTGAAGACCGCCTTTCGTACTTCGCCTGGATCAGTGCAAACCAGGCTCGGTTTCCAGCCCGACCTGACGACGCTCAGTAAGGCGCTCGGAAACGGGTGGCCTGTCGCTGCGGTCATCGGCAAGCGCTCCGTG
Source organism: Myxococcota bacterium (assembly GCA_030776205.1). Lineage (GTDB taxonomy): Bacteria > Myxococcota_A > Polyangia > Polyangiales > Polyangiaceae > Palsa-1150. The sequence goes on along the minus strand of JALYHV010000472.1, from coordinate 10,477 downwards.
ATGGAGCACGCCGCCGGGATGCACCTTTCTGCGACCTATCACGGCGAAACCTCGGCCATGGCGGCCGCGCTCGAAACGATGCGAATACTCGAGCGCGATCGCGTGGCCGATCACGTGTGGACTATGGGCGTGAGGTTCATCGATGGCCTGAATGCGCTCGTGCGCACGCACCGTGCGCCAGCGGTAGCCTACGGCGAGCCTTTGCCGCCTATGCCGTTTCTCCGATTCGAGCACCCGGATTCAGAATTGAGGGACGCGGTGCGTGCCACGTTTTATACGGAGGTCCTGGCGCGAGGGGTCCTCCTTCACCCGAGGCATCTGTGGTTCGTCAGTCGAGACCATCAGCCCGCCGACATCGATTACGCGATCGAGGCGTGCGACGAGGGCTTCCGCGCGGCGCGAAGAAAGCACCCCCACGCGTTCGGCTGATCCCTGCAAAGCCGCGCGACGTGCTGCCCTCCACTTGCCCTATCACGCGGCGCCGACACGACGCCACGACTGCTTCTGCTCCTGCGCGTACCGCGCGATCGCGTCGTCTAGAGAGGGCATGAGGCTCGCTCGCTCGCTCCCGAGCACGCTGTAGCGCGGGCGGCGTGCGGTGAGACCGAGCGCCGCAGCGGAGCATGGGAGCAGACCGCGGGTCGGCACTCCACACTCGCCGGCGATCCGCCGGACGAGCTCGAGCGCGGTCACGGCCCCCTCGTTGGCGAGGTGCCATATGCCGGTCGCGCCGTCCACGAGCAGGTCGAGCGCGACGCGCACGAGATCCGGCAGGTAGGTGAGGGAAGCGACGACGTCGCTGGGGGCAAGGAACGCTTGCCGCTGCCGTAGGGCGGCGAGCGCCTTGCCGACGTACGTGCCCCCGTGTCCGGGACCGAAGCACGCGCTCGTCCGTACGACCAGCGCGCTAGAGTGCGACTCCAGCACCGCGCGCTCCGCGCGGGCCTTCGACCAACCGTACGCGGACAGCGGAGCCGGGGCGTCGCTCTCGACGTATGGCTGCGAGCGCGCGCCGTCGAAGACGAGGTCCGATGAAAAGGTCATGAGCGAAATGCCGCGCTCCTGGCACGCCGCGGCCATCGCGGTCGCGCCCCAGGTGTTCTCACGATAACACCGCGCCGGCTCCCGCTCCGCACGCTCGACGCTGGTGTACCCTGCTGCGTTGATGACGGCCCATGGCCCCGTTTCGTGCAGAACTCGGGACACCGCTGAGGGATCGGCGATGTCGAGCTCGCTCCGCGAGAGAACGTGGTGCGCCAGCCCGCGCTGCGTGCAGGCCTCGCTGAAGGCGCGCCCGAGGGTCCCGGTCCCGCCCGTGACGAGCACCGGTCGGCCCGGGGCAAGGAGCGGCGCCTTCTCCGGCTCGCCATGCGGCGGGTACACGAGGCGTTCTTCGCGCTGCCACCACCCGCGTGTATCCAAAACGGGATGCGAGCCTTCGCCCGCCCCAGAGAGCTCGCGCGCGAGCGCGACCAGAGCCGTCGGCCGGGGTGCGGAGCTCCGCACGTCGTACACGCCCGACTCGTAGTGGCCGCGGGATTCGGTGAGGAGGCTGTCCCAGTCCACTGCGCCAAAGGCCGACCAAACGGTCACGGCGCGCACGTCCGCGCCAGCATTGCGCGCTTCGACCGCGCCGCGCCACGCATCTCGCAGCCACCGAAGCTGCTCCTCCCGCGTGCAGCCCAGATGCACCTCGGTGAGCGCGACGGGCAACCCGTATCGTCGCCATGCCTCTTCGAGTCGTGCGCGATGCCCGACGATCCCCTCCCCCCGGACGCGCACCGCTTCCACGTCCGCGTAGGAGTCTCGGCCATTGCCGCCGTGCGTGTGGCGCGGATACCGATCGAGCCGCTCGTCGAGAAAGCGATCGCTCGTCACATAGTAGTTGATTCCCACGACCTGCGGCGGGCACGGCTCGTCCTCGAACGAATCGAGCGTCGGCTCTTCGATGCCGGCATCGGTGAGATGTCGGCGCATCGGATGCGACGCTCCGATGCGGCCGCATAGGAGGTCGAACGTGAGCCAACGTCGCGCGTTCTCGAAACGAGCCTGGTAGGCGAGGCGCGGCGTGCTGAACACCGTGCCCATGTCCTCGGTCTGCACCAGCCGCGCGGCCGGCGTGACCTCGCGAATCGCGCGCATGGCGAGCGCGGTGGCGCGGCATTCGTTGACGAGCGCTCGGGCGAAGCTCGCAGGGTCGCGGCCGTGCGGGTACCAGTGCCCGTAAAGCCCGCTGAAGCGGGCGGTGGTCAGCGGCTCGTTGATGGGCGTGAAGTCCTCCACCCAGGGGTAGCGCTCCGCGACGGCATGGGCGTACGCGGCCAGCTTCTGGGGGAAGGTGTCATCGACGAGGCTGGTCCCTGCGGGTCCGCTGCCGTGGTGTACGAGGCCGACGATGGGCCGCAGGCCGAGCGCACGAAGGCGCAGGAGCCGTGCGTCGGGCCACGACCAATCCACGGCCTCGAGACCGAGCGGGGCCGTGCGTTCCCACAGCACCGGATAGCGTACGGCGCGCGCGCCCATCGCCGCGAGCCGATCAATGTCGTCCTCGCGCACGTCATGCCCGGTGCGCACCGTCTGGTCGACCCATCGCTCCCCCACGCGATTGACGGTGCACTCCACACCGGCCCAGAGCTCGAGCGCGCCGACGGTCCCTGTCTCGCCCGGTCCGGTCATGGTCGCTCCACGGGCACGAGGACGCGCGCGACGGGGGTCGCGCTGGCGGCGCTTCGGTTTGCGGCGGCCACGATGCGCATTGCCACTTCTCCCGCTGACTCCGCACGCACGAGCACGACGACGGCGCCACCAAATCCGCCGCCCGTCAGACGCGCGCCGAAGACCTCGGGCTGCTCGTCGGCCAACGCGACCAGGCGGTCGACCGCCGGTACGCTCACCTCGAAGTCGTCCTTCATCGAGCGGTGCGAGTCCGTGAACAGCGCCCCGAGTCGAGGAAGGTTTCCGGCTTTCATCGCATCGACGGCGTCCAGGACGCGACGGTTCTCGGTGATCACATGGCGGGCGCGCCGATCGAGCGGCGGTGGGAGGGCCGCCACGTCGGCGAACCGATGGCTGGTCACGTCACGGAGCTCGGCGACGCCGAGGAGGGAAGCCGCACGGTCGCACTCGGCGCGGCGTGTCCGGTAGTCGCCGGCGGCGTGATCGTGCGCCACACCGGAGTCGATGACGACGAGCGCGCCGGAAGCCGGAAGGGCAATGCGCTCGTAGGCCAGCGTCCGCGTATCGAGAAAGAGCGCGGTATGCTCGTCGGCCAGGCTGCAGGCCATCTGATCCATGATCCCGACCGGCGCACCGACGAAGTCGGTCTCGGCCGCGCGGCCCAATCGCGCGATGGTCACATCTTCGAGCGGCAGCGCAAAGGCTTCGCGCAGGGCGCGAAGGAGCGCTACCTCGAGGGCCGCGCTCGACGACAACCCCGCGCCGACGGGCACGTCCGACTCAATCCACGCGTCGAACCCCCGGAGCGTGCCACCGAGCCCCGATTGCCGGAGGGCGACCGTGACACCCTGCACGTAGTCGGTCCACCCCCGCGTCACGCGCTCCTGGCCGAGCTCGAAGGTGGCCAGCCCCGCATCGTCGCCGCGCGCCATCTCGCGACTGACCACTCGCACGATTGCGTCCCGATTCGTCGCGAGCTGGACACGCGTGCGCTGGGGAATGGCCATCGGCAGCACGAATCCGCCGTTGTAATCGGTGTGTTCGCCGATCAAGTTGACGCGCCCTGGAGCGCCGAGCTCGACGTCCGGGTGGCGACGGAAGAAGCTCCGAAAGCCGTCCCGGATGGAGCTGATCGGCGCCTCGTCCACGCCGCTGGAAAGAGCGCCGTTCATGGTGGGGACCCATCGCGTTCGCCGACGCCCGGGAGTCTGGCGGTCGCGGCGGCGGCGAGGTTGCCCGGCTCCTCGTAACCAGTGCGTTGGCGGGTCGCTGCCGCGATCTCCGCGAGCGGCACCTTCGGCCGACGGTCGGCGTAGAGGAGCCCGTTCGCCTCCTGGTAGGTGTCCGTCAGCTGGGTGTAACAGAAGCCCGCGAGCATCTCGAGAGAGCAGACGGTCCCGAGGAGCGCGGTATAACGGCGCCCGAGCTCGGCGGCGGTAGCGCAGCGGGCGTAGCCCCATGTCACCTTCGTCTCGGTCTCGCTGCTGAACGCGATCCCACCGAACTCCGAAAGCACGATGGGCCCCGCCGCCTGTCCGACCCCGCTGCCTTCGATCACGAGCGCGCGGCCGCCTGGCCTTTCGCGGGTGAGCAGCCGCGGCAAGACCTCGTGCGCGTGGTATCTGCGCGCGAGCCGTTGTGGGTCGTCGTCGTAGTCGTGGATCCCGATGATGTCCGTGGCCACGCTTTCCCAGCCGTCATTGCCGATGACGGGGCGTGTCGGATCCAGCGTCTTCGTAAGGTGGTAGAGAGCCTGCACGTAGTGCCGCTCCGGCTTGCTGTCGGGTAGGTTCGGCACGCCCCACGATTCGTTGAATGGCACCCACGCGACGATGCATGGGTGGCTGATGTCGCGTCTCACCGCGGCCAGCCATTCGCGCGTCAGGCGCTCAACCGACCGTTTCGTGAAGCGGTAGGCGCTCGGCATCTCTTGCCAGACGAGCAGTCCCAATCGGTCCGCCCAATAAAGGTAGCGCGGGTCCTCAATCTTCTGGTGCTTGCGCGCGCCGTTGAAGCCCATCGCTTTGGTCAGCTCGACGTCGCGCTTGAGCGCCTCGTCGTCGGGTGCGGTGAGGCCGCTCTCCGGCCAGTAGCCCTGATCGAGGATCATCCGCAGCAGGTAAGGGCGCCCGTTCAACACCAGCCGGTCCCCCTGGACGACGAAGGAACGCAACGCCGTGTAGCTGGCCACCTCGTCGAGCACGCGTCCATCGGCGTCGACGATGCGGACCTCGGCCTCGATGAGCTTGGGAGAGCCCGGGCTCCAAAGGAGCTCGTTTCGAAAGTCATCTATGCCCGGGTCGCTCAACGCGATTCTTCGGTGCACCTCTCCGGCCACTACGAGATAACGATCGTCAGCGAGCATGACGTCGTTGCACCTCAAGCGAACGGTCAGGTGAAGGCGGGCGCCCGGCGCGGCGCCAGCGATGTGCGCCTCGACGGCAATTTCCCATCTTTCTAGGCTCGGCGTCCACCGCAGGTACTGGACACGGGTGACTGGAGCGCGCTCGAGCCAGACCGTCTGCCAGATACCACTCGTGCGCGGATACCAGATGGAATGCGGCTCGAGCTGCCAGTCTTGCTTGCCACGCGGCTTGGCCAAATCGCCGGGATCGTCCTCGGCGCGGACGACGACCTCGTGTTCGCGATTTGCCGGATCGAGCAGGTCCGTGACGTCGAACGCAAACGGCGTGTACCCGCCCTCATGGCGGCCAGCCAGCGACCCGTCCACCCACACGGACGCCTCGTAGTCGACGGCACCGAAGTGCAAGAAGAGCCGTTCGCGGTCGAGCTCCGGCGCCTCGAAGGTCCTCTTGTACCAGAATGCTCGGTGAAGCCCGGTTTCGCCCACACCGCTCTTCGCAGTCTCGGGAGAATAGGGCACGAGGATTTCGCGAGACCAAACGACCTCGCACGGCAACGACCACTCGCCGCCCGAGTCGATCGCGAACTGCCACACGCCGTTCAGCGATGTCCAGGATGCGCGACGGAGCATTGGACGCGGGTATCCATGCGCCCCTGCTTCCGTGGCGGCGGGAGGCGGCGGCACCGTTCCCGCGATGCCAATCTGTGCGAGGTGACGATGGGGCATCGTCCGTCAGGCCGCGCGGGTCCCCGTTTCGTCGGAGGCACCGCCGGCGATCTGATCGAAGCACGCCAGTGCCTGTCCGACGACCTGGTCCATGTTGTAGTAGCGGTACGTCGCGAGGCGCCCCACGAAATGAACCTTGGGGGTCGCATCGGCGAGCGCCTTGTAGCTACGATAGAGCTCGGCGTTGGCCGGGCGCGGCACCGGATAGTATGGGTCGCCCTCGGCGCAGGGAAACTCGTAGACCACGGTCGTCTTCGGGTGCTTTTGGCCGGTGAGGTACTTGAACTCCGTTACGCGCGTGTGCTCGTAGTCATTCGGATAATTGATGACCGCGCCCGACTGGAAGACCTCGCGTTCGTGGGTCTGGAACTCGAACTTAATGGACCGGTAAGGGAGCTGCCCGTAACGGTAGTCGAAGAACGCGTCGATAGGCCCGGAGTAGACCATTCGGTCGAACTTCACTTCGCGGACGAGATCTCGGTAATCGGTATTGAGGCGGACGCAGATGTTTTTGTGGTCGAGCATTCGCTCGAACATCCTAGTGAAACCGTCGCGCGGCATGGCCTGAAAATCGTCGGTGAAGTACCGGTCGTCGTAGTTGGTCCGGGCCGGGACGCGTGCGGCGACCGCCGCGTCGAGCTCGGAGGGGTCGAGGCCCCATTGCTTTCGCGTGTAGTTCTTGAAGAACTTCTCGTAGAGCTCCCGCCCGATTTTGGAGACCACCGCTTCTTCGCTGGTCTTCGGGTGCTTGATGGGCACCGCGACGCGCGCGAAGAATTCCTCTACCTCGCTCCGCGACATGTTGGTGTCGTAGAGACGATTCACGGTATCGACGTTGATCGGAAACGGCAGCAGCTTGCCATCCACCTGTGCCAGCACTCGGTGCTCGTAGGGGCGCCACCTGGTGAACTGGGACAGGTATCGGAATATTCGCGGCGCGGCGGTGTGGAAAATGTGCGGGCCGTACTTGTGCACGAGGATGCCCGCGTCGTCGAAGAAATCGTAGGCATTGCCGCCGACGTGCGGCCGCTTGTCACATAGGATGACCTTCTTGCCGAGCTGCGTCGCAAGGCGCTCCGCAACGACTGCCCCCGCGAAGCCTGCGCCTACGATCAAATAGTCGAACATGTCGTGGTTCCTTCTCCATGATCTTCGTGAGCAGACTCGATGACACGCCCTGCCGCGGAGCGGCCTTCGGTGGCAGTCGTCCCCGAACGATGAAGGCCGGCCGTGATCGCGCGGGAGACGATTTCGGCCATGCGGGCATGCGTGTCGTCCCATGAGGTGCCGGCCACGTACGCATCGGCGAGCGTGCGCCGCGAATTGGCAGCGACAGCGTCCTCCGCCAGTGTCGCCGTGATGGTATCAACAAAGCTGGAAGGATTCGCGATGCGCACGAGCCCTCGCTCGCCGTAGGGCCGCGCCACGTCCCTTATAGCCGTCGAGACCACCGGTTTGCCGGCCGCTAGGTATTCGAGCGTCTTTGTCGGGCTAATATATCGAGTCGATTCGTTTAGCGCGAAGGGCATCAGCGCCACGTCCCATCCCCCGACGTACGACGGCAGCTCCGCGTACCCTTTCTGGCCCAGCCAATGAAGGTTCGGCCGCTGTGGCAGCGATTCGGGATCGACCTTGACGATAGGCCCCACCATAACGAGCTGCCACTCTGGCTTCGCATCGGCAATCCGCTCCAGCAGATCGAAATCGATCCTTTCGTCAATCACACCGAAATACCCGAGGCGAGGGTGCGGGATCCTCGCCTGATCCTCGGGCTGCTGGGTTTCGTGGCGAGCGCGCGCGAAGTGCGTGGCATCGACGCTGCTGGGAAAGGCATGCACCCGAGGATGCTGCGTTCGTTTTGACTCGTAGAGGCTCTGACCGCCGGTGAAAACCACGTCCGCTCGCGCGAGGAGGTCCCGCTCACGCTGCTCGAGCTCGGGGGGCGCTCCGCGGAACGCCGCGAGTTGGTCCATGCAGTCGTACACCACCGCCGCGGCGTTGAGGTGGCGCGCAAAGCCGAGCGCCATCGGCGTGTAAAACCAGAGGACCGGATCGCGAACGCCGCGCTCTCGAATCATCGCATCGAGGAGAGCGCGTTGGGCGTCTTCGGTCTCTTCTGGGGAAAGACCCTCAGGCAGATGGGGCACGGCCACCCAAAGCCTCGCGGCGGCTTCGCGTACTTCCATCCGAGCAGGGCCCTCATCGACGTCGACGACGGGCTCCTCGACGAAGAAGACGCGGCGATCGCGCGCGAAGCGGCTCATCAAATGATTGGGGCGCTGGTAGACGAATCCCCAGCGGAGATGCGACAGGCAGATCAAGTCGTTCGTGGCTTTGCTCATCTCCCGGGTGCCTCCCGCCGGGGAGTAAGCAATTGACGTGCCCCCGCTTCTGCGGGATCTCCAATTGCGGAGAAAAGGCATTTTTTCGCAATGGTTGCCTTGCGGCAGTCGCATTAAGCCACACGCTTGCCATTTCGCCGGGCTAAGGAGAAACCAAGTCGACGGGAGGTCCCATGGCAGCGTCTGCTACGCGAGGTCGCATTTGTCCTCGCTGTTGGCGGCGGCGCTCGCGGCGGGAGCGCGTCGGCCGTTCGCGTCCAGTAGATCGAGCCCACACCGCCTGCCGCCGTGGTCGGCCGACGACGAAAGTGCCACCAGCGGTGCGAGCAACGAGGTTTGCCACGCCTCGGCCGGCAGCGGCGCTCCTGGACCTCTTGGTTCGCGGTGCATCATCGCGGGATTCGGGCTCTCGAACGGCTGGATCCTCCGCGGAGGAGCCGACCGGAGCGAGAGCCTTCGCCCTGACTGGCAAATAAGGGTTGGCTAACACGCGCGCGCTGCTCGCCGACCTCGCTGCCATTATTCGAGTGCCAAGTCACGAAAATCGTGGGCACACGGTGAATGCCAAACAATAGCGTAAACCGGTGAAAGCCAAGCCGACGCGAGCAAGATGAGTGATTACGCGAATCTCTCGAACCGAAGCACTGCGCCAAAGCCGCCGGCGCCTCGTGCAGCGCACCTTCCGGAACGAGGCGAGCTTCGAATTCGATTACTGTGATATCGCTCCAGAACGAGCCGAGCCTCTAGGCGGCTTGCGAGTCACGCGGACCCGTCGGCGCAGCAACTCACGCGAACGACCCTGCGGTCGGCCGGCGTCGTCGGGATAGAGGCCGGCCACCCGCACGGCCCTCTTGGGCCGCGCAGCTTGGGGACATCGTCTTGGATGTGGGGCCGTGACGACGACGAGCCCATCTGCGGGTGAAGTCTGTTGCTCGGGGTCGTCTCGGCAGGGCACAATGCCGGGCCGCAGCTTTCGAGGCACGATCGGGAACGCATGAAAAAGACTTCTTCTGCTTGCTCTGTTGGCTTTGCGGCGTTCGGTGTGGCCCTCGGAGGTGCCGCGTTTCTCCATTGCGGGCTCGATGGGTCGGGAATCAATCCGAACGATTGCCACGCCTCGAACACGTGCCTCGACGACGCCGGCGCGGACGGGACGGTCGCCGACGCAGACGCGGGCCCGCCGTCTCCTCCGGCCGAAGCCGGCGTCCCTGACGCCGGACGCGATGCCGAGCCGACCGTGCCCGAGTCGGGCATTCTCGAGGGCGGCGCCGTGGAGTCGTCGCCGTGCGCGTCGCCGACGGGGTTGTTGTGCCAGGGGACGTGCGTGGAGCCGAGCCGTGATCCGCAGCACTGCGGTTCGTGCGAGCACCGGTGCGGGGGTCCGGAGGGTGGGACGGGGACGGCGACGTGCACGGGTTCTGTGTGCGGCATCGGATGCACGGGGGCGACGCCGCTGGAGTGCGGGGGGTCGTGCGTGGATCCGGGGCGGGACCCGCAGCATTGCGGGGGGTGCGGGGTGGCGTGCGCGGTGCCGGACGCGGGGCACATGGTGGCGACGTGCACGTCGGTGGGGGGCGGGGGAGGGACGTGCGGAACGGCGTGCGAGAGCGGGTACCACGCGTGCGGGGGGGCATGTTTGCCGAACGGGGACTCGCCGTCGGTGGACCCGTGCGTGGTGAGCGAGAGCTACGGGGTGTTCGTGTCGCCTGCGGGGAGCGACGTGGGGGGGGACGGGACGCGCGCGCATCCGTACGGGACGCTGGGTCACGCGATGGACAAGGCGTCGGGTGCGAGCCACCGGGTGTACGCGTGCGGGAGCGCAGGGAGCTACGTGGAGAGCCTGGTGGTGGGGATGTCGCCGCCGCGCGACGGGCTGCACGTCTACGGAGGGCTGGACTGCACGACGACGCCGGGGACGTGGGTGTACAGCGCGAGCGCCCTCGCGACGGTGGCGCCTGGGGCAGGTCCCGCGTTGCAGGTGACGGGTCTAAGCGCGGGGGTGAGCTTCGAGGACATGGCGTTCGTGGCGTCGAGCGCGCCGTCGACTCCGCCGGCGAGCGGGGCGGGGGCGTCGAGCGTCGCGGTGGTGGTCAACGGCGCGTCGGGGGTGGTGTTCACGAGGGGACGAATCGTGGCGGGGGACGGGCAGCCGGGGGCGGCGGGGGTGCTCGTGCCGTATACGTTCCCCGCGGCGTCCGCGCTCGATGGGAATTCTGCAGTGCTCACTATGGGCGGCGCCGCGCAGTCGGTGACGTGCCCGGGCGGCGGAGTGACCGTCGGCGGGAAGGGTGGCCCGCCCGGGGGCAACGGCGCGGCGGGCCAGCCCAATCTCGGTGGAGGGCAGGCTGGCATCGCAGGCATGAACTGC
>JALYHV010000471.1 GCA_030776205.1 Myxococcota bacterium | reverse complement strand
CGGGTACACCGCGTCGCCGGGGCAGTCCGCGTGAGCGAGGTCACCCACGGCGGAAGCCTCCGCGTGCGGCCTGCCGGGCTGCCCGTCGAAGCGTTCCGCCTCGCGGGCGCAAACCTGGATTTCGCCTTCGCAACATCGCCGGACGCGCTCGTCGGCTTCGATATGCTCGTCGAACCGCCAGGGGCGCCGATCCGCTGGCAGCTCTTCCTCGACGACGGCCCGTGGCCTGCGAAGGCGACGTTCACCGGTGCCTTCGGGCTTCCAGCCGTCGCGGCGGCCTCCGGCATCGAGAGCGACGACGCACGGGCGGAGGTCTACGCCGCGGCCCTTCCGCTCGTCGACCTGTCACGCGATCTCGGAGTCTTCGTAACACGCGACAAGCCGGAGAGCGCGACGGGCCAATTCGGCTCGGCCCCCGAGGATCCCCGCGCGGCGAGCGGCAGTGAGGAGGGCACCAAGGAGATGCAACGCGTTCTCGAGCAGTGGGGCTATGCCCACACGCCCGCCGAACCGAACGCGTCGCACTGAGCGCTTGGACCCGCGCCTCGGGCGTGGTTAGGTTCGCGCGCATTCATGCGCCTGGCGAGCCTGCTCGGCCCTGACATCAAGCAGATCCTCAAGGACGATCCCGCCCAGGTGCGCGAGCTCCTCGACGAGATTCACGCCGAGGATCTGGCCGACATCGTCAGCGAGCTCGACCCGGACGAGGCCGCGGCGCTGCTCTCGCACCTGCCGGCGGAAGACGCCGCACCCATCTTCGAGCGGCTGGACGACCACGAGCAGGAAGAGCTCGTCGAGCAGATGCCGGCAGAGTCCGTCGCCGGTATCGCGAGCGAGATGGCCGCCGACGACCGGGCGGATCTCTTCAGCGCGCTTTCGGACGAGGTCGGCGAACAGCTGTTCGAGGCGCTCGAGAAGGTCGACCCCGAAGCCGCGCAAGAAGTTCGCGACATCGAAAAATGGCCGGAGACGAGCGCCGGCCACCTGATGACGACGGACTTCGTGGCGGTGTCGCCGCGAATGCGCGTCCCCGAGGCGATGGAGATCGTGCGCAAGCGCGCGCGAGAACGCGAAGAGTTCGTCTACGTCGTGTACGTGACCGACCAGGCAGGCGTTCTTCTCGGCGTCGTGAGCCTACGAGACCTGCTCGCTGCGGAGCCGACGGTGGGAATCGCGGAGGCGATGCGCGCGAACTTTATCAGCGTCCCGCCCACGATGGACCAGGAAGAGGTCGCGCGGCGTATGGCGAAATACGACCTGAACGCCATGCCCGTGGTGGCGGACGATGGCCGGCTCCTCGGAGTCATCACCGTGGATGATGTCATCGACGTGCTCGTGCGCGAGCAGACTGAGGACGTCCAGAAGATAGGCGGCATCGAGCCACTCGACGTGCCGTACTTCCAGACCAGCTTTCTTACGTTCATCAGAAAGCGAGCAGGCTGGCTGATCATCCTCTTCGTCGAGGAGTTTTTCACGCAAACGGCGCTCCGCTTTTACGACCCGGTGATGGAGGCGGTCAAAGGCGCCCTGCTTTACGTGCCGCTCCTGATTTCGGCCGGAGGCAACTCCGGGTCGCAGTCTTCCACCCTCGTCATCCGTGGGCTTGCCCTCGGCGAGATCAGGCTGGCCGACTGGTGGCGCATCCTGCTGCGCGAGTCCGTCATGGGCGTCATCCTCGGGAGCCTCATCGCGGCGATCGCCATGGGCCGCGTGATGATGTACCCGGACCAGACGTTCTTGTTTGCGCTGACGGTCGGGCTGACGGTGCTCGCCATCATCATGGCGGGCTGCACCGTGGGCTCGATGCTGCCGCTCGCGATGAAGCGGCTGGGCATGGATCCAGCGACGAGCTCGACGCCGTTCATCGCCAGCCTGGTCGACACGTTGGGCGTCGTCATCTACGCACACGTGGCCATGCTCGTCATGCACGATGTCATCCGTCAGGCGCAACTGCACGGCCCGCCGAGCTGAGATGAGCGCGTCGCATCCTCGGCGCTGGCATAATTCCCGCTTTCATGGCCCGCGTGCCGTCCTCCATTCCATCCCATTCCGAGGCGTACTGGATCGCCACGTGCCCCGGCCGGCACTATCCGCCCCTTGACGGCGATCGCGAGGTCGACGTCGTCGTCGTGGGCGGCGGGATTACCGGCATCACGGCTGCGCTTCTGCTGCAACGCGCCGGCAAGCACGTCGCCGTGTTGGAGGCGAGACGGATCGCCGCGGGCGTAACGGGCCACACCACGGCCCACCTCACCGAGGCGCTGGACGCCCGTTATGCCACACTCGTCCGTGACTTCGGTGCGGAGGGCGCCCGCCTCGCGGCGCAGGCGAGCCGGGCCGCCATCGAACAGATTGCGCACCTGGTGGACTCGAAGGCCATCGACTGCGGTTGGCGCCGCTTGCCCGGGTATCTGTACACGGAGCGGGAGGCGGACCTCGAGGCTTTGCACCTCGAGCTCGAGGCGGCAAAGAGCGTCGGCCTGATGGTCGACATGACGCGGGACGTCCCCTTGCCGTTTCCCGCGCGCGCAGCGCTTCGCTTCGAGGATCAGGCGGAGCTGCACGTGCGCGAGTACCTGTTCCCGCTTTGCGACGAGATCGAGCAGCGGGGCGGGTTGCTCTTCGAGGGATCACGCGTCATCGACATCGAAGAAGACGAACCGTGCCGGGTGGTCACCGAGCGGGGCACCGTGCGCGCGCAGCACGTGATCGTCGCGGCCAACGCGCCGTTGAACCGGATTTTGCTGCAAACGAAAATCGCACACTACCGGTCCTACGCGCTGGCTCTCCGTGTCTCGCAGCCGCGTCTCGGCGGGCTATTCTGGGACACCGACGATCCGTACCACTACCTGCGGAGCGCCCCCGACGAAGCGCGACGGCCCGGGGACACGGGGAGCCTGTTGATCGTGGGCGGCGAGGACCACAAGACGGGGACTGACGAGCACACCCAGGCTCGTTTCGAGAGCCTGCTCGCCTACGCAAACGAGCGCTTCACCGTGGAAGAGGTCGGCTTCCGATGGTCGGCGCAGGTGGTCGAACCCGCAGACGGGCTGCCACTGATCGGCAAAAACGCGTTCGCGAGCCGGGTCTATGTAGCGACGGGCTACAGCGGCAACGGGATCACGTTCGGTACCGCGGCGGGGATGCTTCTTTGCGACCAGGTGTTGCAGCGAGAAAACCCGTGGTCGAAGCTCTTCGATCCCGGCCGCATCAAGCCGCTCGCGTCGGTGAAAGATTTCATCGCAGAGAACGCGGACGTTGGGCTGCACATGATAGGCGACCGGCTGCGCGCCCCTGACGCGACCCACTTGCGTGAGGTCGGCCCCGGCGAGGGCAAGATCGTGCGCATCCACGGCCGGCGCTTGGCGGTCTTTCGTGACCCGTCCGGCGCGCTGCACGCGCTCTCCCCTGTTTGCCCCCACCTCGGATGCCAAGTGCACTTCAACGATGCGGAAAAGAGCTGGGACTGCCCGTGCCACGGCTCCCGCTTCGGGGTCGAAGGGGAGGTCCTGAACGGACCCGCGATGCGGGGGCTCGAGCCAGTCGTCCTCGGTGGATTCGATGAGGACGAGCCCGAGATGCGTCCGATCGAGCGTGCGGAGGGGTTTTCGTACCTTCGCCGAGACCCCGTCTGAATCCGCGCCGGTGCGCATACAGAAGGTCGGCTCGCTTTCGCGACGACGGTCAAATCGGGCCCGGCTCCCGTAGCTCCCCGTCAGGGCACGACGCGACCGCAGCCGGTGCATCCGAGCGGCCCCGCCCTCTCCGCGCCGCGACCGACCGTCTGCCCGCACTCACACGCCCAGCCGATGACGCGCGCCGGGTTGCCTGCCACGATTGCGTGGGCCTGCACATCCTCGATGACGACGGCTCCCGCGCCGACCATCGCGCACCGCCCGACGCGCACCGGCGCGACGAGGACCGCAGCCGCGCCGAGGGTGGCCCCGTCGTCGACGACCGTACGATCCCAGCGCGGCGCGCGTGAAAAGGCCGCCCGCGGGTGGCGCACGTTCGTGAACACCGCGCCCGGCCCCACGAAGACATCCTCGCCCAGCGTGACACCATCCCAGATGCTCGTGTGGCTCTGTATCCGCGTGCCGCGACCGACTACGGCGCCCGCGGCGACAAAGCAAAAGGCGCCGACGACGACGTCCGTTCCGAGGTGCGCGCCCTCCGCGACGACGCTTGGCGGATGAACCCGGGGCGGAGCTCCAAGGCGGTCACGGCGCAGCATCGTTTCGGGCCTCTGCACGCGCCACGATACCGGATCGGGAGCGCGGCGCATCGCCCGCGAGGCGTTTCGACGCGAACGTTTGGAGCCGCGCCCGTCGCGCGGACATGGTGCTGGCGCGCGCTAGCTGGAGTGGGTAGCGTTCGCGTGCCCGACATGTCCCTGACGTACAAAGAGGCCGGAGTCGACATCGACGCGGGCGACGAGTTGGTCGAGCGAATCAAGCCCCTTGCCGCCTCGACGCGAATCGCCGAAGTGCTGGGCGGAGTAGGTGGCTTCGCGGGGCTCTGCCGCGTCCCGGCGGACGTGGAGGATCCCGTGCTCGTCAGCGGAACGGACGGCGTCGGCACGAAGCTCAAGGTCGCCTTTGCGACCGGCATCCACGACACGATCGGGATCGACCTCGTAGGTATGTGCGTCAACGACGTCGTGACGTCGGGCGCGCGGCCGCTTTTTTTCCTCGATTACTTTGCCACGAGCAAGCTCGACGTGGCCGTTGCCGAGAAGGTGGTCGGCGGGATCGCAGCGGCATGCCGAGAAAGCGGGTGCGCCCTTCTGGGCGGTGAGACCGCGGAGCTACCGGGCATGTACGCGCCAGGCGAATACGATCTCGCGGGCTTCGCTGTCGGCGTCGTCGCTCGAAAGAAGCTCATCGACGGCTCACGGGTCGAGGAGGGCGATGCGGTGCTCGGGTTGCCGTCGAGCGGCCTGCACTCGAACGGGTACTCGCTTGCACGCAAGGCGCTGTTCGAGCGCGCGAACCTCGGCTTCGCCGAGCGCCCGCGCGAGCTCGGTGGCCAGACCGTGGGCGAAGCGCTCCTCACTCCAACGGTGCTCTATGCCCGCGCCGTACAGGCGCTCCTCGGCGGCATATTGGACGTGCGCGCGATGAGCCACGTGACGGGCGGCGGGATCCCCGGCAATGTGCCGCGCGTCTTGCCGGAAGGTCTCGGCGTGCGCCTCGGCATCGACTGGGCGCGCCCACCCATTTTCGACCTGATCGCGCGCCTCGGCGGCGTTAGCCTCCACGAGATGCGTCGCGCGTTCAACATGGGAATCGGTTTCGTCGTGGTGGTCGCGGCCGCAGACGCGGAGCGCGCCGTGGGCGCGTTGCGAAATGCCGGGGTTTCATCGTTCGAAATGGGGCGCATTGTGCGCGTTCCGCGGGACCGGCCCTTCGAAGAGAGGGTGGAGTGGCCCGCGTGATCCGGTTGGGCGTGCTCGTTTCAGGCGGCGGGACGAACCTGCAGTCCATCCTCGACGCCATCGACGCCAAGGCGCTCGACGCAGTCATCGGGGTCGTCGTTTCGAACGTGGCGGGAGCGAGGGCGCTCGATCGAGCCCGTGCGGCCGAGATCCCGGCCATCCTCCTCGAGCATGGCCGGTTCAGCGATCGGGCCGCGTTCGATGCCGCGCTTGTCGACGTGCTGCGGGCCCATAGCGTGGACGTCGTCGTGCTCGCGGGGTTCATGCGCCTCGTGACCCCTGTCCTCCTCGACGCGTTTCCCTGGCGGGTCGTCAACGTTCACCCTGCGCTGCTCCCCGCATTTCCTGGGATGCGCGCGCAAAAACAAGCGCTCGACTATGGGGTGCGCATTGCCGGGTGCACCGTTCACCTCGTCGACCACGGCACAGACACCGGCCCCATCGTGGCGCAGGCCGCCGTCGCGGTGAACGAAGACGACAACGAGGAGTCGCTGCGCGCCCGCATCCTCGCGTGCGAGCACCAGCTCCTGCCGCGCGTCTTGCAATGGCTCGCCGAGGGCCGCGTCAGCGTCGAGGTTCTTCCGAACGAAGACCAGGGCGAATCGCGGCCGGCGCGAACGCGCGCGCGCGTCCACGTGCGCGGCGTGCGGACGGCCATGGGGCTTGACGGCGGATGAAGGCGCTGTCTGCCCGGGCAGGGTCGCATTGGGCGCGCTGGCCGGGCTTTCCCACGCAGAGCGCGTCCCGCTCGAACTGGTCGCATGTCGAAGCACTATGACGTCGCGGTGCTCGGCGTCGGCATCGGGGCGCTCGCCACGGCGGCGCTCCTCGCCAGGCGGTCGTGGCGCGTGCTCGTCCTCGGGCAGGGCGCGCGTGCGCCGACCTACGAGCACGACGGCGTCACGCTGGCCCGACGCCCGTTCACGTTCCTCGCCGCGTCGTCCCCCGCGTGGGCGCGCGTCCTCGTCGAGCTCGCGCAATCGCAGACCTTCCGACGCAAGGTGGCGCCGCTCGATCCAATGTTCCAGATCCTGGCGCCAAAGCTGCGCCTCGAGGTTCCTCCCGACGTTCAGCTCTTTGCCAAGGAGATCGACCGCACCTACCCCGAGGTGAGGCGCGTGGTCGATGAGCTGTACGCGGAGCTGGCGGACGCGAACGCCGCGACCGACGCGGCCTTCGAGCAGGATCTCGTTTGGCCGCCGGGTACCTTCTGGGAGCGGCGGGAGACCGAGAGCGCCGTTGCGACGCTCCCGCGCATGAACCGCGCGGAGGCCGCGTCGCGCATCTCGCCTTTGATGGCGGAGTTCCCGCGGGACCATGAATACCGGGACATCGTCGAGATCCCAGCTCGGTTCGCGAGCCACTCGGCCGAGCTGCCGGAGTTTGCGCTGTCCCGCCTGCACGGAGGCTGGACCCGTGGGGTCGTCCGTCTGAGCCGCGGCGAGGACGAGCTCGTCGAATTCCTGGTGGAACGTGTCCGGGCGCACGGGGGCGAGACGAGGCTGGCCGAGCGTGCGGTGCGAATCGTCCAGAAGCGCGGGCGGGCCGCGGGGGTGGTCATCGATGGCGACGACGAGGCGACCGGCGTCGGGTTCGTGGTCACGGACCACACGGCACGGGCGCTCCTCGATTTAACGAGCGACTTCGATCCGTCGCGGCGAGCCCTCGCCGCTCTCCCCCACCTGCTGCCGGCGGAGTGGCGGTTCGTCGTCTCGATAGTGGTCCGAGACGAAGGAATTCCCCCGCCGCTCGCCGATGAGTCCTTCCTCCTTCCGGCGTGGCCGCATCGCGGGCTCGACCCCTCGACGCCGCTCATCCATCTCCAGCGCCGGCGGGAAGCGTGCGGAATCAAGGGGGCGACGCTGCTCGTCGCAGAGGCCGTGTTTCAGGAGGGGTCTCCGCTGCCGGTCTCTCGCGCGCGCGAAGCGGTGCTCTCCGCCGTCGAGTCGCTTCTGCCGTTCGTGGAGCGGCATTACCTGCTCATCGACTCGCCGCACGATGGGCGGCCGCTCTGGGATTTTCGGTCGGGCACGCGCAAAGACGTGAACCGCGCCGCATTGCGCGGCACCGGAGGGTCGCTCGACGCGGAGCCGATGACGCCCCGCTGGCACGTCCAGCCGTCGAGCTTTTACGGGCTGGGTGGGGAGCCGATTCGGACACCGCTGGGCGGCGCGTTCGTGGTCGGCCCGAGCGCGCTGCCAGCCCTCGGCCAAGAAGGTGAGCTCCTCGCTGCCTGGGGGGCCGCGCGCATGATCACCCGAACGGACCGGCGTCGCGAGCGCATGCGGCGCGAGATGTGGAGCAAGAGCGAACTCGGCTGACCGCGCTCTCAGGCTCCGGCAGTTGACGTCAGGAACCGCGCCACGATGGCGTACCCCTCGTGCACGAGGGACAGCGACGTGGACTCGTTCTTCTGGTGAGCCTGCGCGTTCTCGCCCGGACCGAAATTCACGGCCGCAATTCCTCGCGCGGCGAACCGGGCGACGTCAGTCCATGCCTGCTTC
Source organism: Myxococcota bacterium (assembly GCA_030776205.1). GTDB lineage: Bacteria > Myxococcota_A > Polyangia > Polyangiales > Polyangiaceae > Palsa-1150. The sequence continues at coordinate 3,863 of JALYHV010000471.1, read as the reverse complement.
GGCTCGATGTCCTTCACTCCCGCCGCGGCGAGCGCCTGCACGAGAGGGTGGCTGCGATTCGGAAGGGCTGCCGGCGAGCGATCGGTGAATTCGAGCAGGGCGCGCTCTCCGACGAGGGCGCTCACGCTCGCGATGGCCTCTTCCATCGTGCGATCCGGCGCGAACCGATGGTTGACGTTGAGCACGAACCGGTCCGGAACGACGTTGCGACCGCGTCCACCGTCGCGCGCTTGGGTGACGGTCGTCACCGACCGATACGTCAGCCCATCGATGACGCTTTCGAGTGGGCGGCTGGCGCGCAGCTCGGCCAGGAAATCCGCCGCCTCGGTGATCGCGTTTTCGCCCTCCCATGGGCGCGCGCTGTGGGCCGTGCGCCCGACGAAGGTCACCGTCGCATGCAGCGACCCGACGCAGCCCAGGTGCAGCTTGTTGTTCGACGGCTCCATGCAGATCGCGAGGTCCACCCCGCGCAGCTCCTCGTCTTGGTCGAGCACCGGGCCTAGCTCGTTCTCCGCGTACGGGCCCTCTTCTCGCGCGTAGAAGACCAGCGTCAAATCGCAGTCCAGATCCGACGGGTCGAGCGTCTCGGCTAGCGCGATCATCACCGCGAGCCCGCTCTTCATGTCGCTCGCGCCGGCGCCGAAGCAGCGGCCCCCTTCGAGCCGCGCGGGGCCGTTCTCCGTGCGCACTGTGTCTAGATGACCGACGAGGGCCACGTGACGACGATTGCCCGATCGCGCGACGGGGACGACGAGCGAATCCCCGTACCGACGCGAGCCACGCCGGCCAAGGCGGGCGGCGACCTGGTCGCAGAGCGCCCGCTCTTCTCCGATGGGCGAGGCGACGGAGCAAAGCCAGAGGAGCGTCTCGTCGAGACTCGTAGCCATCAGACGGCGACTCCGAAGTCGCGCAGGGCTGCGTTCAGGCTGACCTTGCGGTCCGTGCTCTCGGTGCGCTTGCCGATGATGAGCGCGCAGGGCACTCCGTATTCGCCCGCGGGAAATCGCTTCGTCCGCACGCCAGGAATCACGACACTGCGAGGCGGCACGCGCCCGTGGTGCTCCACGACGACATTGCCGCTCACATCCAGAATGGCGGTGGACGAGGTGAGCACGACGCCGGCGCCGATCACCGCCTCGCGCCCGACGTGCACGCCCTCCACGATGACCGCGCGCGACCCGACGAAGACGCCGTCTTCCACGATGACGGGCTGCGCCCCGGGGGGCTCGAGGACGCCGCCGATACCGACCCCGCCGGCGAGGTGGCAATCGCGGCCGACCTGCGCGCACGACCCGACCGTCGCCCATGTGTCGACCATCGTCCCTGCGCCAACGCGCGCGCCGATGTTGACGTACGCAGGCATGACGATGACGCCCGGCTCGAGAAACGCGCCGAAGCGGACGACGCCCGGCGGCACGACGCGGACGCCGGCCACGTCGAGGTCGCGCTTGACGGGAATCTTGTCGTAGAACTCGAGCCCACCGCACTCGATCTTCTCCATCTTGCGCAGCGCGAAGAAGAGCAAGATGGCCTGCTTGACCCAGGCGTGCGTGGTCCAGGCGTTCCCCTCCTGGTCCGGCGGCGACGCCACCCGGAGATCGCCCCGGTCGAGGGCGTTGATGGCCCCCTCGACGGCATACCTATGGTCCGGATCGGCCAGGAGCGCTCGGTCGGAATAGGCCTCTTCGATCCGCGGGCGCAATGTCTCGTCCATGCTCATGCGTTCTCGACCGCCAGTCTGGGAACCATGCGCGCCCGATGTCAACTCGCCGTGTTCGCGAGCTCGATCGACCACCGCAGACCCGAGATGCTGACCGTCGCCTCGATTTGCTCCGCTACCCGCCGCGCGGCTTCTTCCGACGGAGGAACGGTGGGCATCACGCGCATTGCCAGGATGGGCAGCGCGGCGTCCGTCTCCGTGGCCGCCTCGACGACGAATGTCGCGCTGCGCGCTCGCACGGCGATGGACTCGACGCCGCTCGCACGGAGGCTCGCGATGGCGAGCGACAGCAGCGGTCCAACGACATACGGATCCGCGATGACCACGCAGTCCGGCGCCGCCTCGTCGAACCGCACCGGCACCTCGTGTCCGCGGCTCGTGCCCGACATGCGGCTCGTCTCCCGCACGATGAGATCGACGCTCACCTCCGTCGGAAGCGGATCCGCGGCCCGCTCCAGCAGGGCGAGCAATTCGGCGGAAGCCTCGAGCTCGTCCGCGAGCGAGCGGGCGCGGTTGGCGAGCTGCTCGCGCTCCTCGTCCGAGCGCGCCGTCGCGTCCAGCAGCTTCTCGAGCTCGCCCGTACGATCACGACCATATTCGCGAACGGCCGTCGTCGCCGGGTCGCTCGCCTGCGATCGTTCGAACACATCGCGCAGCACGTTCCCGCTCGAGCGAAGCTCAGGCAGCAGCTCGACGATGGTCTTGTAAGGCACGCTGACGCTCCGGAGCAAAGCCTCGAGGTTGTGCACCGCGGCCAACGAGTCCCGGGCGGCGCCCCAGGCGGATGCCGCGCGCGCGCTCTGTCGCCTGCTTGCACCCGAGGGTGGAGCGGGATCCTGCGCGTCCGGTTTGCGTCCGTTGCTGTCCGACGACATCTTCGCGGGCCTCGCTGCTGCCAATCCGCCCTGCCATGCTCCTGCCGGGCCGAACCAACGCGCCACCCCCGCGTCATCTCTTTCTTCGTGCGCTCGCGGCGCACGGCTCGTTCATGCGGTCGGCACAACCTCCGCCGCTGAGAAGAAGTACGCAATTTCGATCTTCGCGTTCTCCAGCGAATCCGATCCGTGCGTGGCGTTCTCGCCCACGTTGGTACCGAATGCCTTTCGGATCGTGCTCGGCGCGGCCTTGGCCGGGTCCGTCGCGCCCATCAGCTCGCGCCAAGCGACCACGGCCTCCTCGCGCTCGAGGACGGCGAGGACGACGGGCGAACGCGTCATGAACTGAACCAGCTCGCCGAAGAAGGGCCGCGCGCGGTGGACGGCGTAGAAGCCTTCTGCTTCGCGCTGAGAGAGTCGAATCATCCTCAACGCAACGATGCGAAAGCCGCCTTCTTCGATGCGCTGAAGGATGGCGCCAGCTTTTCGGTGCTCGACCGCGTCTGGCTTGATGATGCAAAAGGTGCGTTCGAGGGCCATGGACTCCGCTTTCCGCTCAGATGACGAGGCGCGCGCGCTTCTACGGGAAAACCCGCCGGTGCGCAAGACGCTCGAGATCCTGACCTGAAATGCTGGCCGGATCGTTCCTAGCAGCCTCGAAAAACGGCCACGTTGGGCGCCGTCCAGGGGTCATCACGACGACATCATCGCAACGAGAGTGCTCGCCATGTCGCTCGGCGTCGGAGCGACTCGCGCTCCGGCGGACTCGAGCGCCTCGATTTTTTCGGCGGCGGTCCCCTTCCCGCCCGCGATGATCGCCCCGGCGTGGCCCATGCGCTTTCCGGGCGGCGCCGTGGTGCCGGCGATGAAAGCGGCGACGGGCTTTCGCATGTTCGCGCGAATGAACCCCGCGGCGCGCTCCTCGGCGCCGCCTCCGATCTCGCCGATCAGAATGACCCCGTGCGTCTCGGGATCGGCCTCGAACAGGCCCAGCACGTCGACGAAGTCCATTCCGCCTATCGGGTCGCCCCCGATTCCGATGCAGGTCGACTGACCGACGCCAAGAGCGCTGAGCTGGCCGACGGCTTCGTACGTCAGCGTCCCCGAACGCGAGACGACTCCGACGTGCCCCGGTCGATGAATGTGCCCCGGCATGATGCCAATCTTGCAAGTGCCCGGGCTGATGATCCCGGGGCAGTTCGGACCGATGAGGCGCGTGCCGCGGAGGCCGTCGAGGACGCGTCTCACTTTGAGCATGTCCATGATCG
>JALYHV010000470.1 GCA_030776205.1 Myxococcota bacterium | reverse complement strand
GTTGACCATAGGAACGGCTTTCGCGCTGTCGGCGTCCTGGAGCGAGGCGAAGAGTCTCTTCGCTGTGCCGATTGCGGTCGAGGGGCTGCAGGCACCGTTTCATTGCATTAATCCGAGTCGCGGACGTCAACCCGCGGGTGACGCTACCTCGGCCCTCGCCGCCGCGCGATGCATGATGCCGACGGTATCGTCGCGCGCGGAGTATCCAGACCTTCGAGGATCTTGGCAAACTCCGACGCCTCGATAGGCACACTCGCATCGCCGGGACGCATTGCGCTCGGCAAACGAAATAGACCGCGCTCCAATCGCTTACAGGACGCGGTAACCGGTCCGATCCCACCAGAGTGCCTTGAGCCGATTGCCCGTCCGGTTGACAAAGAGAAAGATCGCGCCGCTGCGTGGGTCGTGGCCAAGCGACTCCTTCGCCGCAGAAGCCAACCCGGATGCTTCGCCGATGGGCGCTATCGCCGAGCGCGAGGTGTGGACTGCGCTCGTCGACGTGCTGAAGGAACCGGTGCCGCTAAGCGACGCTCGACTAAGCGAGCTCGGCGGCCGACCCACGCCGAGGAGACCACCGCATGACACAGCGACGGACAACTCGCGCCGTGGGAAGCCCCGCGCGTGCCACTCGACGCCACGCAGTTGTCGGCGCGACGGAGTCCCGCGAGGCGGCCATTTCATGAGAGAATGCGTGGAATCGGTTCGCGTCATGAGTGACCTCGACGGCAAAGAGCGCACGCGGGAGCTGGGTCGATCGCGGCCCAAGCGGGGCCTACCGATCGCCCCGCTCGCCAACCCCGGCGCCAGGCATCTGCCGCTCGCGGACGAGGTCCGTCCGACCGACCGCCAGGCGCGACCGATCTACGCCGTCTGGGAGATCACCCTCGCGTGCGACCTCGCCTGCCGCCACTGCGGCTCTCGGGCCGGGCGGGGCCGCCCCGACGAGCTCACGACCGCCGAAGCGCTCGACCTCGTCGCGCAGATGAGCGGCATCGGGGTCAAGGAGGTCACCCTCATCGGGGGCGAAGCCTACCTCCGCGACGACTGGCTAGAGATCGCACGTGCCATTCACGAGAACGGCATGCTCTCCACGATGACCACCGGCGGACGTGGGCTCACGCCGGAGCTCGCCCTCGCCGCCAAAGCCGCGGGCATGACCAGCGTGAGCGTCTCCATCGACGGCGACGAGGAGACGCACGACCGGCTGCGCGGTGTCGCCGGCTCTTACAGGTCCGCACTCGCCGCAATGGCCGCGGTCGAGGCCAGCGGGATGCGCGTCTGCTGCAATACGCAGATCAACCGCCTCTCGGCGCCACTGCTCGGGGCAATTCTCGAGATCGTGGCCGAGATCGGCATGCGCGCGTGGCAAATCCAGCTCACGGTGCCAATGGGCCGCGCGGCCGACGAGCCCGAGGTTCTGCTGCAACCCTACGAGCTCCTGGATCTCTTTCCCAGGCTCGCGGCACTCAAGGCGCGCTGCGACGAGCTCGGGGTGCTCCTTTGGCCCGGCAACAACATCGGTTACTTCGGGCCTTACGAGGCGACTCTGCGAGGTCACTATCCCAGAGGGCACGGCGGTTCATGCGGGGCGGGCAGGGTCACGCTCGGAATCGAAGCGAACGGCGCCATCAAAGGGTGTCCATCGCTGTCCACGGAGCGTTGGACCGGCGGAAACATTCGCGACGATTCGCTGCAAGCGATCTGGGAACGAAGCGAGCCGCTGCGGCACGTGCGCGATCGCACGCTCGACGATCTGTGGGGGTATTGCCGCACGTGCTACTACGCGAGCGAGTGCATGAGCGGCTGCACGTGGACGAGCGACGTGACCCTCGGAAGACCGGGAAACAATCCCTTCTGCCATCACCGCGCGCTGGAAATGGCGCGACAGGGAAAGCGCGAGCGCGTCGTTCGCGTCCGCGAGGCCCCGGGCCAACCGTTCGACCACGGACTATTCGAGCTCGTCGTCGAGCCGGCGTCCGAAGAAGGAGCACGATCATGAGCCGAGCACCTCTCCTCGCATGTCCCGCCTGCGCCCGGCACGTTCGGGTCGACGAAGGGGCGTGCCCGTTCTGCCGTGCCGCGCTGCCCTCCTGGTTCCCGGACACGACGTTGCCTCGCACGCCGAGCGAGCGTCTGAGCCGGGCGGCACTCCATGCGCTTCGTTTGAGCGCGCTCTCCGTCACGACGGCGGCGTGTGGCGGGTCGGTCGGTGTTCCCGTATCCGGCGCGCCGCCGGACGACGCGGCTCTGCTGGACGAGACGGCCTCGGGGCGTGACGGAGCAGGCCCCGACGTCTCCTTTGGGATGCCGGCATACGGGGCGCCAATCGCGGACGCGCGGCCGTTCACGGACAGTGGCCTTGCTGACGCGAGCCGGACGGCGGACGCGGCAAATTCGCCGCCCGATGCAGGGGCGCCGGACGCGAATGGTCCGAGCGACGCGCGAAGTCAGGATGCTGTCGTTGTCACGCCGGCCTATGGCAGTCCCGCCCCGCCTTACGGCATTCCCGTCTACGGAAAAGCGCCGTGACGCACGGCTCGCGATGGATACCGCTGGCGATCGAGGTGGGGGGCCGTCATGGCCATTGCCCCGAGCGGCTCACGGTGCGGTCGCCGGTGGGGTGAACGGCGCGCCGGCCACCGTGACGTTGGTCGTGGTCAGGCCCGAGTAGTGGGCCACGCGGCCCGCGCCCAGCGCGGCGCCGCTGACGACCTTGATGTTGCTGAAGTGAATGTTCGTCTCGGGACGCGTCGCATCGGCGCCGGTGAGCCAGAACGCTCCGCCCGTCACCGCGTTGACCGTTGCCCCGTCGACGTTGATGTTGTTGATGTCGATGAAAGCCGTGGGCCGACCAGCAGGCGCCGTATCGCCGTACTGCCCATTGACCCAGATGAACGTCGAAATCTGATCCACGGTGAGGTTGCGCGCGTAAAAATCGTGAATGTAGCCGCCCCTGTAGATGGATCCCTTGAGATAGATGGCCTGGGACTGGAGTCCGCCATTGACGCCGGTCGTGTAGGTAACGTTCTCCTCGTAGACGTTGCTGACCCCGGCCGACATCTCGCTCCCGATCGCGACCGCGCCCCCGTGCCCGGGGTTTCCAGTGCTGAGCTGGCAATTCTGGATAACGATGTTCTTGCTGGGCGTGTAGAGCGTGCGGCCGTCGAGGTCGCGTCCAGCCTTGATCGCGATCGAGTCGTCACCCACCTGGATGGTGAGGTTCTTCAGGAGAACGTCGACGCACGATTCCGGGTCGAAGCCGTCGGTATTGCCGACGGTGCCGATGATCTTCAAGTTCGTCCCAGTGATGTTGTCGCTCATCACAGGGTGAATGGTCCAGAACGGCGAGTGCTGCGCGGTGAACCCGTCCAGCAAGATGTTGTGACAATGCATGAACTCGATCAGCGACGGCCTCAAGAAATGTCCGTCGCCGTAAACGCGGCTCGAAACGGGCAACTTGTGCATCTGGTTGTCGATCCGCGGCGCCTGATCGAAGCTCATCGCCGTCCACATCGGGGCGTACCAGTCCGACGCCGTCGCGTTGCCTTCCAGGGTTCCGGTCCCGGTGATCGCGATGTCCGTCGCGCCGTTCGCCGAGATGAGCGGGTGGTAATTCATGATGAGTGTCCCCTCGAAGGACACCTCCACCACAGGCAAGTATTTCATTGGGTCGGTCGTGAACTTGATGACGGACGTAGGCCCCGCCAGAAACAGATTGATCTTGCTGAGGAGCACGATCGGCCCCGTGAAGAACGTCCCCGCCGGCACGACGACACGACCACCGCCGCGCGACGAGCAGTCCTGGATCGCGCTTGCGAACGCGGCCGTGTTGTCCGTTGTTCCATCCCCGACGCCGCCGTATTTCATATCCGTGAGGACGCAGTCGACGTTCGGAAAGGTGGGCGGGACGATGCGCGCGAGGATCGCGGGAACCGTGTCCCAGCCTACGCCGCCGTCGCCAGCCGGCGCGACGGGTCCGGCGTCGGTAGGGTGGACCGCCGCGTCGCTGGCGGGCGCTGCGTCGCCGACAGGCAAGGTGACGGCGCTCTCGTCGGCGCCCACGACGGCCGCGTCCTGACTGACGGGGCCGGGCGTCGTGGTGGCAGCATCCGCGAGCGCGCCCGTGGCCGCATCCGAGGCCACCGAGGCATCCACCCCGACGGGCGGCGACGCCCCGTCCTGCTGTGGCGTAGCCGCGTTGCTGGGCGGCGTCGAACCGCTGCTGCCGCACGCGCTGGTGACGAGCCCGACGAGCGCGACCGCGCAGAGAACCGCCCGACGCAGCCCAGAACCCACGTCGCAAAGAGAACACACGGACAGAGGGTGACGCATACCTTGACCCATGCGCGCAGCATGCCACGCGCCGGAGCGCTGCGCGGACCGAACTTCGTGTCGCGCCGCGGCATCCTTCGAGACCGTGCGATCATGACGCATCAATCAGGAAGGCCGGGAGTAGGCCAGTGCTCTGCGGCGTCCCATCGGGGACCCGCGTCCCACTCGTGCCATCGGCCCGCGCGCGTTGCACTTGGCGCGGCGGCCGCAGGCTAGATCTCGGCGACGACTTGGAGTACGAGGCCAATCCGGATGCGCGCTATGCGCACTAGAGAAGTCGCTTTTCGCGAACCGTTCTGGATCCGTCGCCTTGCCAAAGACCCTCATCTTCGTTCCGACGTATAACGAAAAGGACAACGTCGGCCCGATCTGCGACGAGCTCCTCGGCCTCGGGCTCGACGCCGACATTGTCTTCCTCGACGACAACTCGCCGGATGGCACGGGCGTGCTCCTCGATGAGCTGGCCGCGAAAAACGAGCGACTGAGCGTCATTCACCGTCCCGGAAAGTCCGGTATCGGTACGGCACACCTTCAGGGAATCGCGTACGCTTACGACCACGGCTACGAGAAGCTCGTCACGATGGATTGCGACTTCACGCATGCTCCGTCGGACATTCCGAGGATGCTCGAGCGATCCGCGGGCGCAGACGTCCTCGTTGGCTCGCGCTATCTGGAGCCGGACAGCTTGCCAGGCTGGAGCCTGATCCGAAAGGCTCTGACGACCCTCGGGCATCTCTTGACGGAACATCTGCTCGGCATCGCAAACGATGCAACCGGCGCTTTCCGCGTGTACGATTTACGCCGCATCCGCCGGGAAGTTTTTGGTCTCGTCACCGCCGGCGGCTATGCGTTCTTTTTTCAAAGCCTCTTCATTCTCAATAAGAACGGAGCGCGCATCGTAGACGCGCCCATCAAGCTTCCGGCGCGTACGCAGGGGAGCTCGAAAATGAGCTTGGACGAGATACGCCGCAGCGTCGGCGAGCTCGTGACGCTCTACGCGACGTCGAAGACGAACCCCGCCCAGTTCTTGATCGACCAGCCGGGCACTCGGACGCAATCCGAGCCTCGTTGAAGATCGGGCGCCGCCCTCACCGTCCGCACGCGCCGCCCTGGCGAAGCTCGTCGTTCTCTCGCTCGAGGCGCTCGATGATCGCGTGGTCCTTTTCCAGCCGCTCGTAGAGTGCCTTGATGGCCGCTAGCTCGACTCCGTGCGCATCGATCGGATCGTAGGCGCGGTCGGTCGAGCCGAGCCCGAACGCAGCGTGAAAGTCTTGTGCCATCGGACCGAGGTGGCGCACGGACAGGTCGTCGCTCTTGTACGACCACATCGAGACCGGCATTCGCGCGATGCTCTCGAGCACCGCCTGCTCGTCGATGGGTTCGATGTTTCGTTTCAGGTCTCGATCACTAACGCAGAGCGGCGCGCAGCCCTGAGGGCACGTTGGTTGCGCGGCGGTGGGTGTCACGCAGAAGAGCGGCCCGACGACGGGGCCCGACGAAGGGCAGCAAAGCTGGCCATGGCCGCAGCACGTATCGCCGCAGCACGTCTCGCCTGCGGCGCAGGCGGCGCCGTCTACGGTGCACGGGGGGGTGCGGCACGATCCGTCGCACGTCGCTCCGGCCGCACACGCCGTCCCGCAAGCGCCGCAATTGAATGGATCGTTCGCGGGGTTCACGCAGTGCCCGCCGCAACATAGGCGAGCGCGCCCGCAGCTCACGGCGCATCCTCCGGCAGCCGCGTCCTGTGTGCCCGCGCCGCTGCCCCCGGCGTCGACGCTACCGCTCCCCGAGGTCGCGATG
>JALYHV010000469.1 GCA_030776205.1 Myxococcota bacterium | reverse complement strand
GGCCGGGCTCCTGGGCCTGCGCGGCGCGCGTTGGGTGCGCCGCGTGCGCGGGCGGGGACGGCGCGCCGACGGGTCCGTCGATGGAGGGGACGACACCGACATTGCCGGTCTTCCAGGGAATGGGCTCGACGTCCTCGTGCGCGTCCGAGAACACGCGCCCCAGGGCTGCCGGATCGAGCCGAACGCCCGCGTGATGCGGCACCTGCTCCTGCGCCACGGCCGTCAGACCTCCTTGACGCGCAAGCTTTCCCAGCGCGAGGTGCCGAGCCCCCGCTGCTCGCCCATGGCGAGATAAGGCAGATTCTCCGGGCGCTGCCCAATGAGCGTGCACCCGTACGCGTCGGCGGCGACCTGGTCGACCGTGGCGACGATGGTGTGCATGTCGCGCGCGTCGTCGACGTTTCCGCCCTGCGGACCATTGCGCATCAACACGCGCCAGGCGTCGACGATGACGAGGCTTGGCCTCATGAAGGTGGCGAGGTCCGCGATCGAAAGGTCGATGCTCTGGTGAAGACGGTTCCGCCGCCCGCCGAGCACCCCGTACCAGTTCTTCATCGCAGCCGTGTACTTGGCCAGGTTGTGGTGTTTGGCCACCGGCACGTTGATGACCTTGTCGGCCTCGACCAGCGTGGTGAACACCGGCCACTCGTCGAGCACGTCCCCCTTCAGGCGCATCGTGCGAAAGTGATGCTCCTGCGGCAGAACGACCTGCGCCCCGAGCGCGTACGCGGCGCGCCAGATCCCGGAGCGCTGGAAGCAGCGATTGGGGTCGTTGCACGATCCGTCCGCGACGATGACCTTCTTCGCGCCGGCGTCGTAGGCGAGCTTGATGACGGCGGCGACCACGTCCGGGTTGGTGTTCGCCGCGTGAATGGGCATCCTGTCCCAGCCGATGTTCGGCTTCACGACGACCACGTCGCCACGCGAGATGAACCTGGCCATCCCGCCGAGCGCGTCGACCGCACGCCGGACGAGCTGCTCGGGTGACGCCGTGGGGTCGGGCGAGGCGTCTCCCTCCTGCCTCGGCGCCGCGCGCGCGATCGCGAGCTCGGCGTGCTGCGAGTCGCGGTCCTTGACCCGGTAATCGCGCACCTGGCGGATCGCGCTCGACTGGACGACGTCGAACCCGCCCTTGTCCCAGGCGAGCCGCGCGACGGCGGCAGACGCGCCCAAGACGCCGGTCATGGTTCCCAGGCGCACGAGCGCCTCTCGCCGGGAAGGTCGCGCGACGTCGGCGCCCGAGCGCGGCGCGCTCGCCGGCAATGAGCCGGGGGGGACGGGGTCGGGTCGCCTCACGTTGGATCCATAGCCCGCCTATGCCCGGATCGGCAACTCACCGGCGGCGTACCCACGGCTCAGGCGCTTTCAGCCCCCCCCGCATCGCGCGACGAAGCGGAGCAACCAGTCGCGGCGGCCCTCCCCTCGCGCCTCGTCGAAAGGCGACCCTGGCGCCACCACCCGGTCTCTCACCCTACCCAGGCTCAGCCTGTCGCCTAGAGCGCATGCGCAGATCGCCCGCTGACGCAAGAGCTCCCGACCGATCCGAGCGGTCGGCGCGCCAGTCTCGAGCGCTTCGTCGAGCCATGCCGCCGCACGCGCGTGCTCGTTGCGCGTCGCCAGGTTCTTGCCGGCCAGGTAGGCCGGCAGCGCGGCGTGCCTCTCCTCCGCCCACACCCCAAGGGACATCGCACCGAGCCACGCGTCGACGGGATGGCCCGGTCGTCCGAGCAGGAGATCGAGGATCGCTGGACGCCCGGACGGATCGCCGACCGCGAGAGCTTTTACCTCCAGAGTCCTTCCCGAGTCTTCGTCGAGCGTCCGCGCCGCGAGCGCGCGGTACACGGAAGCGACGTGGTCGGCGTCCCCGCGAGCCCATTCGTCGTCGGCCAGGGCCTCGAGCGCGCGATCGCGCCACGTGCGCGGGGCGCCCTCGTCTTCTTCCATTCGAGCCAGATCGCTGCGTGCGCGCACCCGTTGCGCCGGGTCATCCCCCGCAACCATCCCGAGCCGAGCGCGCTCGAACCGAGCATGCCAATCGCGCGGATCGTGCGCGAGCGCGCGGTCGTAAAACGAAACCGCCCTGGCGACGCGGTGCTCGTCACGGCATCGATCGCCGTCCCGGTTCAGCGCGTCCACGGCGTGGGGGCATTGGCGTGCCCACACGCTCGGTCGCGAAAACTTGGCCCGCGCATAGCTGCTCGCTTCGGGAGGCATTTCCAGGTGGCGCAGCGCTTCGCGGAACGCGTCGTCCAGGCCCTCCCACGGGCGACCCGTCATCGCCTCGAGCGATGCGCCGCCGTACCAGGCCCGCACGACCTCCGCGCCCCGCTCGTGCAGGATCCAGCCCACGAAAGCGCCCGCGGCGGTGTAGCTCTTCGCCGCGTTGTCGCCGAGAAAGCCGAGCGAAAAGAGCCGCTCGGCCCGCGGCAGGATGCCGAGGTCGAGCATGGCGCGTGCCCACTGTGCGACGGTGAGCTCATCGTCATCGGGGGACGCCGCAACGGCAATGCCCTCGATGAGGCCGGGGTTGGGCCACAACCCGCCGGCGGCGCCCGCGATGCGCAGCGGGCCTCGTCCGAACGTCCCCGACAGGACGTGAGCGATCTCGTGGCCGAGCACGGGGTGCGGGAAGCCCGACAACTGCACGTAGATCTCGCGACGCCAGGGCTTCGCGATCGACGTCTCGGCGGCGCCCATGAGCCTGCGCTTCTCGTCGGCGTCCCGAAAGACGTACGCCGTCATTCTCCCGTCGAGATGGGCGCCCAGCGCAGTTTCGGCGGACACGAGCTCCTGGTCGCAGTCTTGGACCAGGAGCATGGCTTCGGCGGCGCGGAGCGAATCGGGATAAACGACGTCGCAGCGCGCACCGGCGAGCCGTCCGCCCAGCGCCGCGGCGATGGTGTCGGCGGTTTGCCAGTGCCCAAGCAGCGGCCCTTTCGCGACCATCACGACACTCGCGGCGAGGGCCAGAAGGCCGAGCGCGAGTCGGCTCGAGGCCGACCCGTTCGACCGACCGTCGTAAAGGACCATCCGGTCGTCGGGCGTCCGCTTCAACGCGGAGGCCACGAGGACCGCGCCGGTCAGCGTCGCGAGCGAGCCGGCACGGTAGGTCCACAGCTCCGGCCTGACGTCGACGACCGTGTCATAGAGGGCTCCGCTGAAGAAGCCAAAGAACGGGTCGTACTGAAAGACCATGGGCGAGGCGTAGAACCGCGCGAGGCTACCAACGATGCCCGCGAGCGGTGCGGCGAGGCCGAGCAACACGCACCCGACGCGTCGGCTCCTCCGGCCGCGACATGCTTCGCCCACGACGGCTCCCCACGCGCCTCCCATCAGCGCCCCGAAGCCTGCGGTGAGCACGAAGAGGGCCGTGCCGCCCCAAAGATCGCAGAGCCCCACGCGGAGCGCGTGCAAGAGGGCCGTCCCAAACGCCACCGAGGCGAGCAGGGCGCCGCACGAAAGCCCCTGCATCACCGATGCGAGCGGCGCGGCCGGGGTGGAAGCAGACACGACCAAGGCGGTCGCGATCGCGGCGGCGCCCGGCAGAACGAGGCCGCTGGCGAGCGCGTGCTCGTAGCCTGGCCCCCCGAACAGCGGAAGAAAGCCGATCGCGGCGAGCAGGGCGAAGACGACGACGGCCGCGACGCTGCGGGCCCCGGTGAGCGACGACCGTCGCTTCAGAGCTGCGACTCCTGTTCGCCATCGCGCGGAATGCCCGGCGGAGCAGGGACGACTGGCGGCGCGACCGGCGGCGGCTCGAGCACGAGGGCGAGCACCTGGTCCACTCGCTTGACGAGATGGACCGTCAGCTCCGCGCGGACATCCTTGGGCAGCTCTTCGAGGTCGGGCTCGTTGCGCGCCGGGATGAGCACCTCCTTGATTCCGGCTCGGTGCGCAGCGAGGAGCTTCTCCTTGATACCGCCGACGGGCAACACGCTGCCCCGAAGCGTGATCTCGCCCGTCATGGCGACGTCTTTCTTGACCGCGCAGTCGAGGAGCAGCGAGGCGACGGCGCTGAACATCGTGACGCCTGCGCTCGGCCCGTCCTTGGGCGTTCCTCCTTTGGGGACGTGCAGGTGGAGGTCGGTCTTTTTGAGAAACTCCGGATCGAGCCCCAGCTCCCTGGCGCGGCTGCGGACGAAGGAGACGGCCGTGGCGGCGCTCTCGCTCATCACGCTCTTGAGATTCCCCGTGACGAGGACCTCGCCCTTGCCCGGCATGCGGGTCGCCTCGATGAAGAGAATGTCACCTCCGCTCGGGGTCCAGGCGAGACCGGTCGCGACGCCGGGCGTGCTGGTGCGCTCCGCGAGGTCGGGCAGGTGGCGGGGGGCCCCGAGGATCCTCTCGACTTCGGCCGCGTCCGCGACGAGCCGCAGGTCGACCTCGCCCTCGGCGATCCGCATGACGACATGCCGGCAAACGGCGCCGATCTCGCGCTCGAGGTTCCGGACGCCGGCTTCACGCGTGTAGGCCTCGACCAACCGCTCGAGCCCATCTCGGGTGAAGTCGAGCTTCTCGTCGGTCAAGCCGTGCGCGCTGAGTTGCTTGGGGCACAAGAACTCCTTCGCGATGCTGAGCTTCTCGGCCCTCGTGTAGCCCGGGCAGTCGATGACCTCCATGCGATCCATCAGCGGCTCGGGAATCGTGTCCGGGTTGTTCGCCGTGCAGATGAACGTCACCTGCGAGAGGTCGTAAGGCACGTCGAGGTAGTGGTCCTGAAACGTTGCGTTCTGCTCGGGATCGAGCACCTCGAGGAGGGCGGACGCGGGGTCGCCGAGCATGTCGACGCCCATCTTGTCCACCTCGTCGAGCACGATGACCGGGTTCTTCACCCCCACCTTTTTCATGCCCTGCACGATGCGCCCGGGCAGCGCGCCGACATACGTGCGGCGGTGCCCGCGAATCTCGGCCTCGTCGCGCACGCCACCGAGCGCGATGCGATGGTACCGCCGTCCCATCGAGCGCGCGATGGATCGGCCGAGGGAGGTCTTGCCGACGCCCGGCGGGCCGATGAAACAAAGAATGGGTGCCTTCTTGCTCCCGGCGAGCTTCCGGACGGCCACGTATTCGATGATGCGTTTCTTGATCTTCTCGAGCCCGAAATGGTCCTCGTCCAGGCAGCGGCGTGTCTCTTCGACTTCGAGCCGATCGGACGTCGTCTTCGACCACGGCACGTCCGCCAGCCACTCGAGGTACGTCCGCGTCACGTTGTACTCGGCGGACTGCGATTGCATCGCCGCCAGGCGGCCGAGCTGCTTGCGGGCGAGCTTGTGGATCTCATCTGGCAGGCCTGCGCTGCGAATCCGCTCTCGCAGCTCCTCGACCTCGTCTTCCTCGCCGCCCTCGCCGAGCTCCTCCTTGATGGTCCGCATCTGCTGGCGCAGGATCTGCTCCCGTTGCACCTTCCCCTCGTCGGCGATCATCGAGCTGACCTCCTTCTTGACGCGGTGGAGCTCGAGCTGCCGATTGACGATACCGAGGACGGCGCGAACGCGTGCCTTGGGATCGAAGGTCTCCAGTATGCGCTGCTTGTCGGCGACGCTCGCCTGTTCCGCGGCGAGGTTGGACGCGATGAGGTCCGCCAGCGCGCCGCTCTCGCGCACGTTGTCGAGAATGCCCGCCGTCTCCCTGGGTAGGTTGGGCATCAGCGTGAGCACCTGGCGTGTGCCTTCGCGTAGGCTCGCGCCGAGAGCATCGAGCTCCGTGTCGCGCTCCATGTTCTCGGGAATGCGCTGCGCGCGCGCGCGCATGTACGGTTCCAGGGTGGCACGCTGAACGAGCTGAAAGCGCGCGAGGCCGTGAAGCACGACCGAATAGTTGTTCGGTCCGAGACGCAGCACCTTGACGACCCGCGCAACGGTCCCGATATCGTACAAATCTTCGAAACGTGGCTCGTCCTGCTCGGCATCCCGCTGGCTGACGATGCCGACGACGGCGCGCTCCTGGCCGACCAGGTCTTCGACGAGGCGCACGCTCCGGGGACGCCCCACGTTGATGGGGACGACGCTCGCCGGGAAGACGACGCTGTTGCGAAGCGGAAGGATCGGCAAGAGCTCGATGTCCGGCGGTGAACGCGAGTCGCTCATTCTTCATGCCTATAACGCGAAATCTGCGTGTGCGCCGCGCCGGCGAGCCGGTGGCAGGCCGTTTGAGCGCACACGCACATGCAAGACGGCGCCGGGAGGCCGGGGCTTCTTCGATAGCGGCCGACCTCGTGCTAAGAGCCGCTCGATGCGCCGCTGGCTCTCGCTCGTGTGCGCCGTTCCATTCGCCTTGGGAACGATTGGCTGCGGCGCGGGGCAGCACCCAGGCGGTGACCCGCAGGGAGCGCTCCGCGCTTATGCGCGCGCCCTCGAGGACGGGCGCGCGGAAGACGCGTACCGCCTCCTCTCCGACGAGGCGCGTCGTGGGATCTCGCTCGAGGCGTTTCGTCGGATGATGAAAGAGGACGGAGAGGGCATGCGGGAGATTGGCCGAGCTCTCGAGCGGCCCACGGCGGCGCCCGTCGTCACGGCCACCGTCATGAGCCCGAGCGGCCAGGAGCTTCACCTCGTGCTCGAGGACGGGCGGTGGCGCGTCGATGTCTCCACCATCGACCTTTATGCGCAAGACAGCCCGCGCCATGCCATACAAGGCTTCGTGCGCGCGATCGAACGGAAGCGCTACGACGTCGTGATGCGCTACGTCCCGCAGGCCCACAAGGAAGGCCTCGACGCAAACAAGCTAAAAGCAGCCTGGGACGGCCCGGAAAAGGACGAGATCGAGCAGGTCGTCTCCGCGGTGAAACAGGCGCTGCCCACAGCCACCATCGAGGAGACGGGCGAGCGGGCGACCATGCCCTACGGTGCGGCGACGATGCAGCTCGTGCGAGAGCACGGTCTCTGGAAAATCGAAAACTTCGACTGACCGGCAGGTCACGGCGGTCGGGCGCTCGGGGTGTGCCGAGCGCTCACCGGAAGGTGGCGACGACCGGCGCGTGGTCACTGGTCCCCACCTCCCGAAGGACGAGGCACTCCATCGCCCCTCCCGACAGATGCCCTGGCCCAGCGCTCGCGCTACGATCGGCGCTCGCGAGGATGTAATCGATGCGCCAACCCTGGTTCTTTTGCCGAAGCCCGCGCCAGGGCGGCCACCAGGTGAACAGCTGATCGTTCGTGGGCTCGAGTGAGCGCGCGACGTCGACGAGACCGCTCGCGATGACACCGTCGAAGAGCTGCCGCTCGTCTTCACGCTGACCAATGATGCCCGGCTTGCGCTCCTTCGCGTGCAGATCCATGTCGGTCCTCGCGACGTTCATGTCGCCGCACATGATCAGGCGGCCGCCAGCGGCGTGGACACCGGCCACGTAGGCGCGCATCGACTCGAGAAACCGCAGCTTTGCGGGATAGTCTTTGCCGCCGTTGGGGACGTAAATGCTCGTCACGACGAGGCCGTCCGGGAGCGCCGCTTGGACGACGCGGCACTCCACGTCGAACGCGGGATGACCGAACACGGGCCGGACGGCAAACGCCGACTTGCGGCAGTGGATCGACACGCCGCTATAACCCTTTGGCCCTCCGTGCCAGTAGCTCCAGTACTCGGGGAGCAGGGTGAGGCTTTCTCCAAGCTGCTCGGGCGTTGCTTTGATCTCTTGAAGGCAGACGATGTCCGGCTCGTCGCGCCGAACCCATTCGACGAACTGCGTTTCGCGCGCGCGGATGCCGTTGACGTTCCAGGTTGCCACCTTCACCTGGGCCAGCTTGGGTGCGGACCGCCGGTTCCGCAAGGCTTTGGGCGCGAGGGCCCCTCGCCTCAGCCGCTGGGCTCGGGCGTGACGCCGATGCGCGTTCTCGGCATCGTGATCTCCGGGGGCCGCACGTAAAGCGGCTCGAGCGCGTCGGCGTGCGAAGCCGCGTGCCAGGGCGATGCGGTGCGCCGCGACGGCGAAATGCCAATCGCGAGACGAGCCACAGCGCCTGCGCGCGGCAAGTCATGGGGCGGCTCGGCCCGGAAGACAACGCGCGTCCCCAGGTCCGTCCAGTCGATGAGCGAAGCCGCCGCTCCGGCCACGACGAGCGGGCCGTCGGGGACGACCTGGGCGATTCGCGCAGCAACGTCGCCGAGCCGCAGGTGCACCGGAGCCAACGCGAGGCCATCGCGCTGCCGGACTTGCACGAACGCTTCGCCCTTTCCCCCGTCGACGACCGACACCACCACCTCGGCAGAAAGGCCATGCCCCAGTGCATCGAGCGAGGTGACTCCGACGAGCTCCGCTCCCGTAGCCAGCACGATCCCCTTGGCCGTTGCGACCGCGATCCGCACTCCCGTAAAGCTACCCGGGCCTATGCCGACCGCCCACCTCTCGACGTCAGAAGGCGCCCACCCCGCGCGTTCGAAGAGCGCGCTGAGCATGGGCAGTAGCGACTCGCCGTGGGCGTTCGACACGCGGCGGGCATCCTCGGCGACGAGCACGCCGTCGTCGAAGAGGGCGACGGATCCTAGCTCCGTCGAGGTTTCGAGGGCTGCGACGCGCACGGCCGCTCCCTCGTAGCCGCTTTGCGCGCTGACCACAGCGAAAAGCGCTGCCGAGCGCGCCGCGCCTCTCATCCAGGACCGGCGTCGGAGGCGTCGGCCGTGCTCCCGTCTGCCGCATCGACGCTCATCCGCACGTCGGCCTCGGATCTTGCGTCCACCGATCCGTCCGCGATCGCATCGGCCGCGCCGTCCGGAGCCGCGGCGTCGCCGTCGGGTGAAGCGTCCGGGGCGTCGGTGGAGGTGTCCGCCGCGTCCGCAGAGGCCATTCCGTCCGGCGACGACACGTCCGCCGCCGCCTCCGCATTTGCCGCTTCGGCAGGCGAATCGACGGCGGCCGCTTCGGAGGCGCCGTCTACGGTGGTGCTTGCGTCGACCACGGGGGTGGAGGTCGAGCTGTCCGAGCACCCTTCCAGGGCCGCTACGGCAGGAACGAGAAGAGTCAAAGCCAGAACGACACCTGAGTGACGAGTCTTCATGGCCAGCATCGACAGCAAAAGAATGGCCAGGCGGAAATACCCACCTTTCCGCCCCTCATTCATTTGCACGATTGCCATGGACCATGACAGACGCGCCATGCGTTTGACGTAGTGCGGTATTATTGTCACATGTAGTGTGATTCCCGTGCGACTTCTCCCGACGGTGCAAAATCATCGAGGGAAACTGAATGGAAACGCTCCGGAAACGGCAATGCGTGTCCGCTCGAATCGCGTTCAGCGTGCCCCTGTCGTGAACTTCCAATCGAACGTCAGCGGCATCGTGCCGCGCATTGCCGCAATGGCGACGTGATACGGCGTGTTCGCCATCAATGGTTTATCGGAGTAGAGAATGAATTGATCGGGACCATTCGTCGGGTTGGTCTGATCAATCCAGGTATGGCTGATCGGCGCGGTCGTCCCGTCGATCGTGATTTGATGACTCTGAACCGTGCCGCCGCGCAGATAAAGGTGCACCGGGTAGCCGCTCGGCCACCCGGACGCGGGTGCCGGCGGCGTCGGACCCTCGTACGCACCGTTGAAGGAGGTCGGCACGCCGGATTGGCCGGCGTACGGGTACACCGCCGTCACCGTGTTGGGGCTGGCTGCGCCGCCGCCAAAATCGATGGTGTCGCAGGCGCCCGGCGCGGGAGTCCCGCCGTATCCGAGATCGCGGTACCACGGGCTCAAGACCGGCGTGCGGTGCCACACGCTGTCAATCCAAGTCTGCACCGACCCCGTCGGACTCCCGAGGAAAGCCATGACCTCGGAGCTTGCTCCTCGAGCGGTGTAGCCCGCCGCGGCCTCCCGCATGTAAAATTGCGCGGCGACGTAGCCCGTGCAGCTCGCCACCTCGGCGTGCGGGTTGGCAATGCAGGTCTGGTTGGACACGTTCGCCGAGTAATAGGCGCAGTGCTTCTGGGCGGAGACGTCCAGCGCCGGAACGAGCGTGGCGCACGGCACCCCCATTTGCGTCCGCACGGCGTTCACGGCATTGACGGCCTGGATCGCGGCAGCAGGCTCGCCGGCCGGAGGCGCTGGGCACGTGGCGACCGGCGCATCGGAGGCGCCCGCCTCCTGCGTGACGTTGCCGGAGCTCGCGGCCGTCGCGTCGCTGCCCCCCGTACCGGAGTCCAGCCCGCCCGAGCTGCCCATGGAGCCCGACGTGGCTCCGGACGTGCCCCCGGATCCCGAGCCGGAACTGCTGCCTGAGCCTGCCGGGCTGCCGGAGGCAGAGGGGGAACCCGACCGCGCGGCATCCCCTCCGGAGCCAGACGGAGAGCCCGATCCCGACCCGCCCTCGGGGACCGATCCGTCCGTCGCGGCGGGGATCACCGGGTCTGGGGAGCTGCTGCAGCCGTAGAGGCACGTCATCGCCACCGCCGGCACGAAAGCCCAGCGCAGACGTCCCGAAGCGATTCGACCGATGCGAGAGGAGTCCATGGATTGAGCCTACCGCGATGGGCTCGGCTGTCGCGGCGGGCCATCGTCAGTACAATTTTCCGGCGTCTCGCTGGCGCGATGTTCTCGTCAGATCGGCGCAAACCGTCCGCTGCGGAATGCCGCTTCGAGGAGGCGGTCGATGCGCTCGACGAGCTCCTTGGCCCGGTTGTCCCGCGACGCCGTTAGGGCCACTTTGATCTCGTTGAGCGCCCGCAGCTGGCTGAAGAGCTGCACGTCGCTCAGAGCACCAGGACCGGTCAGGATTTCCCTCACGCGATCGATCTCCGCGCCGAGCGCCTCGATTCCCACACCCGTCACGCCTACGCGCCGCACGTCGGGGTGCTCGCGATAATGCCGCTCCAGGATCGGCCCGACGACCCCCTCGAGGATCGGCGCTTGGTCTTCGGTGTTCCAGATGTGCTTCAGTAAAAAGAAGTCGCTCGAGTCCGGCTCAGCACGCCCGTCGAGGTACGCGCTCGCTGCGAACAGCTTCAGCAGCTTGACCACGCGCCGGTCGCTCACGGTTACACCCTCTGCGCGAATCTGGAATACGAGGCCCTTGTACTGGGAAAAAAACTCCTCCGTATAGACCGATTGCTGCAGCAGGCCGCGCTGCAGGGCAGCCAGCTCTCGTGCGGCGACGAGCGGCGACATGGGAGCGTCCGTCGCTTGCAGGACCTCGTGCTGCAGGCCTCGCTGCAACAGATCCTGAAAATGGTAGGCGTCCAGGTTGTCGCTGCGAATGCGCAACAAAAAGCGGTCGTATACGGCGTTCAGCGTGTCGTCGCCGGGCGCCTCGTTCGAGGCCCCAAAGGCGCAGAGGAGCGGGCAGCGGAGCACGCGGCCACCGGTCGCGTAGCGCCGTTCGTTCAGCAACGTGAGCAGCGCATTCAAAATGGCAGAGCTCGACTTGAAGACCTCGTCGAGAAAAACGACCTCCGCCTCCGGGAGCATGCCTTCGCTTCTCCGTTCGTAACGGCCCTCTCGAAAGGCGACGATGTCGACAGGGCCGAAGATCTCGTTCGGTTCGGTGAAGCGCGTGAGGAGATATTCGAAGTAGCGCGCCTGCATCAGGCGCGAGAGCGTGCGAATGAGGGCGCTCTTCGCCGTGCCGGGCGGGCCTATCAGCACGGCGTGCTCCCCAGCAATCGCCGACACGAGCAACAGCCGGATGATCTCGTCCTTGCCTAAAAAGCGGTCCTGCAGGGCACGCGCGAGCTGCGCGAGGCGCGACGGTAAGGTGTCTTCCGGGAACTGCTCCGCAGACGCCACCATGTCCGCGACGAGGCTAGCACGGGCGAGCTGCCTGTTTACGGCACGGTCACACGCGCGATCTCCACGTCGACGAGGCCGTCCGTGCCGCCGGTCGCAGCGAGATAGTAGGCAAGGCGAACGTTGCGATAGTAGACCACCGCGTCGAGCGACGGAGACCCCGGGAGCGGCGAGTCGATCGGGACGAACAGGGCCTGGGCTTCGCGCGCGGGGATCCGCACGTCGAAGGGGACCGTCACCGCATCCGTGATCTCGTGCGCGAAGAGCGTGGTTCCGTCCGACCGCGCGATGTCGGTTCCCAGGCGAGCGGCGCCAGGAGGCAAGGCCTGGCCGGCTGCGATCGGCCCGCCGATCCGCGCGACCACGTGCCCACCCGCATCGCGGGCTTCTAGCTCGACCCAGGGTTCACGAATGTCGGTCACCCCGGTCGGGAAGTCGTGTCCCGCACCTTGGTTCTTCAGGGTGACGAGCACCCCTCCCGGCACGCGACGGGCGGCAACGGAGAGAGCCAGCGAGAGGTTTTTCTGCTGCTCTTGCTGCAGAACCGCGTCGCCGAACATCTTCCCGAGATAGACGTTGCCGCCTGCAAAGTGGTGATCCGCCACACCCGCTGCTTTCGTCATATGGCAGTCGACGCACCGGCTCTGCCCGACGTACGAGCTCGCGTGGTACTCGTCGAGCGTGCCGATGACGGCCAGGCCCGTTCCCGGCACGAATTGTTGGTGGCAACCCCCGCAGAACTCGGGTTCACGTAGCCTGTCGAGCGACGCGAGAGCGCGCGCTTTGTGATCACGGGTCCAATCGTAGGCCGTTGCCTGCAGGTCCCCATTGCCTGCCGCATGAACGAGACCGTCGACCTCGTGGCACCCCAGGCACGTGACGCCGCGACCGCCCTGAAACGAGGCGTCGCCCCGTCGGGCATTGATCGGGTCATGGCAGCCGGCGCACAACCGGCCTACCTGCGCGCCTTGCGTGCCTCGTTCGACACGCAACCCATAGAGCACCATCGGATCGTCGGCCGCGTGGGCGTGAACGCTGCTGCTCCAGGCGGCGTACTCGGCGGCGTGGCAACCCCCGCAAACGTTCGAATCGAACGAAGAGTCCGGAGTGCCGCGGGAGGCGAGCCAAGCCGGCCCGGCTGGCAGGTCACGCGCCACGACGCGCGCGAGGCGCTGCGCCATCTGCAGGGCATCCGGCGTCGGATGGCCGGGATCGACCTCGCCGGCCCGATTGCTCCCCGTGCGATCCGGCGCGAGGCCGCCTTGATCGAGCAGGGCAGTCAGAAGGTCGTGCGGATTGAGGTCGGCGTTCGCCAGAGCCGCGCTCGAAAAGTGGTCGGCCAGCTCGGAGTGGCCGAGCTGCGCATCTTTCTGTGGGTCCGCCGGCTTGAGCGCCTCGACGAGACCGATGTTGGACGAGTCGAATCCGTCGAGGTGGCACCCGCCGCATGACATCCAGTTGTTGCCCGTCGTCGCGAGCGCCCCCTTGGACGAGTTGGCACGGAAGAAGAGAGCGAGGCCGGCACGCAGATCGGGATCCACGGGATCGTGCGCGACGAGCGGAATGGGATCGCCGTAAACGCGCGTGCGCTCGATGAGGCTCCCATTGGCGGTGTCGAGCGTGGCCAGGGTGTGCGACTGGTCGCTGACCACGAACAATCGCTGCCCGGTGTCGTCGAGGGTCAGACCTACCGGATGATCGCCGGGCAAGCCGCGCAGGAGGTCGGTGGCGATCCCGGCGTTCACGTCCAGCTTGATCAGGTCCTCGCTGCCGCACGCGAGCGCCCAAGCGACCAGAGCCCCCGGATGAATGGCTACGGCGCATGGTTGCGACAGCACTTCCGGCTGACCGGTGCGACCGGGCAGGTTGATGGCGGTGAAGAGGTTCTTGCGACCCTCGACCGTCGCCGAATTGGGATCGCTCGGCGTCTCTGCGCGAACGACGAGGTTGACGACGCTGATGGCGGGGAAGAGCGTCTGCGAGAAGACGAAGGGGTGGGTCGGCGCGAGCAGCTCGTGTGGTATCCATGCTCGCGTCCCGTCCGGTGTGAGTGCCAGCGATTCGAAGCCGAAGGGTTTGCCGCTTGGTACGCCCATCGCGACGAACGGCTCGTCGGCGAGCGGCACCTCGGCGACCGCAACGTCTTCGGGCAAGCTGACGACCGTCACCTTGCCGTCGATGCGATGGGTGACGTAGAGCTCGCGCGCACGCGCCGACACCGCGAGGCCGGAGGGCTGTCGTCCGACGTCGATCGACGACTGGACGACGCCGAGCATCCTGTCCACCACCGCCACCGCGCCTCCGCTCTCGACGGCGATATAGAGCCAGCGCGGATTGGCGGCGTCCCAAATGGCGGCGCGCGGGTGCCCTCCGACCGTCACGGTTCGCCTGACCTCACCGCTCTCGGCGTCTACGAGAGCGACGGCCCCGCCTGCGCGATCGACGGCCGCGACCCATTTGGCGTCGGGGCTTAGCGCCACCGACCGGACGTCTGCAGCGCTCCCCAGGGCGGTCTCGCGGACGACGCGTCGCGCATCGATGTCGACGTAACTGAGCGTTCCCACATCGCCGTTGGCAGTCCACACGCCGCCGCGCAGCCGATCGAAGACGACCGGAGACGACGAGGCGTTTTGCCGCCCCTCCGGCGGAATCATGGCGGGTGGCTCGGCCTCGAGCGTGCCCACCGCGACCGCTACGCCACCCTCACCTTGCGCGCCTGGCGTCGGAGTGCCCCCGCCGCAGCCGACCATGAGGGCCGCAGTCAATCCGGCGAGAGCCGAACGAAGACCGACGCCGAGGCCGAGCCGCAGGGCCCAGCCGTTTACTTCAAGGCCGTTTACTTTAAAACGGTGGCACATCCGAGCACGACGTCGATTCGCCCGGTCACGTCGAGCTTCAGCGTGCCGCACGAGGCGGGGCATACCAGAATCTTCATGGGAGTGCCGCCCTCGGCGGGGTCAACGTCGTAGTACCAACCTCCGGACGTGGAGCTGCACGCGGCCGCGCTCTCCACGTAGGGAAGCGTGCTAAAAGACCCATCGGCGAGGGTGTGCTGAACATTCAGCTTGCGGAAGTCGGGTACGCCCCCGGCCGGCGTGGGCAATGCGTATTCGCAAGGCAGCGAAGCGCCCCGAATCGCTGCGAGCGCCGCGGCGAACTGCTGTTCGACGTTCTGGTTGGTGTTGATGACGAACGCCTTGGTCGTGCCGCCCGCGGCGGCGATCTGGTCGAGATCGGCCGTGCCGGTCGCGATCGCGTCGGGGGTGAAAACGCCTATGGCAAACGTCTTGACCGCGGGCGTCGCGCGGGCACCGGCAGAGGCGAGAGCCGCGATCCCCGAGATGTCGCTCGGGATGCATTCGTCCGGGATGCCGTCGGTTGCGAGAACAGCGACCACGGTGTGCCCTGCGTTGGCGAGCGCGTGGGCTCTTGCCGCGGCGATCGCGCCCGTTAGCGCGGCCGACGTCGGCGTGTTCCCGTTCGGATGGTGCGCGGAGAGCGACGCGCCGATGCGCGCGGCCACGCCCGGCAGCGTCGCGATCGGCACGGCGGGCGTCGAATAATCCTGTGGCGTGCAGCTGTCGCCACCAGCGCACGAAGAAACCGTGAGCGCCTGGCACGCGCCGAGAGGAAAGCCGTTGGCGTCCGCGCCGCATGGTGTTCCCGGCTGGCACAAGACGTTCTGATCAAGCGCGCATTCGCCGACCGGCATGCACGGTGCACCCAGGCAGTCCGCGTCGACGTCGCACGGGATGACAGCCGCAGAATTGCTGCAAATGCGGAGCAGGCAGGGACCCGACGCGTTGCACTGCGCGCTCGACGTACACGTCGCGGGCACGCCCGCCGCGGGGAGCGGAAAGTACTGCAGGCCAATACCGATTCCGGCGGACGCAGGATCGCCGACGAAGGCGCTCATCGCGCTCACCACGGCGCTCCACTTCGAGTGTCCGGCCGCGATCAGGTCGTTCATCGAGCCCGACGAGTCGATCATGAAAATAAGGTCGAGCGGGAGCTGCGTCGCCTTCTCGGTCGTCGTCGCGCAACTGACGAAGGCATCGGTCGCTGCCGGGCCGCCACCGTCCGCCGGCAGAGCCCCATTTCCCGAGCCCCCCAGGATCGAGCCCGCGTTCGAGCCGCCGCCCCCTATCGGCGCCCCGGCGGAGGCTCCGCTGCTCGCCGCGGCGCCGCTCGATCCCGATCCCCGGCCGCCTGCGCCCGCGTCGACCCCT
This sequence comes from Myxococcota bacterium, assembly GCA_030776205.1. GTDB lineage: Bacteria > Myxococcota_A > Polyangia > Polyangiales > Polyangiaceae > Palsa-1150. The sequence continues at coordinate 7,832 of JALYHV010000469.1, read as the reverse complement.
CCCGAGCCGGTGTCGGAGGCATTCGGGCTCGTTCCACACGCCAGCGCGGGAAGCGAGCACGCGAGCCACGTCGCGAAAAAGCGGCGACATCGAGTCATTGGAGTCTCCTCAGGCGGTGCAAATAGCATTGACGGCGCTTCTTGCTACGCGTGCTGCCCACGCAGCGCGATGGCGCGGTCGAACTCCGGCGCGGCTCTCCGCGTCGTTCTCCTCGTCTATTCTTCTCTTCGGCGGGCCAAAGAGAAGGTTGCGAACGGCGCCGGTCGGAGCTCGTCGCGCAGTGCGCCTCTCAACGCCCGGAGGGTGGGGTCGCCGGAGAATCTCGGGGCGCCTGAACCGGAGCGATCTCGCCATACGCGTCGCGCAGCTCGACCGGACCAAACGAGGAGAGGTCGCGGCCGATCTTGGCACGGTCGCCCGTGACCACGATGCGCAGGTCGAACGGCCGGAGCCATTGCCGAGCGACGCGTTGGACATCGCTCGCCGTTACGCGGTCGACGAGCGTAGCGCGGACCGCGTATTCGTCGAGCGGAAGGTGATAGACGGCGAGATCCTGCACTGCGGCCGCCAAGTCATCGACGCCTTCGAAGCGCGCGGGCAGCGCCAGCTTGGTGTTCTCCTTCGCGTCCGCGAGCTCTTCCGCGGTAACGGCTTCGTCGCGAATGCGCGTGATCTGCGCGAGCAACGCGCGCACCGCGTCGCCAGTATGTTCCGCAAAGATGGCTCCCCCGGCGGCGAACGGCCCGGCGCGGTGACGAAGTGCGAAGCGCGAATGCGCGCCATACGTGTACCCGTGCGCCTCGCGCAGATCGAGATTGATGCGGCTCGAGAACATCCCTCCGAGGATCGCGTTCATCACGCCGAGCGGGATGCGGTCGGGCGTGCCGAACGCAGCCCCCTCTTCTGCCACGAACACCTGCGACTGTGCGGCGCCCGGAACGTCCACCAAAACGACGCGCGCCGCTGCGGCCGGGCCGCGCGAGGCCTCCGACCGGTTGGCCGGCGAGGCGTCGGTCCCCGGGGGCGGCCCCAGGCTCTGCCAACCGCCGAAGCGCGCTGCGAGGAGCGCGCGCAGATTAACCGCCCCGACGTCGCCGGCGACGACGAGCGTGGTCGACCTCGGATCGAACACGCGTCGCCACACACGAACTACGTCGTCCCGCTTGAGGTCCCGCACGTCCGTCGGGCTGCCGCGGATCGCGTGGCCGTAGGGGTCGGCTCGACCGTAAAGCGCAGCGACCAGGGCATTCTGCTCCATCGCCGGCGGGCTGTTCTTCTCCTGCTGCAGCGATGCGAGCCATCGCTTTCGCGTGCGCTCCAGCTCGGCCGCGGGGAAGACAGGCCGAACCACGATGTCCGCGAGCAAATCGAGCGCCGGGGCGAGCTTCGAAGTGAGCACCTTCGCGCGCACGACGCAGGAGTCCCAGTCGCACCAGGCGCCATGCTCCGCGCCGAGGGCCTCGTAGTCGTCCGAGAGCCTCAGCGCGTCGCGCTTGCCAGCGCCTTGTTCCAGCATGGCGCCCATGAACGCGGCTGCACCGGGTCGCACGCTTCCCATGTCGCCCAAGTCGCCGGCGCCGATGACCGAGATCACCCGCACCGCCACGATCGGAAGGTCATGACGTTCGACGAAGAGAACACGCAGCCCGTTCGGCAGCGACCACGAATCGACGCGCGGCGGAGTCCACGAGACGGCAGGCCCCGCGGCCGGCGGCTCGCTTCGGAAAGGGGCGTCCGGCGTCGAGAGACGCGTGGACGCCGGCTCCATGGTGTCCCCCGCCGCGGGCTTCGCCGTGACCGGTAACGGCGGCGCGGCCGCGGGCCGGGGAGGCTCCGAGCAAGCACACCAGACCACGCAAAAGGCCGCAGCGAGGCCCCTGAGGGCGCAAAGGCCGAGGCGGCTCACGGCGTCCTCTTGACCAACCGGCCGCACAACGGAGCGCCCTGCGCGGGCCGCACGACGGCAACGACTCGCTTGCCGATCGGCAGCCAACTTCGCGCTGCATAGCCGATGTTTCCCGGCGTGACAGCGACGTAGCGCGCGATGTCCTTGGCGAGGTAACCGGCGTCGCCCGTATAGTGCACGAAGGTATTGATCTTGTTGGCGCGCGCGCCGACCGTCTCGAGGCCGAAGGCTTCCGTGGCGAGAAGCGCCGTCCTCGCCCGCGCGAGCTCTTCGTCCCGGATGCCGTCGTTCTGCACTCGCGCCAGCTCCTCGTCGATCGCCGTGAGAAGCTGGTCGGCGGTGTGGCCCGGCTTGGCCGTTGCCACGATCTCGAACTGCGAGGCGAGCTGGCGCGACTCCTGGTAGGCGGTCACATCTTGAGCGATTTGGTCGTCGTAAACGAGGCGCTTGTAGAGGCGGCTGGTCTTGCTCCCGGCGAGTATCCGCGCGAGCAGGTCGAGATCGGCGTCGCCGGTCGCGAAGTACGGCGGCGTAATCCAGGCGACGCGCACCTGCGCAAGCTCGACACCCGCTTCCAGGTCGAGTCGAGTCTCTCCGTTCAACACGGCCTTCGGCGGCTCCGGCCTGGCCGGCAGTGCATGGCCGGGAATCGGCCCAAAGTACTTGTCCACGAGCGCGAACGTCGCTTCCGGCTCGACGTCGCCAGCGATGACGAGCGTTGCGTTGTTGGGGACGTACCACGCACGAAAGAAGGACCGGATGTCATCGAGCCTGGCCGCGTCGAGATCCTCGGGAGACCCGATGGCCAGGTGACGGTAGGGATGCTGCGGCGGAAAGATGGCTTCATCGACGGCCTGCCCGACGAGCCCATAAGGCGCGTTCTCGTAGTTCTGGCGGCGCTCGTTCTTCACGACGCTCCGCTGTCCCGAGAACGTCGCTTCATCGACGTGGTCGAGCAGGAAGCCCATGCGGTCGCTCTCTAGCCACAGGGCCAGCTCCAGTCGGTTTTTCGGGACCGTCTCGAAGTAGTTCGTCCGATCGGCGTCGGTGGTGCCATTGACGTTCGACGCTCCGGCCCGTTCGAGGAACTTGAAATACGTGTCCTCCGGGACGTGCTTGCTCCCCTGAAACATGACGTGCTCGAAGAGGTGTGCAAACCCGTATAGCCCGGCCGCCTCGTCCTTGGCGCCGACGTGGTACCAGAGGTTCACCGCGACGATTGGCGTGCGGTGATCTTCATGCAAGATCACCTCAAGTCCGTTCGCCAGGCGGCTCACGCGTGCCGGCAGAGAGATTTGCGACGCGTCCGGCTCGGCGGCACGTGCCACCGCCGAATGGAAAATCGGCGCGGCCGCGGCGATCAGGGCGGCGAAGGCCGGGAACGCCGTAGGCAATCGGCTAGTGGGCAAGCGTCGTGTCCTGCTCATGCTCATCGGGGACCGGCAAAGGGGAGGCACGCGCTATACTCCACCGGACGATCATGTCTACCGCTGGACCAAAGGGGCGATCCATCCGACTCGCGATCGTCGAACAGTCCCTCGTCGATACGGTGGAGCGTCTGCACGAGCTACCGGCCGGGCCCAAGGTGCGCGAGCTGCGGGCCAAAGCGGAGGGATTCGAGCGGGCGCTGCAGGCCTGGACGCTACGCCCCCCGACGCCGGAGCAACGCGCGGCGCTGCTACGCCTCGTGCTCGAGCTGAACGTCGAAGTCATGGCGCTCGGACGCGGTTCCAAGAAGAGTGTCTAATCGAACCGTCGTGACCCCCCGCGCGCCCCGCCCGCTCCTGGTCGTCGCGCTCGTGCTCGCCGCGGGCTGCGCGAGTCGTTGGACCACAGGCGCAAGAAAGCTGCGGCACGATTCTTCCGCGCGCGCGGCGGAGCATGACGCGTTCGTCGGCGCGGCACCCGCGCCGCCCCCAACGCGTGACGACGGCAGACTTCCAAACACGGCATCGCCTCGCCATTACACCTTGTCGCTCGATATCGATCCCAGCCGGACGCGCTTTTCTGGCTCGGTCGAGATCGAGGTCGATGTTCCGCAGCCGACATGGCACCTCGTTCTGCACGGACGGGACCTCCGCGTGTCGCGCGCGACCGCTCGCGTCGGACAGACCGAGATGACCGCCAGCATGACCACCCGCCTCGCCCACGGCGGCGTCGTTCCCGAAGAGCTCGTGCTCCGTTTCCCGGAGCCGCTGCCCGCCGGTTCCGCCGTCCTTGCGCTTACCTATGACGCGCCCTTCGCGCCCGGGCTCGCGGGCCTCTACCGCGTCGAGCAGGACGGTCGGTCTTACGCGTATAGCCAGTTCGAGGCCACGGACGCGCGACGTGCTTTTCCGTGCTTCGACGAGCCGGGATTCAAAACGCCGTACGACGTGACTATCGCGGCGCCGCGGGGCGACATCGTGCTCACCAACGCGCCCGAGTCGGCGCGCGAAGACGGTCCGGGGGAAAAGGTAACTCACCATTTTCGTTCATCGCCGCCTCTTCCGACGTACCTCGTCGCGTTCGCAATCGGCGACTTCGATATTGCCGAGGGACAAAGGGAGCCCTTTCCCATCCGCGTCATCACGACGAAGGGAGGTGGCCGGACGGGACAGACTGCGCTCGCCCTCGAGGCGGCCGCTGCGCTGGTCCCCCGGCTCGCCGATTACTTCGGGGCTCCGTATCCCTACGAGAAGCTCGATCTGGTGGCGGTACCGGACTTCGCGGCCGGCGCGATGGAAAATCCCGGGCTCGTGACCTTTCGCGACGTCCTGCTCTTGCTCGATGCCACCCAAGCGACGACCGCCGCCCGCCGCTCGCAGGCCGAGGTCATCGCGCACGAGCTCGCCCACCAGTGGTTCGGCGATCTGGTCACTCTGGAGTGGTGGGACGACCTCTGGCTCAACGAGGCTTTCGCCACCTGGGCAGAAAGCAAGATAGTCGACGCCTGGCGACCAAGCTTTGGCGCGACGTTCGCGCAGATCGCCGGCGTACAACGGGTGATGGACGTCGACGCACTCGAGAGCGCGCGCGCCGTGCGCGAGCCAGTCCGATCCACGAGCGAGGCGGAAGAAGCATTCGACGGGATCACCTACGAAAAGGGGGCGGCCATCCTGCGAATGCTCGAAAGCTGGTTGGGCCAGGACACCTTTCGGCGCGGGGTCCAGCGCTACGTGCACGAGCACGCGTGGAAGAATGCGCGCGCCGAGGACCTGTTCCAGGCGCTCGAATACGTCTCCACCCAAAAGGTCGGCCGGATGGCGAGCGGTTTTCTGGATCGACCGGGCGTGCCGAACGTGATCGTGAGCTGGAGCTGCGGCGCCGTTGGCGGCACCAGGCTGGACATCCATGCGTCGGAGTGGCGCGCCCTGAGCGACCGACGCGGCCCGGGAGCGGCCGGCGGGGGCGTCGACGCTCCTTCTTGGACCATTCCCGTCTGCGTAAACAGCGACGTCGAGAAGAACAAAAGCTGCTTCATGCTTGGCGCGGAGCCCATTGCTCGGGATCTCGGGGCGAAGTGCCCGGCATGGCTCAACCCAAACGCGGATGCGGCGGGGTATTATCGCTTCCTCCTGGACGCGTCCAGGCTTCGTACACTCGCGCGCGCGCTTCCAGGGCCGTCCCAAAACAGCGATAGGACTCTCTCTCCCATCGAGCGGCTCGCGCTCCTGGCCAACGCCTGGGCCGCCGTGCGGCAGGGCGCCCTCGCGCCGCCGCCGCTCGCAGATCTCCTCCGGTCGTTCGACCTCGAGAGCAACCGCTTCGTAGTCGAACAGATCGCCAGCATCCTCTATGGGATCGATGCCTCGCTGGTAGACGACGCCGATCGGCCCGCATTCGAGCGCTACGTCGGCGCGAGGATGGGTGGACACAAAAACGCACTGGGCTGGCAACCAGCGGCGGGCGTCAGCGAGGAGGACAGCCGCGCGCTCGAACGGCGCACCGTCCTGACCGCGATGGGTGAGCTCGCCAACGATCCGGGGACCCTCGACGAGGCGGAGCGGTTCGCTGTCCGCTGGTTGAAGGACCCCGCCAGCGTTCCCGCGGACATCGCCGCAACGGCCGTGCCGCTGGCGTCGCTCCAGGCCGGCTACGCGCGCCTCTACGAGCTCCGGGCAGCCGCCACGGACGCAACGACGGTCGAGAGGCGGGTGCTGGCCATACGCGCGATGGGTATGTTCCAGGATCCGGCGATCCTTCGATCGGCGCTCGACCTCACGCTGACCGACGAGCTGAAGATCTCCGAGGTTCGCTACTTGTTGGGCTCCGCCATCGGCCACCGCTCCTCGCGACCGACCGTCTTCGCGTGGGAAAGGGAAAAGTGGGACCAGCTGCGAGCGCGGCTTTCTGGAGCCTCGGGTCGCAGCCTGCTCGTGGACGTCGCGGGGGGGCTCTGCACGGCGGCCGAGGTCGAAGAGGCGACCGCCTTTTTCGGGGAGGCGACGCGCGGCATGGAAGGCGTCAAGCGACGGCTGGACCAGGCGCTCGAGCAGGCGCGGCTCTGCGTCACGCTTCGCCAGAGCGACGCCACCCCGATGGCGAAGTACCTGAGCGGCCGATGATCCGCACGAGGTGGCTCCTCTTGCGGCGCAACCCGTCGGCGGCCGACGGCATCGCACCCGATCCGGTGAGAGCATGAGCTGCACGCACGAAGATCAAGTTCGCGACGTCACGCCCCACACCATGGGTTGCGAAGAATGCCTGAGGGCGGGCGAGTTCTGGATACACCTCCGCCTATGCCTGTCGTGCGGACATGTCGGCTGTTGCGATTCGTCGAAGAACAAGCACGCAACGAGGCATTTCGAAAAAACGCGCCACCCCATCATCCGTTCTTTCGAGCCGGACGAGGGTTGGCGATGGTGCTACGTCGACGAAAAGGTCGTGTAAACCGAGAGCAAAGCCCCTTTTCGAGATAGGGATGAATGGCGGTATACGGCGGCCATGTGGGTCATGCGCTTCTTAGCCCTGGACCCGCTAGCACTGTATAGTTGCCGAGTCGGGGCCGACTCGAATGATGACCAAGAGAGTGAGGGCGGATCTGCAAACCCGTCATGCCATCGAGGCGTGCGATCTAGCGGCCGCCTTCAACGAGGCACTCAAGAAGCTCACGCTTGCACCCGGCGACTACGTCGTCGAGCTTACCGCACCCGTAGGGCCGTCCACGGCCGGGGGTGTGCAGGCGATGCAACATTTGCGATTGGTCCCCGGCCGCGCCGGACACCCGACGCTCGTCGCGGGGCATGCCAACCACGCGGAAGCAAAGGCCGAGCTCCGCACGTACGAACATCTCGACGCGGTGCATCGCCAGCGCTTCAAGAAGGCGCTTCTCCTGGACCGCGCCCAGTACAACGATTTTTTCAACCTGGCGAAACAGGTCTTCACCATGATGCGTCTCGAGGTCGCTGTGGTGGACGCGAACGCGTCCTTGGACACGGTCGACCACGCCGGGAGGGGGCACCGCTCGTGGGTCGCAGTCGCGGGAATCGTGGCGGCGCTGCTCGCATTGCTCCTGGCTGCCGGCGCGATCGCGTGGATGATACGGCGCCATCTCTGAACGATGATCACCAATGGCCATTCCGCCCTGGCACAGCATTGCCGTGCGCAATCGCGGTGCAACACTTGGACGCTGCGCCACTCTCCTTGCCGCGGCCCTAGCCGCCGACTAGCGTTGCAGGGTCCGCCATGACTCTTCGCCCTCTCGCTTGCTACGTCGTGAGTGCGGCCGCGGCTGGCTGCGCGGGCACGGTTTCGTCCGAGACTGTCGACGCGAATACAACCGCCAGCGCCAGCGCTATCGTCATCGTCGAGCGAACAGTCGACTCCGCGCACGGTGCGCGTGCCGAGGCGAGCGCGCGGTTCGTCCGGGTCGCTACCCCCGCCACATCCAGCGAGGCCCTGCGCGCCATCGGGGCGGAAATCGATTTGCCCAGGCCGGGTACGT
>JALYHV010000468.1 GCA_030776205.1 Myxococcota bacterium | reverse complement strand
CCCGAGGACCGCGTCATCCGCCGTGCCAAGCGCCGCGCGAAGACGCCGACGGACGGCGCGGAGAAGGCGCCTGCCGAGACGCGCAAGCCGCACTCCGGCCGCCCGGTCACGCCGCGTGCCCTCGCTGCGGCCGTACAGGGTGAGAGCCTGAGCGGCGCTACGAAGACGCGAATGCTGCGGGCCATCAATCATCTGCTCGAGCTTCGAAAGCAGGAGAAGGTCGATCTCCGCGCCCTCTTTTGAGCCGGTGAATCCGTACGCGCCGTTTCGGGCGGCGCCTTGCTCGGTGAACCGATTCGCCGGAAAGTGGTCCAGGCGGGCGGAGACTGGCACGCTGGGCCATGCTCTTGGTCGTCGTGCCGGCCGTGCTCCTCGTATTGGTGGCGGTGGAAGTTCGTGATTTTCTGAATCGGTCGCGTCAGGGCGAGTAGGTAGCGAGCGCGCTGCCGGCATGTGGTTTGGCTACCCCTGCGCAGCCCCCCCCCGTGAATGCCGGATTCAGCCGGGCACCGAACCCTAGACGGTGGGTGCTGCGCTGGTGCAATCTGCGGTCGCGACCATTGGCGCGTTTTCGTGCGTCAATCAGCCTATCTTGTGCCACGTGCGGCCCTCCTCCCGGATGCCCGACGAAGATCGCCTCATTGCTCGAGCGGCGGCGGGCGAGACGGCGGCTTTTCGTGTTCTCTACGACCGGCACCGCGTCGACGTCGCGCGACTCGTCTTCCGTATGCTCGGGCCGCGCAGCGACCTCGATGACGTCATCCAGGAGGTGTTCGTTCAGGTCTACAAAAGCCTGAAGGACTTTCGCGCCGAATCGAAGTTCAGCACGTGGCTCCACCGTGTCACGGTCAACGTCGTACTGATGCACCGTCGCACGGCGCGAAGCCGCCCTGTTTTCTCGGAGGAGCCGCCCGCCGACAGCTTGGTGCGGAGCGACGACATCGCCCCCGACGAGGACGCCGACCGGCGTGAGCGCGTGCGTGCCTTCGGCCGCTTGCTCGGTCGGCTGGCGGACAAGAAGCGCATCGTCTTCGTGCTGCACGAGCTCGAAGGCGTCGCCCCCAGCGAGATTGCCCAAATCGTGGGCGCCCCCGTGCTCACCGTCCGCACCCGACTCTTTTACGCTCGCCGGGAGCTCGAGGAGCTGCTCGTTCAGGAGCCGTCGCTCGCTGGGATGAAGCTTTCCTTCTCGAAGGCATCCGGTGCGGACGGAGAAGAATGAAAACGCAGCTCGATCGCGCGATTCACGATGCGCGCGAACATCTCGGAAAGCGCGAAACGCAGCTCGTCGCCTGGCACGACGTCGAGCGGCGAGTGTTCGCTCGCATTGCCGAAGCGCAACGCGCAGAGCGCGCGACGCTGCTCTCCAGCCACGGCCGCACGTGGATGGCATTGGGGCTCGGCGTCGCGGTCTCCGCAAGCGGTGTCTTCCTCGCGATGCAAAGCCGCAACGAACCGTTGCCGTTCGATGCCGCACGGGTCGCGAGCAGTGATCTGGCAGGCACGATCACGTCCGCGGGCGCCGACGTTCTGGTGAACGGCCGGGCCGCCCCCGCCGGACTCTCCGTTCACCTGGGTGACTGGATAGAAACGCGAGGAGCGTCCGCCACGTTGGATCGCCCGGGGAAGCTGTCGCTCGTCCTGGAGCGCGGGTCACGAGCGACCGTCACGCACGTCGCTGGCGCGCTTGTTCTCGCGCTGGCAGAGGGCACGGTCGAGGCGCAGGTCGTGCCGGTCGCCGGCGGGGAGGCCTTCGCCGTCGATGTGGGACCGTCCCGGGTCGCCGTGCATGGCACGCACCTCCGGGTGGCGCACTCCGGCGATCGGGTGCTCGTGGATCTCAGCGAAGGCGCCATCACCATCGGGGAGGCGCCGCGGGTCGGCTCCGAGCTGGGGGCCGTCCTCAGCGCCCCTGCGCACGCCGAGTTCGACGCAAACAGCGCGCGGACCACGCTCGAGGTAAGGCACGAAGGCTTCGCGGCGCGTGCAACCAGCGTGGCCCTCGATACGCCCGAGCGGGCATCGGCGCCCGGTACCGCCGCAACGCCCCCGAGGACAGACCGCGCCGATCCACGTGGCGGGCCAGCGACGGTCCCGGTGCGGATGGACGCCGGAGGCGCATCCACCGCTTCGGCGCCGCCTGGGCCGGCGACGGCCGAGTGGACCCCCGAGGCAGCAATCGCCAGCGCGGTTCGGGCGTGCATGCCGGACAGGCCGCGCGCGCAGAACGTGACCGTCCTCGTCACGACTACGCTGCGCCTCGAGCTCTTCGAGGACGGCACGGTCAGGTCGGCGCGCTTCGATCCGCCTGTCGCATCGGACGTGAACACGTGCGCGGCCGCTTCCATTTACCGGGTGCGTTTCGCTTCTCGTACGAGCGTCTCGATCCCGATCGAGCTGACAAAGTAAGCGAGCGTCGGCGCGCTCGCTCAGCGGCGCGCGACCTCCGTGATGGCGTGCGTTTCGCGCGCACCGAGCAGGCCGAACTGCAGGCCCATTCCCTCACCGGCGCGAGTCCAACGCACGACGGCCGGTATCGCGTGCGCCACCTTGCTACCGGGAAAGGTGACGTGCACGACTAGCTGAAGCCCGAAGCGAGCCGGCGCCGAGCTTTGCACGTACATCCCGCCGAGGGACACGTCCTTCGCGCGCCCAGGCACGCGCTCGGTCGACCCATTGACCACGAAGACGACGGGAACATCGATGGGAGCGCGCTGATGCTGCCGATGCTCGACCACGGGCGCTACTCCTTCTTTTCCGCGACGTACGCGTGCCGGGAGTCAATGATAGCATCGACGATGGTGGTTCTCATCTCCCGTCGCCGCGAGATCCGCGAGGCGTTGTGGTTCGCGCTCGTGCCGGTGGGCGTGGCGCTCGTGTTTGGGTTCCTCCTTGCTCCGCGCACCGCCGCGCCAGAGCTCGTCCCTCTCCCGACGGTGGACCGCGACGCCGTCGCGCGCATCGCGGAGGCAGATCGGCGCCTCGCGGAGCTGGCCCGAAGCGAGCCGCTCCCCGCGCCGCTGCGGGCGCTCGGCTCGGCGCTCCGCGATTTTCACCTGTTGGAGGCCCGGATGGCCGACGCCCGTGCCCTTGGGGACGCCCGGCGCACAATTGACGCGGCCCTCATCGATGGTTTGCCCGCGGGAGACGAAGGGCTCGTCCGCCTCCGCGCTGTCCAGCTGCAGCAATTCCTCGCCGAGCTACGGCGTTTCCGCTCGACGGGGGAAGAGTCGCACGAGCTCCAGGCGCTCGCGGGGGGCTTCGTGCGGGCGATGACCACGGAGGGCTGGTGCAGCGGCCATTTGCTGGCGCCGGACGAGGCGGTGCTCGCCGTGATGTTCAAGCACATGTGGGACACGTTCTTGGGCGTCGAGGGCCGCAAGGCGTTCGATCCGTCGCTCGCGGAGGAGCGGCTCCTCTACGCCTTTTACCTGTCGCACGCTCACCCGTCGAAATCGATGCGCGACGCGATTGAGGCCGCGCGTCGCGGAGCGCCCGACGCCAGCTCGTGCCGAGCGCTCGCCGAGGCGGAACGCGGCGCTACCGAGTCCTGGCGGCTCGAACGCATCGCGCGCCTCGCAGCGATCGACCCAACCTACCCCGCCGAGTACGCACGCGGTGTAGCGACGTTCCGGCGGGGGGACTACTCCGCGGCGGCGAAGAGCTTCGGACATTGGCTTCAGGATCATCCCGACGGTCCGCTCGCGCTGCGGGCGCGGAGCTACCTGCGCGCGGCCGCGACGGACGCACAGCGGACGGAATGAGCCG
>JALYHV010000467.1 GCA_030776205.1 Myxococcota bacterium | reverse complement strand
GGGGACACGCCTCCAGCGGCCGTCACGGCGGCATCGTCGGCGCCCGCGGCAGGTGAAGCGGCACCGGCGAGCACGAATCCGTACGAGCAAGCGGCGCCGGAGACTGCGCCCTCGGGACGCGACCCGCTCGAGAGCCAACAGTAGGTGCCGAGCGCGACCGGGCGTTATGGTGCGGAGCAATGGCGCGCGGACATTGGCTCATCAAAAGCGAACCGGACAAGTATCCTTTCGCGACCCTCGTCCGCGACGGAAAGACGCGCTGGGACGGCGTTCGCAACTTTGCTGCGCGGAACAACCTGCGCGCCATGACGGCGGGGGACCTCTGTCTTTACTACCACTCGAACGAGGGCAAGGCCGTGGTCGGAGTCGCTCGCGTAGCACGGGAGGCATATCAGGATCCCACCACCGAGGCCGACTTCAGCGCGGTGGACGTCGAGGCGGTTCGCGCGCTCGCACGGCCGGTGACGCTCGAAGAGATCAAGAAGCACCGGGCCCTCCAGAACATGGTGATGCTCCGCATGCCGCGGCTCTCGGTGGCTCCCGTCACGAAGGAAGAGTTCGACGTCATCCTTGGCCTCGGACGCGCCGCGCCATGACAACGTTTCCTTCGCGCTTCGTCGGCCTGCCGGAGGCGCGCGCTCGCTTTGGCGACCGGGTAGACCGGCTCGCGCCGTATTTGACTCGCGTCGACACGCTGGCCGACGACGTCGTCGCCTCCATCCAGGCGATGCCCGCCGGTGTCGGCTTTCGGTTGTTCGATCGCGCGGCGCACGAGGGCATCGATCGGGTGACCGAGGCGCCGGCGACGTTCCGCGCGCTGTTCGCGCAGGCGGAGCGGGTCCCGGTGTGGGTGGACTGGTCGACGATCGCGCGCGGAGGCCAACTGCTGCTTCGCGCAGGTCCCCTAGGCGGCCTCGTCCTGGGGCTGAAGTCGCTCGTGCTCGGGTACACCTCGCCGGCGGGCAACAAGCCGCTCGTCTTCAGCGGACGCCTCGAGGATCACGCCGCCCGTCGGCTGCTCGAGACAGCGCGCTTCGTGCAGGCGACCATCACGCCGGGAGGGATGCTTCCGCGCGGCCTTGGCTGGCAAATCACGTTGAAGGTGCGGCTGATTCACGCGCAGGTGAGGAGCATGATCCTGCGGAGCGGTCGCTGGGACGGCGCCGCCTGGGGTGCGCCCATCAACCAGCACGATCAGGGAGGCACGTCGCTCCTGTTCTCGCTCGCCGTCCTCGACGGCCTGCGTCAGCTCGGGGTGCATGTCGCGCCGGACGACGGAGAAGCGTACATGCACCTGTGGCGCTGGTCCGGCTGGGTAATGGGAGTCGATCCCGAGCTGCTGCCCTCGACCGAGGCAGAGGGGCTCCGGCTTGCCCAGCTCATCGCCGCTACGCAGGCGCCACCGGACGACGATTCGCGCCGGCTCACGCGTGCACTGCTCGAATCGCCGATCGATCGCGCCACGAATGAGCGCGACCGAGCCAATGCCCGGCGTGCGGCGCGCTTCAGCGCCGCGATGTGCCGCGCGCTCGTCGGAGACGAGACGGCGGATCAGCTCGCGGTGCCGCGCACGCCCTGGCGCTACATGGTGCCCTTCGTGAAGCGGCTGGTCTCCGGTGTCGACCTCGTTCGCTCGCGGGTTCCTTTCGCGGACGTGCCGGCGCTCTGGGCGGGGACGCGGTATTGGGATCGCGTGGTAGACGCCGGCCTGGCCGGGGCGGCGGCCGAGTTCGTGCTGCCGCAGAGGTTGGCTCGAGCCGCGTGATCCCGCGGGCGCCCGTCACTCGACGTTGGCCGAGACGCCGGAAGCCGCGCTCGAAAGCGCCCCAAGCGCTCTCAGGACCCGGTCATCTCTTCGCACACCTTCGCGGCTCGACCACTCAGGCCCTTGCCGTCCATCTTCACCGCGCAGTAATCGCCGCGACGGAGCGCGTCGATGTAGTCGACCACGAGGGGACTGTTCCACTCGCGCGCCCCGTCGAATCGCGCGCGGATCACGCCTCGTTTGTCGATGAACCATGTCTCCGGGTAGAGGTGCGTTCCGTACTGTCCGGCCACCACCCGCGAATCGGGGTCCATGAGCACGGCGAAGGGCGGCTCCTCACGCAGGATGGTCTGCAGGGTGGGTCTTACGTCGTCCGCGCTTTCGTCGGTCGAGACGGCGAGAACCGCCACGTCCGAGCGGTCGCGCAAAATTTTTGTCAGCTCCGCGAGGTCGGGCATTTCTTCGAGGCAAGGGCCGCACGTCTTGCTCCAGAAATTGAGGATGACGACCTTCCCGCGCAGGCTCGCGAGGGTGATGGTGTTGCCGCGGAGGTCTTTGAGGGCGAAATCCGGCGCGCGCCTTTCCGCCGCCATGTAGTCGGGGTGCAAGAAGCACGGCGCGTTGCAGACCCGTCGGGCCTCTCCTTCTTTGCTGACCGCAACGAAGCCATAAACGAGCAAGGCGGCAACGACGACGAACGCGGCTTGCGCGAGGAGAGCCCCCAGACGGGCCGGCGGCGTTTCGGAGGGAGGCGGCATGGGTCGTTACGGGTGTACTGGCAGGAGGGCAGGACGGCCAGCGCCGCGCCAGCCCACTCGCGCCCACTCGATCGAGGTGGCAAACCGACGCTGCGAGTGGACGTGGTAAACCCGTCTGCGGTGCACGATGACTCCCGCCCAGCGCCATGCCGCGCTCGTAAGCGAAATCGAAGCGCACAACTACCGTTACTACGTCCTCGACGACCCGACCGTCAGCGACGCGGAGTTCGACGTGCTGCTCCGCGAGCTCGGCGCCCTCGAAGCCGCCCACCCAGCGCTTGCGACGCCCGATTCGCCCACGCGGCGGGTCGGGGGCGAGCCGCGCGCGAGCGTCCATCACGTGGAGCGCACCGTCCGCATGATGTCACTGGACAATGCCTACACGACCGAGGAGCTCGCCGACTTTCATCGGCGGGTCCAAGACGGGCTACCGGACGGCGAGTCCCCCCGATTTTGCGTGGAGCCGAAGCTCGACGGCGCCAGCGTGGAGGTCGTCTACGAGGGGGGCCGGCTCGTGCAAGCAAGCACGCGCGGCGACGGGGCGAGGGGTGAAGACATCACGGCCAACGTGCGGACCATCCGCAGCGTGCCACTCCAGATCAATCATCGCGAAAAGGTGACGCTGCGGGGCGAGATCCTCATTCATCGGCGCGATCACGACTTACTCAATGCCGAACGCGAAGCGGCGGGGCTCGGGCCCTTCGCCAATCCGCGCAACGCCGCCGCGGGCGCGGTGAGGATGCTCGACCCCCGCGAGGTCGCGCGCCGCCCGCTTCGGGCTCTCTTTTATTCGGTCGTGGAGGGGCCGCACCTCCATGCCACCCATCACGAGAGCCTCGCCTGGCTGGCCGAGCTCGGAGTGCCCACCCACCGCCGCGAGGTCCTCGTCGACTGGGATGGCGTCCCCGCCGCGGTGGCGCACATCGACGCCGCCCGCGACGAATATCCGTTCGAAACGGACGGCGCGGTGATCAAGGTCGACTCATACCGCCAGCAGGAGATGCTGGGCTTCACGTCGAAGTTTCCCAAGTGGGCGCTGGCCTACAAATTCCAGGCGGAGCGCGCCGCCACCCGGCTCCGTGACATCGTCGTTCAGGTGGGGCGCACGGGCGCGCTCACGCCCGTCGCGCTCCTCGATCCCGTGGTGCTCGCGGGAACGACCGTCTCGCGGGCGTCGCTGCACAACGCGGCGATGATCGAGGCGCTCGATGTGCGCGTCGGCGATTCGGTCATCATCCAAAAGGCCGGCGAGGTCATCCCGCAGGTGGTGGGCGTCGATGTCTCCCTGCGCGCCGAGCTTGCGCCAAAATTCCACATGCCCCGCACGTGCCCCTCGTGCGATACCCCGGTCGTGCGCGATCTGCGCGACGCCGAGCGACCAGAGCTCGGAACGGCCGCGGCGACCCGGTGCCCGAACCGGCTCTGTCCGGAGCAGGTGAAGCAGCGGATCTTCTATTTTGCGCGCCGCTTCGCGATGGACATCGACCATCTCGGGACGGCGCTCGTGGAGCAGCTCGTCGATCGGGGCGTCGTCCGCGACGTGGCGGACCTGTATTCGCTGGGCGCAGCTCGGATCGCGGAGCTCGAGCGGATGGGGGACAAGAGCGCGCAAAACGTGGAGGCCTCCATCGCGCGCTCGAAGGAGCGGACGCTCGAACGGTTGCTCTGCGGCCTCGGGATTCCGCAGGTTGGGCAAGTGGCGGCCCGCCAGCTCGCAGAAGTCGGCGAGACCCTGGACCGGATGCTGGCTTGGTCCGAGGACGAGGCGCGCGCGCACGTCGCGTCTATCCACGGCTTCGGCCCGAAGATGGTCGAGAGCGTCATCGCGTTTCTGCAAGACACGGAGCAACGCGCGCTCATGCAGAAGCTCGTGGAGCTCGGCGTAGGGCGGCCGCAACCGCGTCCTGCCGTGGCCGCCGCGGGGCCGCTGCGTGGAATGAGCGTCTGCGCGACGGGAGTGCTTTCGAAGAAGCGAGAGGACGTGCAATCGGACATTCGGTCGGCCGGAGGCGACGTGCACGACACCGTGAAGAAGACGACGACGTACCTGGTCGCTGGCGACAAGACGGGCAAGAGCAAGCTCGATCAAGCCAAGAAGTTCGGGACGAAGGTCATCAGCGAAAAGGAGCTTTATGCCCTGCTTTCCGGGGAGCGGTGAATCGCGCACCCGCGCTGACGGCTCGGGAGCTCTAGGAATCGGCCGCGCCCCTCGAACAGGCCCCGTCAGGGCTCCTAGCCGAGAAAGTGGCGCAGCTTGTCGAGGAACGATTTGCGTTGTGGCAACACGTCTTCGCCGAGCTCTCTCGCCAGCTCTTCCAGCAGCTGCCGCTGCCTCTCCGTCAGCTCCGCGGGCACTTCGATTCCCACTTCCACCCGCTGATCACCCCGACCGAGGCCACCCCGATGGGGCACCCCCTTGCCCTTGATGCGCAAGACGGCTCCGGGTTGGGTGCCGGCCGGTACGCGAAGCTTGCCCCTGCCGTCGAGCGTAGGCATCTCGACCTCGGCTCCGAGCGCGGCTTGCGTGAACGTGATGGGCACGCTGCACACCACGTCGTCGCCTACGCGGCGGAAGAAAGGGTGCGGGCGCACCGCGATCGTGATCTCGAGGTCACCCGGGGCTTTGTCGGGGCGCGATCGGCTGCCAGCGCCAGCGACCAGCTTGGTGGCTCCTGCCTCGGTGCCCGCCGGGATGGTGACGCGAAGCGACTCGGTCACCGAGACCAGGCCAGCGCCACGGCACGTGGTGCAGGCATTGCGCACGGTGTGACCCGTGCCTCGGCACCGAGAGCACGCGCGCTCAACGGCGATGGGAAAAATCCCTTGCTGGAACCGCACCCGCCCGCGCCCGCCGCACGCCTGGCACGGTTCGGGGGCGCTGCCCGACGCTGCGCCCGAGCCGCCGCAGTCGCTGCACGCGAGCGACCGACCGTAGCGAAGCTCCTTTTCGCACCCGAACGCAGCCTCCTCGAACGAGAGCTCGAGCTCCTGTTTCAGGTCGCCCTTCGGGCCCCGCCCGACACCGAATACGCCAAGCAGGTCCCCGAGGATTCCGTCGATGGCGATGTCGCTGATATCGACGAACCCGCCCGGAAACGGGCCGCTCGCACCGAAGGGTGACCCCGGTTCCTCTGCGCGATGTCCGAGTCGATCGTACATCGTCCTGCGGTTCGGGTCGGAAAGGACCTGGTACGCGAGGTTAATTTCCTTGAAGCGCTCGTGCGCTCCGGGATCGTCCTGGTTGCGATCGGGGTGGCACTGCGATGCGAGCTTTTTGAACGCGCTCTTGATTTCCTCGGGTGGGGCGTCGCGTCGGACTCCGAGGACCTGGTAGTGGTCCCGCTGCGGCATGCGTCAGGGGTCTCCAGTAGCATACCCCCGTGCGTGCGGCTGGCTCCCACGGCGCCCGTCGGGCTAGATGCTTGACGATGGCTGTCTCGCCGCCTCGCGGCGCCCTCGCCGCCGGCGTCTCCCTCGCCCCTTTCGGCACGACCGTCGCGGCTCTTGCC
>JALYHV010000466.1 GCA_030776205.1 Myxococcota bacterium | reverse complement strand
CAACGGGTGCGGAAAGACCGCTGTTCTGCACGCTCTTTACGGGGCTCCCGAGCGCAGCTCCACATCTGACTACTGGTTTGCGACGAGCGTAGACACCATCGATACGCGCGAGACGGACCCGCAGCGTTTCATCTACGGACACTGGCTCAAAGATCCAACTTGGCTTCCATCTGGTGATGTCGTGGAGACCCGCAAGGCTCGCGTGACGAAAGCAACCGACCCGGAGTATTGGGAGCCGACCAAGGTCACTACGGGGGACGGCATGGCGCAGATGCCGAACGCGGGAGACAGCCCGGAATTCGGCGGGCCCAAGGAGCGCGTTCGCAGCCTTGACCGATGGAGCGCCGTCAAGCGCGACGTGCTCTACCTGAACTTCAGGAGCGAACTTGGCGCGTTTGATCAGTTCTTTTGGTTCGGTCAGCTTCGGCGTGGCGCGACGCATACGAAGCAGGACGAGATCCGCGCGAAATCTCCTCTCCTGAGGAGAGCCATCGACGAAGAGCTGGGGACTCTCTCATGGCACAACCGGCAGCGGGTGTTTCGGAACGAGAGCGTTTCCGTTGCGGACCTCAAGATCGCCAGTGAGATTCTCGGAAAGAAGTACGCATCTGCGCGCGTGGTCGAGCATGACCTCTATGGGGGACAACGAGCGCGGACGATCGTTTTTGCGACACAGAGCGTGGCCTACTCGGAAGCGTTCGCTGGAAGTGGTGAGATGGCGGTCGTCAGCCTCGTGGTCCAGGTTCGCGCTCAGAAGAAGGGCACGCTCATCTTGCTGGATGAGCCCGAGGTCTCGCTGCACCCTGCCGCACAAATGCGCGTACTTCACTTCTTGCTCGAGGAGTGTCGGAAGAATCATCACCAAATCGTCTTCACCACCCACTCACCTCATCTCGTCGAGAATCTGCCTCCGGCGGCCATCAAAGTCTTTATCCCCGACGCGACTGGACAGTTTTCCGTGCTCAACGAGGTCCACCCCTACGCGGCGTTCAATCGTCTGGGTGCGACCTCGCCCAACCGCGTCAAAGTGCTGGTTGAGGACCGTCTAGCGAGGCACGTGGTTGCGCTGGCCATGCAACAACTCTCGGAGGATGAGCGTGGGTCCTTCGACGTCGATTTCCTGCCCGGTGGAGCAGATAATTACCTTACGCATCGAATCCCTACACTCATGCACGAGAGAAACGTGTGGGTTCTCCTCGATGGGGACCAAAAGCGAGCAGAGTCGAAACCCTCATCGGAGATCGCTGACAACGAAGTCGACGAGACGGTCTCGAAGCTCGTGGGCGCTCGGACGGTCATCTATGGGGCGGATGGCGGCTCCGACAAAGACTCGGCGAAACGCCTCACAGAGCAGAAACGAAAGTACATTGACTACGTGCATGGGCACGTTCGCTTCTTGCCGCGGTCGTGCCCAGAGGAGATCGTCCTGAAGGCGATCGACGCGACCGCCGCACCCGCGAGTTCCGACGAGGCGAAGACGCAGCTTCGCCAGAAGCTCGAGGGGCTTGGTCTGACACCGTCGTCGAGTGATTCCGACGCCCAGGCACAGGTCCTATTGGCCCAGCATCAAAATGGAAATGAGGATCTGAAGACCATTTCCGCTCTTCTCAGGGAAATGTTGACCTCGGCGTCAAGCGGAGCGGCGAAATGAGGAAGCCAACAGCCATTGACCTCTTCGCGGGGGCAGGAGGGCTCACGGCCGGGCTCAAGCTCGCGGGATTTCGCGTTTCCGCAGCGGTCGAACTGGACCGGCGCGCGTCAGAGACGTTTCGTGCCAACCATCGGCGAGTTCATCTCGAACAGTGTGACATTCGAGCCGTGCGATGCGCGCCGCTTATGAGGAAAATCGGATTGAACAAGGGGGAGCTCGACCTGCTCGCCGGCTGCCCCCCATGTCAGGGGTTTTCGAGGCTCCCGACGCGGAACGGCATGGTGCGAGAAGGAGACGAGCGCAACGATCTCGTCTTCGAGTTTGTCCGCTTTGTTCGCTCATTTCACCCCAAGGCGATCATGTTTGAGAACGTTCCCGGGCTCATGAGGAACGAGCGATTCCAACAGGTCGAAGAACAGCTCCGCGCACTGGGTTACGTCCTCGATGCGAAGGTGCTTGACGCTGCTGATTACGGCGTCCCGCAGCACCGGCGGCGGTTGATCCTGCTGGGGACTCGTGGTCGCAGGCGGCTGTCCCTTGCCGAACCGTGCCAGCAGCACGGAACGGTTCGTGATGCCCTCGCGGCTCTCACCGCAGAGCGCGGCAGCTCGGGCGACGCCCTCCACAATCTTCCGGTCCGGCACAGCGATCAGGTGCAGGCTCTCATCCGATCCATTCCGGAGGATGGTGGTAGTCGGATGGCTCTGCCGGAGGAATTGAAGCTTGAGTGTCACAAGCACACCAATGGGTTCCACGATGTCTATGGCCGAATGCGCTGGGACGCGCCTTCGCCCACAATCACGAGCGGTTGCATCAACCCGTCCAAAGGGCGTTTCCTGCATCCGACTGAACACCGCGCCATCACGTTGCGGGAAGCGGCCGTCCTCCAAGGGTTTCCTCTCGACTACGTGTTCTTTCCCAAGCACGGCAAGGAGGCCATCACAGCGATGATTGGCAACGCTCTTCCTCCTCCGTTCATCGCGGCCCACGCCAGGTCGGTTCGCGAGGCACTGGCCCCGTGAATCCGGCCGACCGAGCCCGATTGACCAGCGCTCTCCGGGACCACGTCGCGAAGATCTCCGCCGACCTGCGGACCAAAATGCGCGCGCCTGGCTCGGTGCGCGAACGCGCATTGCAGCTTCACGCCGACGAGCGAGTCGCCGAAGACTTCGACGTTTGGACGGACTTGCTCTCGCGACGAGCGGCGGTCTTGTGGGTTCTCAAGTCGGTCTATGTCCGTGTACTCGAGGATCGCGGACTCTTGACCCCCGGCCGGTTGCTCGACCTAGAGGCGCAGCAGCTCTTCGAACGGCTTGCGCCACACCTCGGAGAAACCACATTCCTGCGCTGGATCTACCGTGACCTCGCAAGCCCGCACGGTGGCCTTCCGGAGCTGTTCAGTCCGCAGCCCGCGGAAGTTGCCGCGCCGTCCGACGAGCTGTCCCGCTCGCTGCTCGCTTTCTGGCGCCACCGCGATGCGGACTCGGGCGCGGTGTGGACCTTCGCCGATGAGCACTTCGAGGGCGAGCTGATGGGCGACCTGTACCAGGAGCTCGATCCGGTCGTGAAGGACCGCTTCGCGCTGTGCCAGACGCCTGACTTCGTGCGCGCCTTCATCCTCGACCGCACTCTGACGCCAGCCATCGAGACGTTCGGCGTCGACGAAGTGCGGCTGCTCGACCCCGCCTGCGGCTCGGGCCACTTCCTCATCGACGGCTTGAAGCGGCTCGTTGCGGCGACCGCCGAGAAGCACAAGGATTGGTCGAAGGAGACGGTCGTCGCGCACGCGCTCGATCGTGTGGTCGGCATCGACCTCAACGACTACGCGTGCGCGCTCGCGCGCGCGCGCCTCATCATGACGGCCGCCGAGCTGGCGGGCGTGACCAAGCTAGCGGACGCCGCGCGCTTTCACCCGCATGTGTACTGGGCTGATGGGCTCGAGCAGGTCGAGAAGGAGGAGCAGAAGCCGGACGTGCAGTTCGACTTGTTCGCGGAGATCGCCGAACGACCACGAGCGAGCTTCACGCGTTCAGACGTGCGCGTCGCGCTGCGGAAGATCTTCGAGAGGAAATTCCACGCGGTGGTCGCGAACCCGCCGTACATCATGGAGAAGGACGGGGCGCGCAAGGAGTACCACCGAGAGAAGATCGGGAAGAAGCAGCGCTACGTCTCGGCGACGGGGATGTATTCGCTCGGCGCTCCGTTCACCGAACGCTGCTTTCAGCTCGCCGAGAAGTCGGGCTTCGTTGGGCTCATCACGAGCAACAACTTTATGAAACGCGAGTTCGGCAAACCGCTCATCGAGACCGTGCTGCCGACCCTCGACCTCACGCTCGTGGTCGACACCTCGCAGGCGTACATCCCGCACCACGGCACGCCGACCGTGCTCCTGTTCGGCCGAAATCAGAAGCCGGAGCGCGAGGTCGTCCACGCAGTGATGGGCAAGCGTGGCGAGGGCAGTATCCCCGACGACCCCGCTAAGGGCAGAGTGTGGTCGAGCATTGCTGCAGGCTGGAATACCCACGGCGAGAACGAATATGTGAGCGTCGCGGAGTTGGGACGCGCAACGCTTGCGAAGCACCCTTGGAGCCTTGCAGGCGGTGGGGCCGCCGAGCTGCTCATGCAACTCGCGAGTGTCGCCCCCACCAAGCTGTCAGAACTCGCGTCGGTCGGCGGTGGCGGTCGTTCGAGCGCGGACGAGCTGTTCGTCCGCAAGTTGAAGGACTGGCGACGCAATGGTGTGGAGGACGACTTTGTCCGCCCTCTGATCCTTGGCGAACACATCCGCGACTGGTCGTCATCCAGCGAAGAGGGCGCCTTCTTCCCGTACGCGGACCACCTCAAGCTTCTAACACCGGCTGGCCGGACGCTGTTGGCCATGTGGCCGTTTCGCACGTTGCTGGGCGCTCGCATTGCGTTCGGCACCACGAACTACCGGCAGGCCGGCCGAAACTGGTTCGAGTGGCATCGCCCGATGAGCGAGCCCTACGAGACGCCACTCTCCATCCTCTATGCAGAGGTCGCGACGCATAACCACTTCGCGCTCGATCGAGGAGGCAGCCTTTTCAAGCACTCCGCACCGCTCATCAAGCTTCCGGCGGGGAGCACAGAAGAGGAGCACTTCGCGCTCCTCGGTGTCCTGAACTCGTCGCCTACCAGCTTCTGGATGAAGCAGGTGTTCCAGAACAAGGGCAGCCAGGGCATCAACGAGGGCATGAAAAGCGCGCTTTGGGAGCAGTTCTTCCAGCACGACTCGACCAAGATGAAGCTGTTCCCCGTCGTCGAGGCGCGGAACAAGACCATCCCGTACGCCGCGAAGCTCGATGCACTCGCACGCGAGCGGTCCGAGCGAAGCGTCCGCAGCTTGGTCGACCGTGCCGGTTGGCAGTCGGGCTCCGACCTTCGTCGCGCTATCGATGCACGCCACGCTTTGGACTTCGCTGACCTCTCGCGCATGATCGCGCTCCAAGAGGAGCTCGACTGGCTCTGCTACTCGCTCTACGGCATCGACGAGTCGAGCGACGTGGTCGCGCCCGACAGCGTCGAGCCGTGCCCGCCGACCTGGCTTCCGTGGAACCTCACTTTCGCGGAGAAGGACGCCGCGAACCGCGAGGCGATTGCCAACGGCGAGGAGCCCGACGAGCAGCCGTCGGTGTGGTGGGAGCGCCATCGGTGGGAGCCGGTCATCGCGCTGCCCAAGGAGGCCTCCGTCGCAGTCAAAAAGCGCGTGGCCGCTCGCCGCGCACGCACCGCCGCGACGCCCGCCCTCGCTCTCATCGAGACCGCCAACTTCAAGCGCCGCTGGTACAAGCCCGACTACGCCGATCAGGAGCGCGTGGCGCTCACCGAGTGGCTCGCCGATCGCGTCGAGCAGGCCGCCAAGGCGCGCTCGCAGGCGTTCTCGCTCGAGCAGCTCGTCGCGAACCTCCAAGACGACGCGCGCGTGCTCGCCGTGTGCGAGGTACTGACCAGCCGCAAGGACTTCAGCCTCTCGCAGCTCGTCGCCAGCGCGCTCCAGGGCGACGCCGTCCCGAGCCATCGCTTCCACGTCTACAAGCCCGCCGGCCTCGTAAAGCGCGAGGTCTGGGAGCGCACATGGGCCGACCAGCGACGCGAGGACGCGGGCGAGAAGGTCACGCCCGAGGTGCCGCCCGCCTACGGCTCCGGCGACTTCCTCAAGCCGGACTACTGGCGCCTGCGCGGCAAGCTCGACGTCCCGAAAGAGCGCTTCATCGCTTTCACCGAAGTGCCCGGGCGCGCCGGTGTCGAGACGCTGCACGGCTGGGCGGGGTGGACTGCGCAGCAGCGCGTGAAGGCCATCCTCGCCATCGACGAGGAGCTTGAGGACGCCTCGGTGCGGCTCGGCGACCGCATCGGCCTGCTCGACACCGCGTGGCGCCTCCTACCCGACGTCGCGCGCGAAGACGCAGCTGCTGCGGCGCGGCTGAAGGCCGAGCTGCAAG
>JALYHV010000465.1 GCA_030776205.1 Myxococcota bacterium | reverse complement strand
ACCGGCGCCCACGTCGGACAGCGTCTCGATCTGTTCGTCCTTGAGGGCCCCCCGGATGGCCGCCACCATACGTGCCTGGTCGACCGGATCGAGCGACGGCTGCGCTTCGCGGGCACCGTGGTCGGCGTCGCCCGTCGGACCGAGGTTGCTCTTGCCGCGGCGGATGCGCTTGCGCGCTTCGTCGACGCCGTGCGCGCGCGCGATCGGGCGGACGATCGCGATGGCCTCGGCGACGTGCTCCGGAGGCCTGCCGCTGCGGCGGACGCGCTCGATGCACGCCAGCACGACCTCGCCGATGGCGTCCTCCAGGTCTTGCTCGGCACGAACGCCCTTGGACAGGAGAATGGCCCGGACCACCTTGAGTAATGCGGGGTCATAAAAAAAGGCCTCGGACATCGTGGGCGCTGTCCCTACCGCGATGCGCGCACGAAATCGACGCCGGTCTCGCTCACACAAAGCGGCGCTTGGCGAGAATGGGGCTGAGAGACGCGTCGGCCGGTCGAAAGAACCGCGCCCTGCCCGCGTCCTTCCGAGTGACGGGCCAGCCGCCCATGCGGGGCTGCTGCCGCCGGCGCTCGTGCGCGCTCGACACCCACGGAGACGGCGATGAACACCCACGAGACAAAGACCATCGACACGCTGACCCCCGCGCCCGCAGCAACGCTGCCCCGCCGCGCCCTGGCGGACGTTGCCCCTGCGATCCCCGGTAACGACAACGGCGCGCCCGCCGCCGCTCGAGACACGACGCCGCTCGTCGCGCATCCCGACGTCGTCGGGTACCTGCGCGCGACCCTGCGACGTCATGGCGTCCCGGCCTACGACCTGCCCGACGCGATCGCCGAAGTGCAGACCACCTGCATTGCGGCGGCGCGCGCGCGTCGTATGCCAGCCGATCTGGCAGAATGGAAGGCGTTTGCCGCGGCGATCGCGCTCCGCCGGGCAGTCGATCGCCTGCGCGAGACAGCGGTGCGCGGCCGGTACGACGGACACCTCTCGCGTGAGGCCGAGGCCCGCGCGCCGACCGCCCACGATGCGGCGCAGGGAGACGTGGTCGACGCGAAGAGGCACCTCGCGGCGTTGAAGAGTCTCTTCGACGCCGGGGAGATGCCCGCAGACGCGGCGGAGATCCTTTGGGGAGAGGCCGAACACGTGCCGCACGCACAAATCGCCGCGGAGCTCGGCATCACCGAGGCGGCGGTGCGCAAGCGGTTGTTCCGGATTCGCGCGAAATTCCGCGCCCAGTTGGCCGCGCTCGGGATGCTCACGGTCGCGCTGCTCGTAGTAGGGCTGCTGGCACAACCGCGCCCGCTGGTGCGGGCACCAGAGAGACCGTTGGAGGGAACGCCGTCGGCTCGTGGGCAGCCCGCGTGGGATGCCGGCACACCTCCTCCCGACAATTCGCGCGCAGGCGCGGGACGAAAAGACGTCCTGCCCGATTAACGAGACACAGGGCGCCAAAGTCGTCGTCCAGCGCCTCCCTTCGCCCGGCTCGCCGCCGGCCGCCAACGCGACGACTCGCTTCGCCAATGAGAAAAGAGTCTTTATCGGCCGGCAGAGTCGCTTTGCGAACAAGAAAAGAGTCCTGGTTGGCCGGTAGAGTCGCTTTGCAAACCTGAAAAGACGCTTTGTGGTCCAAAAGACTCACTTTGCGGACCCGAAAGGTGACGTGAACAGCGGACAAAGGCGCGCTGACGACCGACACAGACACGTGTTCTATCAGCAAAGACGCTT
The DNA here is from genome assembly GCA_030776205.1 of Myxococcota bacterium. Lineage (GTDB taxonomy): Bacteria > Myxococcota_A > Polyangia > Polyangiales > Polyangiaceae > Palsa-1150. The sequence continues at coordinate 989 of JALYHV010000465.1, read as the reverse complement.
TGCCGGCCGACAGCGTCGCGCGACCAACGACACACGTCGCGCTGCCGATTAAAATTGAAACCCCGCCGGTTCAACCCGTCGGTCTTTTGGTCGAACAAGACGCTTTGTTCATCGGTACTGCCGCTCTTCTCGTTGAACACGTATCCCCGCCAACGAACCGTGACGCTCTACCAACTAGCAATGACACATTCCCAAGAAGAAAGGACGCGCTACCGAGAGAACAAGACACCCTGACGAAGGAACATGACCCGCGTCGCTGCAAGACAGAAAGCAACCTCCCCCCCGACGACAACGGAGCACCACAATGGCCGAACAAGTCAAGTCGATCCGCCGCCCGATTGTCACCCTCCAGCTGCCGAGGAACGTTCCGGCTCTCATCGTGTATGCGCAAGGCATTGCCAAGCGCATGATCGGGAATCCCGCCTTTCCCAACCCCTCGCCTGCGCTCAGCGCGATCACGGCGGCCGTCGACGAGCTGCAAGCCGCCGAGACCGCGGCGCTCGCGCGCACCAAGGGCGCAACCGCCACGCGCAACGAAAAGCGCGCGGCACTCGTCACGCACCTGCAGCAGCTCCGGGCGCACATCCAGGCGACCGCCGATGCAAGCGCGACGAACGCGGCGTCGATCATCGAGAGCGCCGGAGTCCGCGTGAAAAAGATGGCGACGCGGCACGCGCGCGGATTCGTCGCGAGGCCGGGTAACGTGTCGGGTGTAGCCCGGGTCTTCGCCGCGACCTCGGCGCGCCGCGCGTCGTACGAGTGGCAGTACAGCACCGACGGTGGCAAGACGTGGGTCTCCGCGCCGGCGACGTTGCAGGCCAAGACGTCGATCGCGGGCCTCACGCCCGGAGCGACGGTGCATTTCAAGAGCCGGTCCGTGACCAAGGCCGGCGAGGGGGATTGGAGCCAGCCGGTGTCCCTGCTGGTTCAGTGAGTCGTCGGCCCTAGCGCGGATAAGGGAGCGCGTCCTCGATGCAGTGGGCCGGCAT
>JALYHV010000464.1 GCA_030776205.1 Myxococcota bacterium | reverse complement strand
GGCCCGCCGTCGGCGGCCGAACCGTCGCCCGCGTCGCCCGCCTCGTCGGGCCCGACCTCGCCACTGACCGTGCCGTCATCACCGGCTTCGGTCGTCGCCGAATCCATGACCGTCGCGTCGTCACCCGCGCTGCTGGCCTCGACCGGGATCTTGCTTCGATCGAAATCCACCAGGAGCTCGCACCCGGACAAGGCCACCGCCGTCAGGCAAACCGCCGTACCGACCGACAAGGTTCGCTCGATGGCGCGTATCGTCTTCATCGCCGTGCTTCTCATAGGGCAGTGCTCCACCGCGCTCAGAACTGCAGAACGACGCTAGCGCCGCCCGAGTGTGTGCCGACGAACGGCGCCGGCCGGACAGTCACCGCCTGCCGCTTCGCGCCGCCGGGCTTCGAGGTCGCGACGCTCGTGCCGCTCGCGTTAGCCGCCGCCGCCTCGTCCTTGGTCAAGAACAGCACGGCGCTCGTAATCCCGAAGGTCAGCGCGACGCCAAAAGCCATGTCCGCTATCAGCGCGTGCGTGTCGCCGTTGTCCGCGATTTGAGACGTCGGATTCTTGTCGTAATCGCTCTTGTCGCGGAGCGCCATGGCGCCAAACACCGTGCCGACCGCAGCCGCCCCGATTGCCAATCCGCCGGTCACGAACGCCGGGATCTTGCTGCGCGGAGAAGGCGTCGTCGTCAGCAACGGCGGCGTGCTTGCAACGTCCGTGGCGGACGTCACGGCAACAGGCGGGGGCGGGGGCGGGGGCGGCGCCACCGGCGGCGGCTCGGGGTCGAGCTCGGCGCTGACCGTCTGCGTCGACGCGAACTGCACGTCGAGGACCCTCTCCGCAGGCAAGCGTCCCGCCGCCGTGAAGCCGACCTTGTGCGTGCCCGGGGGCAGGTCGAGATCCGTCGGCGTAGCCACGCCCTGCGCTTTCCCGTCGACGGTGACGTTTGCGCCCGAAGGGCTCGAATCGAGGTGCACCTTGCCGGGGAGCGCCTTGATCTCCGCCAGACGCCGCCGGACCTCGTCGCCCTGCGTCGCCATCTTGTCCGGTACGTGGGCGAGGAACTTGTCGTACCAGGTCGCGGCGGCGGCTGAGTGCCCGAGCGCGTCCTCCGAGAGCCCGACGTAGCGCTCGGCCTGAGGCGTCGCCTTGATGTCGTTCGCCGCCCGGAATTCGGCGAGCGCCCCGACGAAGTCGCCCGCTTTGAACTTCTTCTCCCCGTCCGAGTAGTGCTTCTTTGCCGCGGCGAGGTCCGGTTTGCCGAGCGCCGCGGCGGACGGAGGCATCGGTTTGGTTGTGTCCGCCTGCGCCCAAGCGCACGGCGATTGCGACAGAAACAGGGCGCCGGCCACGATTCCGGCGACGATCCTGCTTTTGAATTCCATCGGTCGGTCGTTCAAGGCCGGGCCTCCTCGCGTCCGAAGACGCGGCCCGGAGAATACTTGGCTCGGACCATTAGCGAAAGATCATCGATCCCTTTCGCGCTCCACGAGCTCCACGAGGACGCCCCCCATCGACTTGGGATGAATGAATGCGACCTTGTGGCCGCGAGCGCCCCGGCGAGGTGTCTCGTCGATCATGTCCGCCCCGGCGCCCTTCAGAAACGCGATTGCCTCTTCGATGCCCTCGACCTCGAGCGCGACGTGATGCAGTCCTGGGCCCCTTTTCTCCAGAAAGCGCCGCAGCCCCTCGCTCCCGCGTGGCGCGATCAGCTCCAAGGTCGTTTGCACGCCGGCGGCGTCATCGCTCATGGGAACGAGCACCACATCGGTCCTCTGCGATTCGACGTGCTCCTCGTCCCCGGGCGTCAGCCCGAGGAGGCGTTGCCAAAGCGCCGCGGCGGGCGCAATGTCCCCCACGCAGACGGCGACGTGATCGATTCTCTTGATCTTGAACATACGTTCTCGAACGTGAGGGTTGGTTCGTAGCAGGCAGCCGTCGCGAAGCCGGCTCCGCGGAGAGGTCCCGGGACCGTGTGCGCTCGATTCGGATATAGTGCCCACGCTCCAGCCGCCCAGGGAGGCTCCTCGCGATGACGTTCACCTTGCGCCGATCCCGTAATCTTGCCCGTTTTGCAGCCCATGCGTCTCGCGGCCCCGTCGTGGCCGTCGCCCTCGCCTCGGCCATCGGGTGTAGCCCGCTGTCATCGCCCTTCAACGGAATGAAGGACTCGCAGATGACGGTGTACCGCCTGCAAAACTTCGAGCCGCCACCCCAGGCGCAGGCGGCCGCGACCTCGGGCTTCCAACTGCCCGCCCAGATCCAGCAGTGGATCCAGGCGGGCGCGTCGCTCTTGCCGCCCGGGCTGCTCCCGCCCGGCCTCGTTCCCGGATCCGCGGCGCCCTTTGCGCCCCCCGATGCACCGAGGTTTCACGGGTTTCGAATCCTCGCGTGGCAAGCCGTTAACGACTCGGGCATCAAGGGGGACATCCTCGACGCGTTGGGGCATGGCTCGAACTTCACCGACGCCCACTCGAACTGTCTCTACGCCGAGCTCGGCTTTGCGATTGCCCAGCCCAGCAACCCGACGCCCGCCGACGTTCTCGTTTCGCTCTCGTGCGAACAGGTCCAAGCGTTCAATTTCGTTTGGCCTTACCCGCGCACCGGGTTGACGCCCGACACCGCCAAGAAATTCGCCGCCGTCGCCCAGCGCGTGTTCGCCGGACAGTAAGGCGGTCGACGAGCACGCGCTCGTCGAATGAGCCTCCGATGACCGACCGCCCTCTTCGCTCCTACGAGCCGAATCCCCTCTTAGCCTGGCTGTATCACCGCGTCTTCGCGACCATCGAGGTCGACGAGACCTGGGCGCATGCGGTGCTCGACGCGGACGCCCGTGGGACCGTCGTGTACGTGTTGCGCAGCCTCTCCGTCGTCGACTTCTTCGCGCTCGACTACCTCACCAAGCGTCATCACCTCCCGCAGGTTCGCTTTGCCAACGACCTCGGCCTCTGGATCCTGGAGCCGATGCGCCAGGGCTGGATCAACGCTGTCTTGCCGCGATCGCCCGGGGGTGACGCGGCCGATCTGGAGCGCGCCGTAGCAGAGGGCGCGAGCGCAGCGCTGTTCCTCAAGCGGCCACCCCACTTGCTCGAGGGCAGGGCGCGCGGGCGCATCGAGGGCGACCACCTGATGAGGGCGCTATTCGACCTGCAGCGCCGAAGCGAGCAGCGGATCTTGCTCGTCCCCCAGGTGTTCGTCTGGTCGCGCAGCCGAGCCACTCGCGGCGGCAATGTCGCCGACGCGCTCTTCGGGACGAGCGAGTGGCCCGGAAACGTCCGATCAATCGCGCAGTTCGTCGCCAACCGCCACGCCATGATGCGGGCGGGCGAGCCCGTGGACCTCCGCGACTTCCTCGCGCGCCAAGACGACGGGGCGGGCGACGGGGTCCTCGTCCGGCGGCTGACGTACACGCTCCTGCGTCGGCTGGAACGCGAGCGGCGCGCGATCGTCGGGCCGGCCAAGAAGCCTGCGGATCGCCTGCGCGACGAGGTCATCCGCAGCCCCAAGCTGCAGAAGGTCATCGCCGACATGGCCGGCGAGGGCTCGAAGGAGCGCGCCGTCATCGCTGCGCGGGCGCTCGCCATGCTCCGCGAGATGGAGGCCACCCTCGACCTCAACGCCATGGCCGCTCTCGATCAAGTCTTCGCGCAGGCCGCCAGCCGGATGTTTTCGGCCATCGAAGTCGACGAAGCCGGCATCGAGCGGCTCCGCGAGCACGCGAAGGAGGGGACGCTCGTCCTCCTGCCGTCGCACAAATCGCACATGGATTACCTCGCGCTGGCGTGGGTGCTCTACAGGCACAAGGTCCCGCAGCCGCTGATCGCCGCCGGGGACAACCTCAACTTCTTCCCGATGGGACCCATCTTCCGGCGGGCGGGCGCGTTCTTCATCAGGCGCAGCTTCGTCGGAGACCGCCTGTACGCCGCAGTGGTCGACGCGTATGTCCGGCGTCTCCTAAAGGACGGCTGGCCCCTCGAATTCTTCCTCGAGGGGGGCCGATCGCGCACGGGCAAGCTCTTGCCGCCCAAGCTCGGGCTCCTGTCCATCGTCGTCGACGCGGCGCTCGCCGTTCCGACGAAGACGACCTGGTTTTGCCCAGTCAGCATCGGCTACGAGCGTCTCGTCGACGAAAAAGCGCTCGTTCACGAGGTGACGGGCGGCGAGAAGCCGAAGGAGAACGCGCGCGGGCTGGTCAAATCGGTGGAGGTCATGGTCGGCCGGTACGGCCGATTGAGCGTGCAATTCGGAAACCCGGTGTCGCTCGCGGACGTGCTGCGGGACCTCGACGCGCGTTCCAGGCCCGAGCACCTCGCCACGCTGAGCCCCGCGCGCCGTCGTGCGGTGATCACTCGTTTGGCGTACCGGGTCATGAACGAGATCAATGCGGTGACGGCGGTCACGCCTGGTTCGCTCGTGGCGACGGCGCTGCTCGCGCACGACCGCCGCGGTCTTCCTCAGCAGGACCTCTTTCGTGCGTGCGAGCGCCTCTCGCGCACGCTCCGCCGCTTCGGCGCCCGGTTCAGCCCTGCCCTCTCGGCTCCCGACCGCGTGTCGCGAGCGCTGCGCGAGGCAGTGGATCTCTTCGTTCGTGCCAAGCACGTGGAGGTCCACCCCGTGGGCGAGGACGTGATCTACGTCGTGCCCCCCGAGTCTCGAATGTCGCTCGATCTCGCCAAGAACGTGATCATCCACTTTTTCGTGCCGCGCGCCCTCATCTCGACGGCGCTCCTCGCCCACCCCGGGCCTCCGCTCGCGGCCGATACGCTCCGCGAGCGGGTCCTCGTCCTGTCGCGCTTATTCAAATACGAGTTCACGTTCCGCGCAGACGCGTCGTTCGAGCGCATCTTCGACGAGGAGGTCGCCCTGATGGTCGCCGATTCCGAGCTCGCGCGCGTCCTCGGGAGCACGGTCGACGGCGGCCACACGCTCGTGCCGCAGGGAGACGACGGGCGCGAGCAGATCGATCTCTATGCGCGGCTGCTCGAGAATTTCTTGGAGGGCTACCGCGTCGCCGCGCGCGGTCTCGGCGCGCTCCTGCGCGGGCCTCAGGCCAGCAAGGACGTCGTCAAGCGGGCCATCACCGCCGGCGAGAGGATGTTCCTGGCGGGCGAGATCGCTCGTCGCGAGGCTGTGAGCCGCCCGGTCATCGAGAACGCGTACGCGAGCTTCATCGACCAGGGGTACCTCTCGCGCAGCGACGGAAAGCTCGTGCTGACCGAGTCCTACGCGTCGGCGAGCGCAGTCGCCACGATCGAAGCGCGCGTCGCGGCGATGGCAGCGCCGCTTCGACCTTAGAACGCAGCTAGAACACAGCGCAGACCGAGCGATGACGAACGCGCGCCGACCCGAGCGCCGCACCGGCCCTGCCCTGCATCCAGGCTGCACGGTCGCAGCGGCGTGCCTCATCGTGGCGTGCTCGAGGCTCTCCACGCAAGCGCTCGACACTCCGGTCGATCGCGCGCTACCGGCGGAGCGCGTCGGCCAGGCGCCGCTCGGCCCGGCTGGCAGCCCCGTGGGCGGCTGCGCCGATGGTCGCACGATGACGATCCATTTCTACGACGTGGGGCAGGCGCTCGCGGCGCTCGTCGATCTACCGGACGGCCGTCACGTCCTCGTCGACACGGCCGACAGCCC
>JALYHV010000463.1 GCA_030776205.1 Myxococcota bacterium | reverse complement strand
CCGTTCCATTTATGGACGCTCGGCAGCGTTCTTTTCTGTGCACACCGTTATGCCGATGCCAGCTCCGCGCTCGCCCGCGCGCTCCGGTGGGGGACGCACGACAAGCCGCTTTACCGCGCGCAGCTGGCCCTCGTACGGGTGGCCGCTGGTGAGCGGGTAGATGATTTGCAGGAGAGGATCGACGAGCTTGCATCGGTCCCATGCGGAAAGGGGTACGGGCGCTTCGTCCTCGGGCATCTTTCCTACGCCGCCGGAACGTGGGAGACCGCGCGCCGCTACCTCTGGGCGTTCGTCCGTCGCACGGAGGAGGCACGTCCCGCGCTGGCCATCGCGCTCGACCCCGAGCTGCGAATGGCTCGCGCCACGCTCGCCAAGATGTCGACCAACTGAAAGGTTGCCGTATGGCTGGCATCGTCGCGCGGGGCCGGTGACCAAACCGAGGCTCGAATGCCTTTCGGGAATGGTCGCGGTATAGTCGAGCGTCTCTCTCGAGCGCCGCCCGGCATCGTTGCGGCATGGCCTTTTTCGGCCCGTGGTGCATAGCCTGCTAGCGCGCGGCGCCGATCCGATGGAGGAAGCGTGACATCCCGGTCGAGGTGGGTTCGTGGCTCGGTCTTCGCGGTCGCGGTGCCGTTGTTCGTCTGTTTCCTGTTTCCCTTCGTGTGTGCGGGCGGCATCGCGTCTGCCGATGTCGGAGGCTCCGATACCGGCGCATTCCAGCGCGCGCTCTCCCACGGCGCCCTCTTTGCGTTGGGGGCGTCGTATGTATTCGGCCTGGCCACGAGCCTGACGCCCTGCGTTTATCCGATGATCGCCATCACGGTCTCGGTTTTTGGGGCGAAGGAGGCAAAGAGTCGCCTTCAGGGAATGGCTCTGTCGTTGACGTTCGTGCTCGGTATCGTGTCGCTCTTCACGCCGATGGGGATGGCCTCAGCGCTTACGGGCAAGGGCTTTGGAGCCGCGCTCGGCAACCCCTGGGTCGTAGGAACGATTGCGGTCGTTTTTCTCGCCCTGTCGGCATCGCTCTTCGGAGCCTTCGAGATCGCGCTGCCGCAGAGCGTCGGCAACCGGCTCTCGAGCGTTGGCGGCGCGGGCTACCGTGGCGCCTACTTGCTCGGGCTTGTGTGCGGGCTCGTGGCAGCACCGTGCGTGGGCCCATTCCTTTTCGGGTTGTTGGGGTGGATTGCCACGACGCGAAGCGTTGCGCTCGGTTCTGCCGCGATGGCGCTATATGGCTTCGGCTTGGGGACCCTCTTTTTCGTCGTAGGCACCTTCGCGGTGAACCTGCCGAAGGCCGGAGCCTGGATGATGGGGATCAAATGGGTCGGCGGCGTTTGCCTGGCCTACATGGCGCTGGCGTACGTCCGCGATGCCTTGCCCAGCGAGACCGTTCGGCGGCTGGTGCATCCCGGCACCTTCTACGGCGTCGCTGGCGCGGCCGTCCTTCTTGCGGGTGCCGGTCTGGCCGCGATCCACATCGCGGCCGAGCGGCGAAAGTCGCGTATCGCCAGGCTGTCCAAGCCCACCAAGCTCGCGTCCATCGTGCCGGCGATCGTTGGTCTGTCGATGGTGATTACTTGGTGGCAGCTGCCGAAGTCGACCGTAATTCCGATGGCTGACGCGGCGACTGGGTCAGCGACCGTGCCCCCGGAGCTCCGCTGGGAATCGAGCGAGAGCTCCGCCGTTGCGCGCGCGACCGCGGAGCACAAGCCGTTGCTGGTCGATTTTGGGGCAAGCTGGTGCGGAGCCTGCAAAGAGCTCGATGAGAAGACGTTCCCGGATCCTCGTGTGCGAGCAGAGGGCGCCCGTTACGTCGCGCTGCACGTGGACGCCACCAACGACGACGATCCAAACGTCGCCCTGGTCCGGCAGAAATACGGCGCAACTGCCGGCCTGCCCGTCTTGCTACTCTTCGGTAGCAGCGGCAAGGAGGAGCTCCGCTTTACGGAGTTCGTCGCGCCCGACCGCCTCGCGGCCGCGCTCGCGACCGTGCGCTGACGCGGCCCACCCGGGTCAGCGGGCGGGTCATCCGCCAGCTCGCGGCCGCGGTCCTCTTCGCACGGTGTGTGTTCGCGCTCAGTCCTTCTGCCGGTCGCCACGTGATGGGTCGTTCGTCGGGCGTCTGGGGTTGCTGATCAGGGCCCGCACACGATCGGCGTGGCCATGACGCGAAATCCGTTCGCATCCGATTCCAGGAAGGCGACGAGCCCACGTCCTCCGCCGCCGACGGCTCCCTGTCCCTCGCCTGCGTTGGACCCCTCGCTCGAGATCGCGAGCGGGGCACCTATCGGTTCACCGCCCGCCGAAAGGGTAAGCGCGCGCACGTCGTGGGCGGCCGCCGGCCCCTCGGTCCACACGAGCAGAAAACCACCGCCAGGCAGCGCTGAAACCGCTGGCGACATGGCCTGCTCCCCCTTGCCACCGGCAGGCGGCTTGAACGTAGCTGGCTCGCCAGGCGCCTCCTCCGCGTTGAATCGCACCCAGCGCAGGCGCCACGGGTCGTCGGCCGCCGCCCGCTCCGCCCAGCTTGCCAGCACGATACCCCTATTGACGGCAATGGCGGGTGAGCCGATGGCGCTCCCCCCTCCGGCGATACGCGACAACTCCCTCTTCGACGCCAACCCGTTCGTGCTCTCGGCGGCACCGAGCCACAACGCTCCCAACCGGCGAAAGGCGAGCACCACCACGTCGGGCGCGTCAGGGGCGCGCTGCCAGACGGCGCCGCGCAGCGCCTCGACTTCGCCCTCGCCTTCGAGGGCCCACAGCTTTCCCTTCGATGCGCCTCCACCCCTCCACCACGCCAGGTGCCCATTACTGACACCGATCTGCAGCGGGGGATCGGCGGCGATGGTCCTAGTCCCCAGCGTGCGGTCGCCCCGGTCCGCGTCGACTGCCGCCGCAAGACCGCCCTTCTTCGCGACGAGCGGCGTGACTCGCCGGACGATGCCGGACGCGCGAACGGTCGTGCTCTCGGCCGCGGAGAGCGACGCGCGATCGATGCGTACGACCATCGCCCCTTCGGTGGTCGGCGCGAAGCCGAGCCCCACGTCGTCCCCCAACGCGCGTGCTTCGACACCCGGAGCAAGCATCGCGTTCGGCGCGATCACGTGAGCAGTCCCCGCCACTTTGCACGCGGTCGACGCCGGCTGGACGGCCGAGACGGGCGCAGGAGAAGGCGCCGCTAGGGCACCGGTCGACGCGGTGGGCGTAGACGGCGCGGCGGACGGGGAAACCCCGGTTGCCTCGCCTGAGCTCTTCGAAGCGAAGAGCGCTGCCCCAATCCCGAGCAGTGCCAACCCCCCGAGCAGCGCGCATGTTGCGACGCGCGCGCCACGCCCCTTCGGGAGGTGGTCGCCCACCCACGAACGGAGGCGACCGGCGGGGCCATAGGGAAGCTGGGTCATCTCGACGTCACTCGACGGCGCGTTGGGCAATCGCGCGGGGGTCGGCGGCCCGACAACGACGTTCCCTGGTGGGGCATCCGAGGCACCCGCGGCGGGCGGTGGCATCCGCCCAGCAGTCACCGCAGCTGGCGGGCCTCCGGTGTCGGTAAGTCTCGGCGAGGCCAGGACAGAGGCCGCACGGGCTAGCAGCGGCGCGGGTACCGGTCGCTGGAGCGTCGGCAGCTCGACGTCGCTGGCGGCCGGCGTTGCAACGCGCTCCGCAGTGGGGTCCTCGAGCAGGAGGGAGCCGCTCAGCTCCTCGGCGCTGCTCGGCAACGCCTCCTCGGACGGATCCTCCAGCAGCAAGGAGCTGCTGATTTCCTCCGCCGAGAGCTGTTGTGTCCGCTCTTCGCGAATATCCGAACCCGGGGTCGCAGGCGCCGTGGATTTGGCTTTGCTTGGCTTGTGATCGACGCTCACGATTGTTGGGATGATAACCCGGCCGCGACGGAAAATGTTGTCACGAGCTACCCCGCCGGGCGCGTGAATGGGACGCATCGCGTCGTGAAAGCGGACATGCGCCCGGTCCGGTCGAGGGCGTAGCACGTTGCGGTTCGGCGGACGCGCGCGGCTCTACTCGGCACGGGCGATCACCGCCTCGGTGACTCGCAACGCGCCGGCGTCGAATAAGGCGCGCGAGCACGCCGCGAGCGTTGCGCCCGTAGTCTGCACGTCGTCGATCAAGAGGATGCTCCGCCCATGCAGCGACGCAGGCCGGCGCGCGCGAAAGGCTCCAGCGCAATTCGCGATGCGCTCGTCGCGAGCAAGGGCTGCCTGCGATCGCGTTTCGCGCGTGCGTCGCAGTGCGAGCGGCAGAACGGGGCGGCGCAGGTGACGCGCGATGCGTGTCGCGAGCAGAGCCGACTGGTTGAAGCCACGGTCTGCAAGCCGCGACGGATGAAGCGGCACTGGCACAACAACCGCGTCGGAGAGCCCGTTCCGTCGCTGGAGCGCTCGCCAGAGAAGATCACCAAGCGGGCGGGCGAGATCCGGTCGGTGCTCGTATTTGAATCGGACGATCGCCCGCGCGATAGCGCCCCCGTAAACGAAAGCCGCGACGGCTGCGCCCTCGAGCTTGCCGGCATTCGCGGATGGCTCGACCGTGGTGGCGCAGGGCACGCAAAAAACCGACAGCATGGGCACGCTCGAATCGCATGCGGCGCAGCGCGGAGGAGCAACGAGAGAGAGGAGGCCCTCCAACGCACCGGCAAAGAGGTCGGATGTACGGGCCATAGGCTCAGAAATCCCATCGGCCCGCGGCCGCGTGAGTTGCGGGTTTCGTCAGAGAAGCCCGCGCGCCTCCCACTCCTCGGCCGTTGCCGCCAAAAGAATGTGGTCTTCCCATTTGCCGGCGATACACAAATAGCGCTCCGCGAGCCCTTCTCGTCGGTAGCCGAGCTTCTCGAGCACCCGCAAGCTGGCGTGGTTTCGCGGCATCACCGCCGCTTGCACCCGGTGCAGCCGCGCAGAGGTGAATGCGAAAAAGGTCGTGGCGCGCACGGCTTCGGTCATCAACCCGCGGCCCTGGTAGTCCCGATCCAGCCAATAACCCAGGTACGCGTTCTGGAACGCCCCTCGCAACACCCCGCCGAGGGCGACGCGACCAATCACTCGGTGGTCGTCTTCCTGCGGCACGATGAGCAGCACGAAGGCTTGTCCGCGCTTCCACTCGCGTCGATGGCGGAGCACGGCGCCGGAGACGGCCGCCAGCGACGCGGGATCTTCGCCCGCGGCCGGTGCAACGCTCCACGGCCGGAGGTGTGCGTCATTCTTTCGCATGGCGCGCCGCAGCTCAGGTACGTCGTTCGGCCGCGGCGGTCGCATGGCGAGCCTTTCGGTGACGATACGCGTCGACACCAACGGCAGCTCCCAGGTCGCCCGCGCGCTCATCCCACCAGGCGGCTCATAGCAGCTGTACCGGGTCGACGTCGATCGATGCGCGCACTCCGCGCCCGAGGGCGCCGCGCGCCTCGT
>JALYHV010000462.1 GCA_030776205.1 Myxococcota bacterium | reverse complement strand
CGGGCGCGGCGGGGCGATTGCGGGCTTTTGCGCGGGCCTCGTGCGCAGCGAGGGTGCTTCAGAGGCTGGGTTCGGTCCCGGCGTGGACATCGGGTCGCCGGCCGCAGCAGGGGCGGTCGGCTCACCGCGGGTGTCGCGCACCTCCGCGCGCACCTCGATGAGGTACCCGCACTTGCGGCACTTCATGCGTACCGTCTTGCCGGCGGCTTTTTCGTCGGCAATTTGGTATTTGGCTTTGCACTGCTCGCAGAGAAACTTCACGCAAAGATGTCCCGGATGGTGAGGCTAGCAAGGAAGGCCGAGAGACCGCGAGCCCTCAAATAAGCCGGAGCAGGTGCTCACGAATGGGCGCACGCACCACGTCGTCTGGTGCCGAGGCTGCGCAGCGCTCCCACATTTCGACCGCTTTGTTCTTGAACCCCGCCTTTTCGTACAATATTGCGAGGTTCTTTAGCGCGGCAAAATGCCTCGGGCTCAGATCGATCGCACGCTCGAGCTCTTGGATTCCGTCGTAAATCTGCCCCTTTTTTCCGTGCAGCAACGCAACGTGGAAGTGCAATCGGCAGGACAATGGATCGATATGTATGCCACGCTTCAGGTGCTCGATGGCCGCGTCGATGTCGCCGGCCTTATACGCCGCGATTCCCTGGTTCAGCGCTTGTTCCGCATCGGATGAGAGATGGTCCGCATCGGGCGTCGGAGGACCGCGAGGTGCCCCACGGGCAGAGAGCAGGCGCTGCACGGCTTCCGTGACATCCGCCATGCGAAACGGTTTTTCAATGTGCTCCTCGATGCCGTAGTTTTGTTTTAGATCCGCAGCGATGCGCCAGCCCCGATAGACGGCGCTCACCATGATGATCGGAATCGTGCCGTACTTTGCGCTCCCCTTGATGCGCCTCGCGATATCGAACCCATGCAGCTCCGGCAGCATCGCATCTAGGATGATGAGATCGGGCACGTGATCCTTTACGAGGCGCAAGGCCAAGATGCCCCGATCCGCTTCCAGCACTCGGTAGCCAAGCTGCACGAGGACGCGCTTGAGGAGAAGGCGAATCTCCGCTTCGTCGTCGACGATGAGAATCAGTTTTCCGTCGCCCGGTTCGACCTGATCCGCAGCCCGAGTAGCGCTCGCTCGCAGCTCGGCGGGGAGCGTGGTCACGCTAGAAAGATCAGGACTAATGAGGCCAAACTCGCTCGTCGACACCTCGGACGATTGCGACGAGCGCTCGAAACTTCGCTCAATGACCGGGGCAGGGGCGGGCGGCTCGGCGGGCGCTGAAGCGACGCGGGAATGCTCGGGCGATCGCACGGATGGCGCCGCCGGTGCGGCGTTCGCGCCGAGCTGCGATCCTCCGACCGACAATCTTGCCGGCGAGTCGAGGCCGAGCTGTCGCAGCGTTTCCGTCGGAACATCGGGACCAAGGTAGTGCCGCTCACCGCGTTCCTTGGCGTCGTAAGCGGCGGCTATCGCGCGCAGGAGCCTCGAGTGCACGGCAAGGTACGGAAAGACCTTCTTGCCTGTCACGAATTCGAGTTCGTCGATAACGCGCTTATCGTGCGGATCCGCCATGGCGAGGAAAATCCGATCCTGCCGTGCGAGCACGGGGAGAATCCGGTGTCTCTCTGCGACCTCACGCGGCGCGACGTCTAGGTGGTCGAGTACGATCGCTATCTGCGTCAGGTCGATGCCGGGGATGCCATGTTGTTCCGACAGCGCACGCAACGCGTCGAGCTCGCCCACCGTTCCGTTATCGACGAGCTGAGAAGCAATGGGGACCCGCGTGGCGGCGCGGTTCTGCGCCCGTAGCGCGTCGTCCAGCTCCTGTCGCGAGACCAGCCGTCTTTGAAGCAGGATATTGCCGAGCAGGTGCTTTTCGTCGCGGGACATGTGGAAAGCGAGGCGCTAGGGACGCGGCGCGCGGAGCCCGTTACGCAATGATGGCCTGAGAGTACGCGCGAGATCCGACGCGCACAACGACCCTCTATGGCGGTGATTGCAGCGGATCATCGAGGTCGTCGATGTCGGGCTCTGCGCTTCCGATGTCGGCAAGAACGTCGCGCGCCCACGCCGCGAAGCGCCTCTCCGTGATTGCCTCGCGCGCCGCGCCCATCAGCTCGCCGTACCAGTGAAGGTTGTGCACTGAAAGGAGCCGAAGGCTCAGCATCTCGCGGGCGAGATAGAGATGTCGCAAATACGCCCTCGAATAGCCCCCTGCGCAGCATGCGCACGCGCATCGCTCATCAATCGGCCGAGGATCCTCTCGATACCGCGCCTGCTTGATGACCACACGACCGAACCGCGTGAGCGCCTGCCCGTTCCGCGCATTGCGCGTCGGTAAGACGCAGTCGAACATGTCCAGGCCGGCTCCGATGGCGACCACCAGGTCGCGCGGCGTTCCCACTCCCATCAAGTAGCGGGGACGCTCCGCGTCGAGAGCATCCGAGACTTCGAGCAGCGTCTCGTGCATGCGTTCGCTCGGCTCGCCGACGGAGAAGCCACCCAGCGCGAGCCCGTCGAACGGCAGTCCGCCGAGCTCCTCCGCATGGGCGCGTCGCAGGTCGACGAAGCACGCGCCCTGAACGATCCCGAACAGCGCCTGGGTTTCGGGACGGTGCATGGCGAGAGACCTCCTCGCCCACCGCGTGGTGCGGGCCATAGCCGCTTGGACCACGTCGCGAGAGGACTGACCCGGCGGGCAGACGTCGAGCTGCATCTGAATGTCAGCTCCGATCTGCGCTTGCACCCGAACGGCGCGCTCGGGCGTAAGCAAGTGCGTCGAGCCGTCGAGGTGCGATTTGAAGGCGAAACCTTCTTCGCTCACGCCGACTAGGCCAAGCTCTCCAGTTGCACTCTCTTCCGGGCGTGCGCTGAGCCCCTGGCCATCAGTCATTCGGCCGCGAGCGCCCAACGAATACGCCTGAAAGCCGCCGGAGTCGGTGAGCATCGCGTGCGGCCAGCGAGTAAAGGCGCGAAGGCCTCCGAGGCGCTCGATCGTCTCGGCGCCTGGACGAAGCATCAAGTGATACGTGTTGCCGAGCACAATCTGCGCGCCGGTCATCGCGACCTCGCCGGGCGTGAGCGTCTTGACACTGCCTTGGGTGCCGACGGGCATGAAGGTCGGAGTCGCCACGTCGCCCTGGAGCGTCGATAAGACCGCCCGCCTAGCGCGCCCGTCCCGTGCGACGACACGGAACGAGAAGCCGGTCGCGCGCGGCGTCAACTGCCTCTCCAGAGCATCATCGCGTCGCCGTAAGAAAAAAACCGGTACTTGCCGTGGACGGCCTGCCGATAGGCGCTGAGGACGCGTTCCATCCCGCCGAACGCGCACACAAGCGCGAGCAGCGTCGAGCGGGGAAGGTGAAAGTTCGTGAGCATCGCGTCGACGACGCGAAAAGCGTATCCCGGCTGGATGAGGAGCCGGGTCTCGCCTGTCGCCGGGCGCACATGCCCCTCTCGCGTCGGATCCGCGACGGTCTCCAAGGCGCGCACTGTCGTCGTCCCGATAGCGACTACCGCGGCGCCGCGGGCGCGTGCGTCTGCGATGGCGTCCGCGGTCGATTGCGACACCTCGTACCGTTCGACGTGCATGGGATGGTCGTCGAGATCATCGACGCTGACAGGTTGGAAACTGCCCAGCCCGACGTGCAACGTGACGTGGACCGCGTTGCAACCGCGCGCGGCGATACGCCGAAGCGCGGCGTGGCTCAGGTGCAACCCGGCAGTCGGAGCCGCCACTGCCCCATCGTTGCGCGCGTACACGGTCTGGTAGCGCTCCGCATCAATCGCGTCGTCGTCTCGCTTAATGTACGGCGGAAGTGGCGTATGTCCACAGGCGCGGAGGGCGGCGTCGAGCGGCTCACCCGAGGGCGTCCAAAGGGCAACCTCCAGCAGGCCGTCGTCGGCTCTTCCCAAAGCACGCGCCATTACTTGCGGCGGAGCCTGAGGATCGCCGCGCGGCCTCACCTCCACATCGGCACCGAGCTTAAAAGACTTACTTGCCTTGCCAAACGCTCGCCAAACTTCGGCTTTGCGCCGGATCCCCGGCTCCGTTTCGATTTCGCGTATCGCCGCGCGTCGGACGAGAAAAATTTCGACGCGGCCGCCGGTGTGCTGCTTTCGGCCGAGCAGCCGCGCCGGCAACACGCGGGTATCGTTGAGGACGACGAGAGCCCCCGGAGGGAGCAGTTCTGGTAGGTCGGCAACGTTGCGGTGCTCGGTTACGCCACCGTATCGCGCCAGATGCAGCAAGCGCGCGGAACCCCGGTCTTCCAAGGGTCGCTGCGCGATGAGCTCCGGCGGAAGCTCGTAGTCGAAAGCACGGACGCGCATGGCCGAATAAGAGCGTCACCGCGCCACCCCCCACGGGGACGGCAAACACACCGGTCAGCGGCTCATGCCGCTGCTCCCCGAAATTCAAAAGGGCCGGCGACACCGCTCGAGGAAAGCTTTGCGCGCAGGAAACGGGCGAGCTCGGTAAGGTCGAACGGCTTTGCGAGGAAGGCGACTGCGCCGCAATCGGCACGCACAAGCTGTCGCTCGCTCAGATCATATGCACTCATGAGGACGACGACGGTGTTTGGGTGCCGCTCGCGCATCAGTCTGGCCAGCTGAATGCCGTTCGTTCCTGGCAGCATTAGATCAACGATGGCTAAGTCGAACGACTGATGGGCGAGCGCATCCAGCGCCATTTCGGCCGTTGGCGCGCTTTCCACATCGAAGCCTTCCACGCCTAGGCCGATGGCCATGACGCGCGCGTAGTTCGTTTCGTCATCGACGACCAGGACACGAGTCAACGCCGTACCCATTTTTCCGCCGATCTTTGCCGATTTCGTCCAGGTTTTCGGCACGGAGTCGGGAGTTCATAAGGGGGCGCCCGCTCCGTGCCTCGGTTCGAGCCAAGAGCAAGTGACATGCCGTCGGGTCGCTGCCGAGATGTAGGACACATTTGCCGGTTTCTATGCCGTTTCGCGGATGAGCTGCGGCCACCTACGACCAACTTCGTTTCATGTTTGCAGTTCCACGATTCAAATGTGCATGAAAAGGCGACCTCATCCGACGGTAGCTGCCGCCTGACCATTCCCGTGTCAGCCGCGCAAATCGAACGTGATGCCGAGTCGCGTCATCTTCCGCCACAGCGTGGTCGGCGAAATGTTGAGCACCTCGGCTGCGCGCTCCCGGCTGCCGTCGCTTTCGCGCAGCGCCCCTTCGATCGCCGACCGCTCCGCGGAGTCGACGACATCGGAAAGAGACCGGCCTCCAGCGCCGAACGGGGAAAGAGGTGCGCTTGCCGTCAGCGGCGGTAGGAGGTCGTCGAGCGTGATCACGCCGGTCTGAACGAGCGCGACCGCTTGCTCAATCATGTGCTCCAGCTCGCGTATGTTGCCCGGAAAATCGTAATGGAGCAGGCCTTCCGCGACGTTCTCGTGCAGCCGTGGACGAACGCCCATCTTTCGTGAGTACTTCTCGAGAAACCATGGGAGCAGCACGACGATGTCTTCACGCCGCTCGCGAAGTGGAGGCAGCTGAAAGCGCGCGACGTTCAGCCGGTAATAGAGATCCTGCCGGAACCGTTTCTCGGCCACTGCGAGGAGGAGATCCTGGTTCGTGGCCGCGATGACGCGAACGTTGACGCTTATCGGCTTGTTCTCGCCGACGCGCCGTATCTCGTTCTCCTGGATTGCGCGCAACAGCTTGGCCTGAAACGTGATTGGCGTCTCGGCAATTTCGTCGAAGAAGAACGTCCCGCCATCTGCCTCCTCGAAAAGCCCCTTTCGTGCCGATACAGCGCCTGTAAAAGAACCCTTCGCGTGCCCAAAGAGCTCGCTTTCCAGCAACGTCTCGGTGATCGCGGCGCAGTTGACCGGCACAAAAGGACGTTCCGCGCGCTTGCTGTTGGCGTGAATGGCCTTCGCGACGAGCTCCTTGCCGGTTCCACTCTCGCCCGTAATGAGGACGATCGCATCGGTGGGGGCGATGCGCACGATCCGCCCAAGCACCTCCCGGACCGCGCGCGATTGACCAATGATGTTTTCGAAGCGGTAGCGGTCCTTGAACTCATTGGCAAGGAAGGTCACCTCGCCGGCCAGCCGCCGGTTATCGAGCGCTTTGGCCACCTTGACCAGAAGCTCCTGCTCCGTGAATGGCTTCTGGATGTAATCGAACGCGCCGAGGCGCATCGCCTCTACGGCGCTCTCGATCGTGCCGTAGGCGGTCATGACCATGACCTCCGTCAGGGGGTGCGTGTCCTTGGTCGCACGCAGAACGTCGATTCCGTCTTTCGTTCCCATTCGGAGATCGGTGAGCACGACGTCGTACGCGCCAGTCGCTCCGCGCTCGGCTCCTTGCTCACCATCGGCTGCCTCGTCCACCTCGTAGCCGGAGCCGCGCAGCATCATGGCAAGCGTGGTTCGCATATTGCGTTGATCATCGACGATGAGGATTTTTGCCATCAGTCGCTCGTCGCCCTTTCTCCAACTCGCGGACCGATGGGGCCCCCCAGGCCCCTGCATATTTGCCGAAAGCGGCGCCCACTCAGGAACGCCGAAGAGAATAGCCTGCGATGCGCTTCGCGCCGCACATCTCCGCGCCGTTCAAAAGACGATGCCTAGAAAGAGTCGTGCCGTCTGCGCGGCAGAGAGGCTCGTGTCGAAGCCGGGTTGAACACCCCCGGGGAGGTAACCTAGCCCGGCGAGCGGGAAAAATACGCCGTACTGTGCCATGGCGTAGAAGCCGCCAATCTTGTGCGGGTCATTGTTGAGTGACCCGTCCTTCGACTGATAGTAGAGCTGCACGTCGAGCTCGACACCGAGGTCGCGCGCGTGCCCGGGCGCCTGAATGAACTCGCTGGCACGGCTCCAGATGATTGCCGCGCCGCCACCCAAGCGTTCACCGTTCGAACGGCGCACGAAGTCGTAATCGACGCTAGGCCGAAAGTAGTACGAGCCTTCGACGCGCGAAAGGATGTGGCGGTAAAAGATGAGGTCAACTCTGTAATCCGGGTGAAACTGGAAGGTGGCGATGGGGCCGCTCCCGTTCTCCTCTCGTCGCAGGCCGGTAGTGGGCGCAGCGAGGGAGCTGGCCCAGCGGTCGCCGCTCGACCAACCGAACCCGAACTGCAAGTCGAGCTTGTCGTCGATGGCACGGAACTCCGTTTGGGTCGCAAGCCCGTACTGTCGCACGCCGATCGGATTCGTCACATTCTCGTTGACGCCGGTAAGGTAGCCGATCTGCCCCTGAACGGTTGCCAGCTCGGCTTCCACCCGGAGCTTCTGCCAAAGTGCCTGAACCCATATGTCGGGCACGAGTGTCCAGGCTTGCCGTGCCTCGAGCGCGTTCGAGCTGGATGAGCTCGAAAAGTCCGTAGTGCTCGGCGTCTGGGCAGGCGCGACGTCGAGGTATTGGGACCGGAACACAGCGTAAAGGCCGCCGTTCACGACGAGGTCACCGCGCGACAACATGAGTCTCTGGATTTCGGGATTCGTCCTGTGCGCGATGAACGCAGCCCATTCATTCACGTTGCAGAGATTGCATGTGTTGTAAGGTTGGCCGCCGTACGCATCGAACGCGGTCGCGCTGGTGGGCCCAGTCGAGGGGAAGTCCCAGGCCGCACCAAAATAGAGATCGACAGACTTGATGCCGGTCACGAACATAATTCGATCGAGCGTGGTCTGGTAGTCGCTGTCGACGCCATCGCCACTGTTCTCCACCATGCCGAGCCCCCAGTGGCCGGGCATTCGCCCGAAGCGGAGTTGGCCCACGGGCGTCTGGTACTCGCCCCACACGCGGCTGACATTTATTGAGTTCGTCCAGCTATTGACGCCCGCGGTCGGTGAGCCCTGCGTGGTGGCCAAAAGCCCGATTGGCGAGTACGGGTTGGCCCCTGCGGATTGGTAGCCGTTTACGGAGCTCATCGTCGTTGCACCGGAGCCCGAGGTCGTGCTCGCCGGCCGCATGGCGTACGAGCTGGGCGTGGACCCGAGGACGAGGTTGTCGAGCAGATTGAGCTGCGTGACGATGCGCAAGTTGTCCGAGATGTGGATCTCGGGATCAAGCCGCAGTCGCAGGTTCGCGCTGGTCTCCGTCTTGTCGTAGCAGGGCTGGTTGGGCACCGCCGCCGGGCCGCAATGTCTAACGTCTTGGCCGGAGTTGCCGTTCGTTTGGGTGTAGCTCTGGTCGAGCGGGATCGGAAAGAGATAGGCCGTGTCGCCGTTTGCCCCTTGCACCGTGCTGCCGTGCCGGCCCAGAAAGAAATCGTGAAAGAGCTCTCCTCGAGTGCGAAAGTACCCGTGGAGCTCTAAAACCGGTCGCGCACGGGCCCACCAGTCATCGCTGAACACGTCCCGCGCGCCGGCCAGCTCGCCGGCAGCCGGGCGCTGCGAGCCCTGCGCTGCGAGATCGTCTTGATCGTGTGCGGGGTCTATGGGGGCAACCACGGCGGGCTCCAGCAGCGCGGGCCTCGGTGCGGGCGTTGGTGTCGGCTCGTGGGGCGCCCTGAACGCGGGAGGTGCGGGAGGCGGAGGAGCGCTCTCCTGCAAGGGCGGGGTGGCCGGCGTATCCTGCGCTCGCGCCAATGACGACGAGACGAGCAGCAGTGGCGCGCAGAGCGCCAGCGAGAGCAGCAAGTGCGGGTGGCGCCTGCGCATGGTGGGCGGCGCGTTGTATCACTTCTGCGCTCGAGCGTAAGCGGCAAGAGCGTCGTCACCGAAGGCGCGGCCCTTTTTTTGGACGAGGGTCAAGCGTGCAAGCTCGCGCGAGCGCACACGACATGCGAGATCATTCGCTCTACCTAACGATTTCGCTAGGTCGCTCTTCACTCATCGTTACCTCCCCCGTCGCGACTGTGGCTCCGCGCGAGCTGGCGCCGCTCGCGCTCGCCTCCTCGCAATCGCGCGCTCCCGCGACGACCGCCGACGCGGCGAGGAACGCCTCGATGTCGTCGCGGATCGCCAGAAGGTGTTTGCGGGTGGTGGACGACAACACGTTCTGAACGTCCACCTCCGGCCGCGTGGCGTGTTGCGAGGGCGCAGAGGCTGGGAGTTCGGCCGGTTCGGCTCCGTCCGCAGGCTCCTCTTCTTCGACCGCGCCCTGCTGGAGCTTCCTTTTCGCGCCCGCGATCGTGAAGCCCTCGGAATAAAGTAGCTGCCGTACTCGAATGAGGTTTTCGACGTCCCGTCGGGAGTAGACGCGCTGTCCCTTCCCACTCTTCGTCGGACGAATGCTGCGGAATTCGCGCTCCCAATAACGGAGAACGTGCGGCGCTACGCCGACTAGGTCCGCGACCTCGCCAATGCGAAAGTACACCTTCGCCGGCAGTCCACCGCGGGCAGGCTCTGGCATCGGTCCCGCTTCAGTCCTTCGTCGCAGTCGCGTCGCCCCCACTGCTTGCCGCTGCGGCCATGATGATGCCGCCGGCGGCACTGCCCCCGCCGTTGGTGCCACCGACCGGTAGAGAAGATCCCGCGGTGTTCAGCGCCTGTTTCAAGATCTGACTGGCCTTGAAAGTGAGCACGCGCCGTTCACTGATGCGGATCGGCTCCCCAGTCTGCGGATTGCGTCCTGGCCTTTGCCTTTTGTCGCGCAACACGAAGTTGCCGAAGCCGCTGATTTTGATTTTCTCGCCGCCCTTTAGCGTTTCTTTCATCATCTCGAAGACGAGATCCACCAGCTCCGCAGATTCCTTGCGCGAAAACCCGCCGACTTTGCTGTACAGCGCCTGGACGATCTCGGCCTTGGTCATGATCGTCTGATTCTCCCCACGCCAACTTGCGTGGGAGCACAGTCTAGGCGCGTTTTTTGACGAAGGCTACAGCGTGAAAGGCCCGATCACGCCGCCAGCTGGTCACCGCTCGAAACCGGGTCGGAACCGACGGGTGCGACGGTGGCAGGGGCACCAAGCTGTGCTCTGCGGCGTGCGAGTTGCTCCGCCGCGACGAACACTCCCACGTAGCCGTAGCCGAAAGTGAACAGCATCGCGAAAGGCGTGGCGAACCAATGGCCGGTCTGAAGCGAAGCGACCGTACTGGCAGCCGACATTAGACAGAGCGCCACTTCGACGAAGGGCAAGTCGGCTGCGGCGCGATATCGTCCCTCGGAGGAGCCCCGCTTCGGCGTCCGGACGAACTCGCCGGCCATTGATCGCAACCCCTCCCACACGGCCCTGGAGAGGTGCGGCGCGAGACCGGCGCCGAGGGCTAGTAGCGCGGGCAGCTGCCGAAAGGCGTCCACGCGCCGGCGACCCTGGGCCGTCTCCGCCATTGCGTAGAAGACCAGGAGCGACCCGGTCGTCCCGAAGACGAGCGGGAGGTCCACCATGACCATCGCCCGTGCGTTCGTGGCCGGCATGAGCACAAGTGCCGGCAGGAGGAGCACGCTCAACAAGACCATGAGCGGGTAGGTGAAGTGCGGCGTCAGGTGAAAGAACGCCTCCACTCGTTGCATCGGGGTGAGGCGGGCCCTCATGACGCGTCCCATCAGCTTGCGCGCCGTCTGAACGGTGCCCTTGGCCCAGCGAAACTGCTGCGCCCGAAACGCGCTTATGTCTTCCGGGAGCTCGGCGGGCGTGACGATGTTCTCGCGGTATACGAAGCGCCACCCGGCGAGCTGCGCCCTGTAGGACAGATCCAGATCCTCGGTGAGCGTGTCGTGCTGCCATCCTCCGGCGCTGGCGATAGCCTCTTTCCGCCACATCCCTCCCGTTCCGCTGAAATTGAAGAGCCATCCCGCCGCGGCGCGCGCGCGGTTCTCCACGAGGTGGTGACCGTCGAGCATGAGCGCCTGCGTGCGGGTGAGCATCGATTGCTCGCGATTCAGATGCCCCCACCGAGCCTGCACCATTCCGACACTGGGATCGACCATGAAGTGCGGCACGACGGCGAGCAGGAAGTCACGTTGCGGCAAGAAGTCGGCATCGAAGACGGCGATGAGAGCGCCCTTCGCGAGCTTCAGCCCGTTATCGAGTGCGCCCGCCTTGTAGCCGGTACGATCGACGCGGTGGATGTATGCGACGTCCAGTCCTCGCGCGCGCAGCGACTCCACCTCGCGCCGCACGAGCGCGCGTGTTTCGTCCGTGGAGTCGTCGAGGACCTGTATCTCGAGCTTATCGCGAGGCCACTCGATGGCTGCCACGTGGCCCAGCAGCCTGCTGGCGACCGTCGCCTCGTTGTAAAGCGGGAGCTGTATCGTCACGTGCGGCAGGCCCGAGCGCGCCGACAAGCCCTCCGAAGGAAGAGCCGGCACTCCTTCTTGAAGAGCGCGCACCTTCCGGCGGTTGCGGAGCACCGTCAATACCAGGTGAGAGCGATGGAGGCCGTACATGGCCAGCACGAGAAGCACGGCGAAATAAGCCGTACAGAGCGCAAAGTGCATGCTTCGCAATAATCGAAGCCAGCGCGGACAATTGTCAGCCCCTTGTATTTCGTTGCAGGGTCTTGTCGTTAGAAGCCTTCACCACCCGACTTCGCGACCTCCCGTGCACCAGTCGCAGCGCAACAAAGACGCAAGGGCGCGACCTACGCCCCTCAGAGTCGAATGCTGTAAAAACCGGCGAGACCAATGAGAAAAAAGGCATGGGCTGCGCTGGCACCATAGACCCCAGCGGGTCGTGACGAATCGGGAGCGGTGAATGACCCGAGGGCAAGGCTCGCCTTCGGGACCAAGCAGACGGCGCTTCCGAGAGGGATCCAGAGGCCGCCGCCGAGCAAGAGCTCGCCTGATGAAAAAGAAGACGACTTGCTCTGGCCGTCGCTCGCATATGCGGTGTAGCTGTACCAACGGTTGGCAAGCCCGGCCTCGCCATAGAAGCTTACGCGCTCCGGGTTGACGACGAACCCGACGACAACGCCGGCCACCGAGCTGTCTGACGACACGCGGCTGATCGTCTGCGTCGGCGTGTTTAACCTCGACGCGTCCGCTCCGTCGCCGAGCGTGGCGTGCTGGAGGACAAGCCCTACGTACCAGTGACGGGCGAAGCGCAGCCCTCCCTCGAGCGCGTACGCGACACCCCCGCTGGACACCGCAGACGCATCGACAGATTGCGTGTCGGCAGGAACGGAACCGCCCGCCAGCTCCCATCCGAGATGGGCGCCGAGCAAGATCGCGCGACGCGACTGGCTGCGCGCCGCGTCCGCGTCCGTATCGACGACGGGCGGCGGAGGCGGCAGGGCAGACGGCGTGGCGGTGCCCTCGAGCGGTGGAGGAGGTGGGGGCAGCGCTCGGGTTTCTGTGGGGAGCGGCCCGGCAATCGCCGCGATCGGTCGCAGGGCGACGGTGAGCGTCCTCACGTCCCGCTCCGCGAGCGAAACGCGTTGCTCGACCCCGGCGAACCCCGGCGCAAGCACGCTGACACGGTGGGTGCCCGCGTCGAGCGGAATCGGCTGGCCGAGCAGCGCCGCGCTCGCGTCTTGCCCGTCGATCTGAAGGCGCGCGCCCGGCACCTGTGCAGGCTGCAGCTGGAGGACGAGCCTCGGAACGCGCGGTTCGAGCTGCGCGAGCTCGGTGCCTGCCTGATCGACCGCCGCCTGGAAGGGGGGCGGCGACCCAGGCGCAAGCGGCGTATGGGCGACGGCACGGTAGGAGTCCGCGGCTTCGACCAGGCGGCCGAGCGCGGCCTCGCACTGCGCGACCCTCAGCTGGTTCGTGGGCGCACGGTAGGCGAACTGTGCACGCTGGAACTTGTCGAGCGCGTCGGCGAACTTGCCGGCGCGCTGCAGCTCGTCGCCCTCCTTGAAGAGCTCACGTGCCGCGGCGCGTTCGGCGTCGCCCGCCTGAGCGTGTGCGGGGCAGGCGCGTCCGAGCAGGACGACACCCGAGACGACGAGGACGGCAAGCGTTCGCATGGAAGTCCTGATGGGTCTGGTCAATAGCCCGGGTCGGCGGAGGCGGGCGACGGTTTTTGCGGCGGCTTGGGGGTAGGTATGATCGGCGCGACACCCCGAGCGCTGGAAAGCGGCGGCGCGTGAAAGGCCGGATGCAGAGCGGTGTTCGCCGACGGCGACCCCATGGGTCTTGGAGCGCCGGCCGTGGCCGGGACGCTGGGGCTGGGAAGCGGCGGCGCCGTAGCGGCGAGCACGCCGGGGGCGCGGGGGGTCGCGGGAGTTGGTGACGAGGAGGATGCGGTGCTCGTCGTTGCCGGTTGACCGGAAGGAGGGGCCAGGAGCTTCACGACGGTGCCCACGCCCACGCTGCCGCCTACGAGGGCGGCCACGATCGCGAAAAGGACGCCACGGCCGGTCGCTCTGGGAAGACCCGGAATTGAGGAGGGAGCGGTGAAGGGAGCGGACGTCTCGCCGGCGCCGCGCAACGGCGTCATGACCGTCGGAGCAACCGGCGGGCCTGCCGCCGTGAGCGGTAGGTCGAACGACGTCTGCCGGTCCGAGAAGTTTGGCGTGACCCCGCGTCGCGCGCTGAGACCCGCCGACAGCAGGAGCTCGTCCGCGAGCTCGGACGCCGAGCCGAATCGATTCATGGGCTCGCGCGCGAGTGTTCGCGCGAACCATGCGTCGAACGCCGGCGGCAGCCCGGGCAAGGCGAGGGAGGGCGTGGGCGGAGCCGACGTGCAGATCTTGACCAGCAGGTCCCCCACGCTCTCCCCGTCAAATGGAAGAACGCCAGTGACGCATCTGTAGGCGATCACGCCGAGCGACCATAGGTCGGACCGATGATCGATCGTCCGTAACCCGCGCGCCTGCTCGGGCGACATGAAGTACGGGGTACCGAGCAAGGCTCCCGTCTTGGTGCTGCTGCCCAGCCCCTCGCCGCCGGGCGGTCCCTTCATCTTGGCGATTCCAAAATCGAGCACTTTCGCAATTTCGTCATCATCATCCGGAGAGCGCACGAGAAAGATGTTCTCCGGCTTGAGATCGCGATGAATGATCCCCGCGTCGTGCGCGCGCTGCAGGGCTCGGCACACCTGCCCCAGGATGCGCGCGGTGTCGGGGAGGGAAATGCGACCGAAGCGATCGAGCCTCCTGTCGAGTGGCTCGCCGAGGAGCAGCTCCATCACGATGTACGGGCGTCCGTCATCGGCGACTCCGTGGTCGAAAATCTGGATGGCGTGCTTGCTGTGGATGGTCGCCGCGGCCCGCGCCTCGTTGACGAAGCGAGACTGCGCCTCGAGGCTGTCTGCGTACTCCTGGTCGATGAACTTGATGGCCACGCGCG
>JALYHV010000461.1 GCA_030776205.1 Myxococcota bacterium | reverse complement strand
CCGCAACGCCGGATCCGGCGCCGGACCCACCGCTCGCCGCGGCATCCGGGCCGGTTCCCGGCGATCCTCCCCCGGAGCCGCCGCTCGACCCCGAAGCCGCGATCCCGCTGGAGGCGGCGCCGGAACCCGAAGCAACGGGTGGTGCGCTCCGCGAATCAGACGCGCCGCAGCCGACCGCCAGGCATGCGAGCGTGACAACCGTGACAGCCGTGACAACCGCATAGCCCAAGGGCAGACCGAGCAAGGACCGTTGATGCGAGGACAAAGGCGAACCTCCGCGGCTGAAGAGCCGCTTCCCCCCCCCTGCTTGGCAGAAGCGTACCACTGGTGCGAGAGGTCACCGACGCGTCGAGTCTCTCGATAAAGCGCACCGACTGAATGGTGAGCGCAAACTAACCGTATGAGCGGATGGCAACGTCGTCGGGATTCCGAATCAGAGAACCAGCCCGGCGAAGAGGGCGGCGCCTATCCATGGTCCGTCGAACCGCACCGTGGTCCCTCCGTCGACATGACCGGCCGGCCCCGGGGCCAGCGCTCCGGCCAGAATGGCGCCGCCAACCCGGACGCTCCGCAACGTTACGTTGGCGTCGATGCCGCCGCGGGCTTCGGCCGTGAGGCCGTCGTAGTGCGCGCCATAGAACGAAGGCAATGACGGCACGCCCTGGAGCGAGACATATGCCGCCGCGACGGCGGCCGAGATGCCCAGTTGCCCGTCGGCGATCTGCAAACACCACCGAGCGCCGAGTCCCAGCACGGCGGCGGTGACGTCCACCCTTCCCAATGCCCTCGACGCCGAGCCCTTCTCCCAGCCCGCATCGGCGAAGACGCCCGGACCCGGGCAGCGCGCGCGGCCGACGCGAAGGGCACCCCCGACGGTCAGAATCGGCGCCGAGAGGTGCCGATCGCGTCCGATCGCCTGCACGTCGATAGCCAAGCTCGGGGGTGTCGGACGCGGCGGAACGACCCGCTCGACGGCCTGTTTGGCCACCACCGCCGCAGCCGCCGGCACCCTCGGGTCGTCCGCCACGCTCGGAATCAAAAGCTCCGCCCACGAGGCGAGGAAGAGCTCCGAAGCCGCGAGCGCGAGGGCGCGTTCGGGATCGGGCGAGGCGCCCAGCGATGCGTCGCGCGTGACGTCTTTGATGGTCACGGGATCCGTCAACGTGATGCGGACGGATCCATCGGTGCACGAGAACGCGACGCGGAGGGTCGGGAGCTCGCTGACCACCGGAACGAGCGTCGTCAGCTCCAATCGCAAGAGCTGTTCGATGCGCTCGGAGCGGAGGCGCGGGCAGTGGATCGTCTCCACCTCGACGGCCGAAAGCGACAGCGGTCTCGCCGCGCCCCCCGTCTCTCGATCGGCGAGCGCCGTCGCTGGCAACGCGGCTATCGAGAAGGCGAGCCACCGCGCCCGCGAGGCGAGCTTCATTCGAGGAGACGTTGCAGGCGAGCCGCGTGCGTGCCGTTGGGATAGCGCTTTGCGTACTGCGCCGCGGCCGAGCGCGCGGCGAGCGCGTTCTTTGCGGCTCCCCAGGCGAGGGCCTCCTCTGCCAGCGCGTCTTCGCTCATGGGTCCCGGCGACGCCAGCGCACCGCTCGCTTGAAATGCCTTTGCTGCAGCCTCGGCGTGGTCTCTCGCGCGCTCGACCTTTCCGAGGGTGAAAAAGGCCAGCGCCGCCCGAGCGTCAGCCGGGTAACGAGCGACGAGCTCCCGCAGCGTCACCGCCGCCGCGCTCAAGTCGCCGGCCAGCCGCTGCGCGTCGGCTCGCTCCAAAAGGGCACTTGCCGAGCGCGAGGCTACCTCGCTGCGCCCGGCGCGCGGCGGCGCCGCTTCGACGCCGGACGGCACCGTGCTGGGCGTTGCACCTGTCGCATCCCGATCGGCGGGGACGCTCAGCTCGTCGCCGACGCCGAGCTCGACCTGCCCGCTGCTCGCCGCCACCCGCACCAGCCCCTGCTCGACCTGTACGGACACCTTGCCGGAGTCGACGTCGACGACGAAGATCGTTCCCTTCACGTGGACCTGTACGCCTCGCGCGAAGACGACGAACGAGCGGCCTGGTAGCGGCGGCACCCGGTAGCGTACCCGGCCCTCGTCTTGGGCGAGCGCGATGTTCGTCTCGGAATCGGCCCATACCTGCACGCGGGCACCACGCGAGAGCTCGAGCTGCGTGCCGTCGGCGAGCAGGCGCATGGTGTCGCCGGGCTGCGCCGGGGCTCGGACCGCTGCAGGGGACTCGCTCGCCGAGCCTGTCACCGACGTGGCCACGGGCGGACCCGCGAGACCAGGCAACCCGCCCGCACGCCTCTTGCCGAAATCGACGCCCACGAAATACGCGGTCAGGAGCGCGGCAACCGTGAGCGTCAGCGGCACTGCGAGGACCAGAGCTCGGCGGCGAGACGATTCCGAGGAGCGACGCTGGCCGAATCGGCGTTCGATTTCGCGCAGGACTCGCCTCTCGCGCAGGTTGTCCCACGGCGGCGTCGTGCGTTGCCGGAACTCTGCGATATGGCGATCAAGCATTGAACCATCTCCGTAGACGTTGATCGGCCACGCCGATCCGCCGCTTGGTCGTCGCGATCGAGGTGCAGCAGGCGCGGGCGACTTCCTCGAGCTCCAGCTCCTCGATCCTTCCCAGAATCCACGGCACGCGCAGCTTGGGCGGAAGCGTGTCGAGCGCGCGCTGGAGCTCGAGGAGGGACCGCTCCCCCATCGGGCTGAACCAGCTCGGAGCAAGAAGGGCCAGCCCCGCAGTCAGGCGCTTGCGTCGATGCCGCGCGCCGAGCACGCGATTGACTTTGCGAATCGCGATTGTCACCAGCCAAGATCGGAGGCGTGCCCCGTCCTGCAGGGTCGCGATGCCGTCCACGGCGTCGACGAAGGAGTCTTGCACGATGTCATCGAGATCGCGATCGCCGCCGAGCAACCGAAAAACGACTCCTGCGACGTAGCGGGCATACCGAGTGTAGAGGAGCCGATACGCGTCGACGTCGTGCCTGCGCAGCCGGTCGACGAGCTCGATGTCGTCGATGGGCGTTCCAGCCGATGCGTGGCGGGGCACGTGCACATGCAGTAGGTACTCATTCGCGACGGTCGAAGCTCAAATTTCTATTCTTCGTTTTCGTGGAGCACGCTCGTTCATGAGGTGTGCGGTGCGGTCGCTTCGATCCCTCCTCCGTTGCGTTGCGTGCTGCGTTGCGTGCGGCGGCGCGCTCTGCGGCGCATTTGGCGCCTGCGGCACGGAGGGCGTCGTGCTCGGGCTCAACCCGGTGGCGACCTCCGTCGGAGGGTCCTTCGATGCCACGCTGGATGCCACGCCCGATGCCATAGTGGTTACCGCGCCTGATGCGGCGCCGGATGCCGCTGGCGATGCGGTCGGCACGACGGCCAGCGCCGACTCGGCGTCTGCGAGCGCCGGGGACCAGTGTGCTCCTCCCTGCGCCGTGGGCCAGGGCTGCAGCACGACTGCCGACTGCCAAGGCGTCGTCGGCGCGGCGTGCGTCAGTGGATCGTGCGCTCCGAGCCGAACGTGCGCGGAGCTGCGGTCGCGCGCTCCCGCGCTCGCCGACGGAATCTACACGGTGGACGTGGATGGACCGGGGATCGGCCTTCCCGCTTTTGCCGTTTACTGTGACATGACGACCGACGGCGGTGGCTGGACCCGTGTCGCATTCGAGCCCGCCCGCTCGGCGGGCGACCACATCCAAGGGAATCTGGCCTACCTCGGGGTCGAGGTCGGCGGACCGGACGCCGTGGCGAACGCGAGCGGTGCCGGTCTCGTAGGCGTTCGATTCAATGGCCATTATGGCGAGCTCGCGGTTACTTGGGGCGCCGACTACGCGCGGATGTCGGTCACCAAAGACGTCTTCGTGAACCAGGTCGACGTGGCGATGCCGGTCGGGCGCTTCGTGACCAGCAACGCAACGCTGGCCGGGTGGGTGTCCGCCGCCGGAGGCGCGGTCGTCTGCCGGGCGTCGCGCTCGCCGGACGTGCGCCCCGGCGACACGAGTTGGGCGCTCAAGCCGCTCGACTCGGTCGGTTCGGGGTGCGGGTGCGACGGCGCGACATGGCACGATCGCGGCGCTTTTTACGGCGGGGTCCTGATGGCGACGTCGTGCTCCTCGTGGGGAGGAGGATGGGCGGGCGTGCGCGTCGACGGCCAAAACAAGGCCGGGCTGGCCAGCACGACGGACCTCGCGCTCTGGGTCCGATGACTCCCGCCCGGTAAGCCGTCGCAGGTTGCGGCGCAAATAGACAATGCCGTTCCGAACACAATCACCCGCCTTTGATCGAGTTGTTTGAGCTGAGGGGCTTATTCGTCCGCACCGAGTCAGAGTGAAGACCGCAACTGCCGTTCTAAATGAGTCGCGTGCCTACGGCCGCGCCCTCGGTGCACTCTTGCTGCTCGCCACGGCGTGCGGCACAGCCAGCTCGGGAGCGCCCTCTGCAGACGGGGGCGCTGGGTCCTCCGGCAGCTCGCCGGCCACCGGTGGCTCGAGCGTGGGGGACACCAC
>JALYHV010000460.1 GCA_030776205.1 Myxococcota bacterium | reverse complement strand
GGCGTCGTGGTGCGCCCATGTCACGGTGGTCTGCGCCTGCATATCGGTCGCTTCCCCCTCCAGTCGAACCCCCAGCACGTGAACGAGAAACGTCGGCTGCCGCGCCGAATCGGTTGCATCGAGGTCGACGATTGCGGCGCCATGCGCCAGGGCCGCCTGATGCCTAATTCGTAGCAGCTGCGCGTCAGCTGGTACGTCCTTGTCCCGAATGTCGAAAGAAGCCACATCGCCCACGCCGAGCCGGTAGAGGATGACGGTGTGGCGCGCGCCGACCTGTGCGGCCATGGCCAGGCCGCCTTCCCTGGCCGAGAGCGCGAGGACGCTGTTCCTCCAGACGTCGATTGCTGCGCCGCACGTTGTGCAACGAGGGGGCTGCCCTCTCAGTGCACGGGGAACCACGTCAGTGGCACCATCGTCGAGGGTCGTGAGCTTGCCACACTCGAAGCACATGAGCGCTGCACGGGCTGTCTCCTGTACGGTGAGGCGGATCGCTCCGACGAGTTCGGAGAACGGGTCCCCGGGCGACGACACCCCACCTCCCTACCACGCTGGGACCTCCGGCTGAGGGGCTGTGGCAGGGTAGCCTTGGCCTCGAAGAATCGCGCGTTGCTCCCGAGCATGAGCGTTGAGCGCCGGCTTCCGCTTCGATAGCCTTGCCTTGGTGGGGTGGTTCGACGGCAAGGAGAAGCGTCAGGACGCCCATCGACGCGGGCTCGCCGAGGCGCGCGGGCTCGTTGATCGCTACCGGCCGGCCGGCTCGAAGTACTTTGAGCTTGAGGGCATCCCGACCGAGTTTCGCGGCGCGGTTCTCCCGCACCTCGAAAACCTTGCGTGGCACCTGGAAAACACCGGTGAGACGGACATCGGCGACCCCCAGTCGATGCGCGAGGTCGGCGAGGCACTCGGCGTCCTTCACGTGCTCTGTTCGGGCAGATTTGCGGAGGAAACGCAGCGGAACTTTCGAACGCAGGCCTTCGACGCTTCGGTCGAACGTCTCGCCGAGCTTGTCGAACACCTGACGGGGACTTGCCCAGCATGCGCGGGCTCGGCCTGGAGAGCGCGATAGCGTCCGTAGAAATCGCTCTGAAATGGTTCGCGGACCGGCCGGCGCCGCAGTCCAAGAAATATTCAGCCGACCAGGCGAGGACAA
This sequence comes from Myxococcota bacterium, assembly GCA_030776205.1. Classification (GTDB taxonomy): domain Bacteria; phylum Myxococcota_A; class Polyangia; order Polyangiales; family Polyangiaceae; genus Palsa-1150. Next base: position 3,417 of record JALYHV010000460.1, on the reverse strand, counting down.
TTCTTGCCCTGGGGAGGAATGCTCTGGAAGCCTCGCAGGTCCCGTCCAAGCCGGCCGCTACCGCGCGATCGACGCCTCAGCGGCTATGCGCGATGTGCAGCAAGGCCAACGATGCCGACGCGGGCTTCTGCAAGGCATGCGGTCAAGCACTCGGAGACTCCACGTGCTCCAGCTGCGGTCTCGCCCAGGATGCCGACGCGGTGTTCTGCAAGCGGTGCGGGGCACGTCTGAAGCCCCCTACGACTCCCACGTGATTCACCCGACCGACTTCGAGCAGGGAAGCCGCCGACGCCGACGGAGCACGACCTGAATGTCAGCCATAAAGCTCTCCTTCGAAAACCTGTGCGACTACCTCGCAACGCCAGGAGGAGGCTACACGCTCTGGATTGGCGCAGGCGCTGCCATGGCGGCGACGTCTGGGAGAATGCCGTCCTGGGGTCGACTCGTCAGCGACCTTTCCCAGAACATGATCAACCTGCCGGCGAACTGGCCGATGCTGTCGTTTCAAGCGCAGCTCGATCGAATTGCGTCCGCTATGGGGCACGTGGCGTTCCGGCGCGCACTCCGTCAACGCATCGTCGACCCGGTGCTTCGGGAGCCGTTGGATGTCGCCGTCCTACTCGACCAGGCAACGATCGCGGCTCGGGCGAGCGTCATCGTGTCGTTCAACATCGAGATGATCTCCGCGGTACCCTTCGCGATTGCCAAGGGAGGGGGCTTTTTCAGGCCGCGTCCCTACCTGGAGGGGAGCAAGCGGTTTGCGAACATGGAAGGCGACGTAGGCGCGGCGATGGTGCCAGTCTACTTCCCGCACGGACTGCTGGACATGTTCGGAGGATGCGCAATCACGGACAGCGAGTACCTCCTTCACAAAATGTCGCTGGCAGTCGACACGGCGGTGAACACCTGCATCGGCGGTGACGTGCTCATCCTGGGCATGAGCCTAGCCGATCAGTATCTCCGAGACGCCATCGTGCGGGGACGTCGGTGGATGAAGAACGTCCTCTGGGTGACCAATGATGACGCCTTTGGCGAATGGGCGCGCGTTGCCGAGGTCACAATGGTTTCCGCCCCACACGAGAAGGTTTGGCACGGGATCGCTCAGCGCTGCCTCGACCGCGAGGCAGAGGCAGTCGCACGCGCTAGGAGCAACAAGCAGGAGCTCAATCAGCATCGGACGGTGCTGGGTAACGGCAGCATGAAGAACGCCATCGATACCATGCGGGGCTTGATTCAACGGGTACCGTCCGAGGTTGCGCGGCTGAGCACGGAGCTCGTCAGCGGAACGCACTACGGACCGAAGGAGTTCCGTGACTTCGTGCGCGCAGTAGAGGATCTCGGCTTGGACGTGCCAGCCGTCGTTTCCCAGGATCCGCGCTATCGACCTGACGATGCGCTTGCAGTGAGGCCCGTGTAGGGCGACAGGCTTGCCGCGATTGCCGGCTTCGCCGTCGCGCGTGGCAGCGTCCTGTTCCGAGCGCGTCCGTCGGCCTCGTCGCGCACAGCGCCGTCCGCAGCCGCGGACGAAGCGCGGATCTGCCCTACCGTGCACGCGGTCGGTCCGGCCGATCCGAGGTCGAAGGTCTGAGGTGGTTACTTCGCGGATCCGCGCGTTAAAGCGCGCGTCATTTCACCCGGCGGGAGCGAGCCCAGAGTTCTACGAGGGGTGCCGTCATGAGGTGCGGGTCGCTCGGTCACGGACGCCTCTTCCCGTTCAGGTCGACACGTCGGCGCGGATCGCTCGCTCGTCCCCAAGCAGCCGCCCGATGGCCTCGTGCAGCGCACGTGCCCCGGCGATGTCGCCAGCGTCCACAAGAGCAGCGGCGTGGCGGTACAGGTCAGCGAGTGCAGAGGCCCGCGGATTGCCCCTCGACTGCCCCAAGTCGGTGCGAAGACCCTCGATCTCGGGCTTACCCGGATCGTGGACCGAGCTTCTTTTCTCGATCTCCCGAGAATCCGAACGGTTCCCGTCCGGCTTGGAAATCATGTGTACCTGCAAGGGTACCGAGGGTTCGAATCCCTCTCTCTCCGCTGAGTTAGCCGACGCGGCCACCACGGCGCTGCAAGCCTCCGGGGGCAATCCGTGGGGGCAATCGCCGCTCGGGGATAGTCTCGTCGAGCGGCGCGAGGGGGCCATCCCGAGCTCGGCCCACGTTCGCGCGGCGCGCCTATAGCGGTTGATCACGTGCCCCGGCCATGTCGCCAGTGTCCACAAGAGCAGCGGCGTGGCGGTACAGGTCAGCGAGTGCAGAGGCCCGCGGATTGCCCCTCGACTGCGCCAAGTCGGTGCGCAGGCCCGCTCGAAGCGGCCTTTCGATCGACGTCGAGACGGCGTAGGGTGGCCGGAGCGCCGTGAAGAAGATCATCCTCGGCGACAACGCGGATGTGCTCCCGACACTGCCCGAGAAGTTCGCGCGGCTCATCTACATCGACCCGCCATTCAACACCGGCAAGGTCCAAAAGCGCGACCGCATGCGCGTGACGGCGACCGAAGGGGAGGGCACACGCGGGGGATTTGGCGGCCGGCGCTACGACGTCGAGAAGGTCGACAGCGGCTCGTACAACGACGACTTCGACGATTTCACGACCTTCCTCATGCCTCGCATCGACGCTTCACTCCGCTGCCTAACGGCCGACGGTTCTTTGTTCGTCCACCTCGACTACCGCGAGGTTCACTACATCAAGGTCGCGCTCGACAAGATGCTGGGTCGCGACCGGTTCATGAACGAGATCATCTGGTCCTACGACTACGGCGGGCGCCCGAAGAACCGCTGGCCGTCGAAGCACGACACCATTCTCTGGTATGCGCTGAATCCCGAGAACTACATCTTCAATTTCGACGAGATGGATCGCATCCCCTACATGGCGCCCGCACTCGTTGGGGCGGAAAAGGCAGAGCGCGGCAAGACCCCCACGGACGTGTGGTGGCACACGATCGTCCCGACGAACGGGGGCGAGAAGACGGGATACCCGACGCAGAAGCCGCTCGGCGTCTTGAACCGTGTCATCAAGGTGCACTCGCGCCCGGATGACATAGTGCTCGACTTCTTTGGTGGCAGTGGGACGACGGGCGAGGCAGCAGCCAGAAACGGGAGGGGCTTCGTCCTGGTTGACGACAACCCGGAGGCCGTGCGGGTGGCGTCGGCCCGCTTGGCGGATTTCCAGCCCGATTGCGAGGGCTTTTCGTTCGCGCCATTCGCGAGCTTCCCTCAGGCCGCGCTGTTCTAACAGAGCGGCTTCCACGCCAAGCGCGTTACGGCGCATTACGGGGCGCGACCGGCAGCGCCCGCGACGCGGCGTCGGTGTGACTGGCAGCGCTCGCCTGGGTTCACGCGAGGTCGCGCCGCGCGGTTCACGGCGGGTCATCCCTCCCCCCGCCCTCCGACCAGCGTCCCCACCTCGCGAGGGCCGCAAGCG
>JALYHV010000459.1 GCA_030776205.1 Myxococcota bacterium | reverse complement strand
ACCCGGCGGATCCCGAGCCGGAGGAGCCGACTCCCGCGTCATTGTCGGGCGCAGTGCTGCCGGGGGGCGTGCCGCCTCCGGAGCTGCAGCTCCAGAGACCGAGACTCGCCACGATGGCCAAAGATGTCGCGCAAAGGCGCTGGCGGACGGCGCACGGGGGGACGGCTACTCGACCGAAAACACTCTTCATGGGCTTTCTCACTTAGCCTTTGCCGGGCGGCTACCCAGGTTACGATATGCATTGCTGTCATTCGAGGAGCGACGTGCCTGGTCACGCAGTTTCGTAGCGTGATGCGCCGTTATCTGTTGGAGCTGGATTGTTTCAACGGCCAGGGTGGCGCTGAGCGCCACTGCGCTGCTCAAGGGCTCACCGATTGCTCCCACACGACGACTTGCCGGTTGCGGTAAGCGACGAACGACACTCCCCCGTCGCGCGACACCACCACGGCCAGTCCGCGCGGGTGATCCTGAACGAAGCGATACGCCGCTCGATGCCGAGTGCCCACCTTTTCGATCTCATCGGGCTCGAGCTCCACGCCCTCGGTGTCGAGCGCCCGCCAGACCCGCACCGGGGTCGGGAGCTCCGCCGAGACTTCGGCGCCGAAGCCAACGAGCCCGAGGCGCTTGTCCAGCACCACCGCGCCGTCGATCGCGGTCAGGTTGGCCACCAAGCGGCTCAATTCGAAAACGGCGTGCTCGAGCTTTTCCAGCTCGGGGCTGGAGTCGAGGGCGAAATCGGACCACTCCACTGTCGGATTCGACGTCGCTGCGGCGACGCGCTCGAGAATGCGAAAGAGCAATGTCCGGTAGCGATGCGAAGCCTCGTCCTGCTCGAAGCGGTATTTCAGACGGAGGCCGTCGAGCTGTGCCGCCGGGCCGCCGGGCTCGGCGTCGACGATCAGGATCATCCCACCATGACGCGCCCCTCGGACAAGCTGAATGGCGCGCCGGAGCATTTGTTGCCCCAGCCGACCGACTAGCGAAGGCTGGACTTGCGTGGGTGACGCGGTCCCCGTTTGCCGAGCCGCGTGCTCGGCCCGCACCTCTTCGCGCTCGCGCTCGAAGAGGGCCGGAAGCCAGCGAGAATCGAACACGTCCATCATCGCGTCGACCAGCAGACCCCTCTCGAGCGCCCCCACTAATTTGCCCGCGCAGCGCACGGCCAGCTGCCCTGGACCGGTCACGTGCACGATTGGATCGTACGTCCAGATAGGCACGAGACTGCGCCCCCCCGCGCTCGGCGCGAGCCAAGCGGGGCCCGAGTGCGCGACGCCCCAGATCCGCAGCTTGCCTTCGATGGCATGCGCGCCGATCAGCGCGGTCTCGAATGGCGCGGATGGCGCGACGCCGCGAAGCTCGTCGGCGGTGAGGGGACGCGTGCGATCGAAGCGCAGTCGCAGCACGCCCTCGTTGGGTGCACCGCCCGCGGGCAGCCGGTCGGCTGGCGTGAGCAGCAGGCGAAACCGCGTCGGCCGCGCCTCCTCCGCGGTCATGGACGCCTGGAACGCGACGGCCAATGCCTCTGCGAGGAGCGCCGACGTCACGTGCAGTGTTTTCCTGGGCGGCCAGTGATCCTCGACATAGCGGGCCAGGTCGGGGGGATAGGCGTGGACGCGCGACATGGGTAGCTACCATGGCGCATTTTCGCGCCGGGCCGGGCGGTTTCGCCGGATAATTGCGACCGCAAGCTCCTCCTCGCGCTCCTTTCGTACGCTTGCGCACGGGCCGGTGAGGGTAGAGCCGTTTGTTCCACAGTCGCGGTTTTGCTGGACGGAGGCCGATCCCTCGGCGAAAGATGGGATTGCGGAGCCGCCAGCGGAGTGCGCTGCGAGCCGTCCTGCTCAGGAGCTGCGATGAAACTTCCAGCGGTCGGGACGTGCGCGGACGAGCGGGTGAGCCTCGTGGTCGTCACATCGCCCGACGGAGTGTTGCTCGAAGCGAACCAGGTCGTGGACGGTTGGATTGGGGCTGACGTTTGTGAGATTCTCGCCGTCTACTTGGCGCAGGCGGGATCGAGCCCGTCGGGGGCAGGAATCGATCAGCAGCTCCGCGCCGCATTGCAGCACGCGCGAGGCGGTCGTCCGCTCCGTTTCCGGGGCACTCATGGCGCATCCGGAGGCGCCCTTCGCGCATTCGAGATCTCGGTCACTCCGCTCGCGTCGAGAGAGGGCGTGGTGGCGCGCTTGGTGTGGGAGGCTCGCAACGTCGCGCCCCCTAGCGAGGCCGAAGAGGAGCTGCGCGCTTCGAGTCGCATGCTCGAGCTCGTGCTCGATACCATTCCGGTGCGCGTTTTCTGGAAAGATACCGAAGGCCGTTACCTCGGTTGCAATTCCGCGTTCGCCAGAGACGCGGGGCTGGCCAAACCGGAGGAGCTGGTCGGAAAGCGTGACTTCGATCTCTCCTGGCAAACAGAGGCGGCGCTCTATCGCGCGGACGATCGCGCCGTGATGACCGCTGGCGCCCCCCGCATCGCCTACGAAGAGCCGCAGACGCGTCCAGACGGGACCGAGCTCTGGCTGCGCACATCGAAGATCCCGTTGCGCGATGGAAAGGGGGCGGTGGTCGGGGTCCTCGGTGTCTACGAGGACATCACCGCCAGCAAAGAAGCGGAAAAGCAGCGGCGAGAGCTCGAAATCCAGATGCTTCACGCGCAAAAGCTCGAGAGCCTCGGTGTGCTCGCGGGCGGCATCGCGCACGATTTCAACAACCTGCTCATGGCCGTTTTGGGCAATGCGGATCTGCTCCGCACCACGACACACGGCGCAGAGGCGATGGGCCACCTGCAGGCGCTCGATCGAGCGGCGCACCGGGCGCGCGATCTATGCCGTCAACTGCTCGCCTACTCAGGGCGTGGTCGCTTCGTCGTGCAAGCCGTCGACGTCAGCGAGCTCGCGCGCGAGACGACGCAGCTCTTCGCTCTGTCGGTCAGCAAAGCTGCGTCGCTGGAGCTTCTTCTCGATGACGCGCTTCCCGCCGTCCAGGCGGACGCGACGCAGCTCCGTCAGGTGTTGATGAACCTCGTCACCAACGCGTCGGAGGCGCTCGTCGACGGCTTCGGTACGATCCGCCTCAGAACGAGGTGCACCGCGTTGCCTCCGGGGGCCATTCGCGAAGACGGCGTGATGGGCGGACTTCCGGCGGGGAATTATGTCGTGCTGGAGGTCGAGGACACGGGATCAGGCATGGACCCGCGTACGCGTGCTCGCGTATTCGAGCCGTTTTTCACGACCAAGTTCACTGGCAGGGGACTCGGTCTGGCCGCCGTCCTCGGTATCGTGCGAGGGCACGGAGGCGCCGTTCAGGTCGAGAGCGAGGTGGGTAAGGGCTCCCTCTTTCGCGTCTTCTTGCCCGCCGCTGGCCCGCACGTTGGACCCGCTCCGCGCGTCGAAGAAACAGGAGGCAGCTGGGGAGGCCACGGCCGAATCCTCTTCGTCGACGACGAGCCGATGGTGCTTTCGATAGGGGTCAAGATGGTGCGACACCTCGGCTTCGAAGTCGACACTGCTGTCGACGGACGCAAGGCGTTGGGGCTTTACAGCCCCGATCGATACGTGTGTGTCATCCTCGATGTCACGATGCCGCAGTTGGACGGTATCGAGACCATGCGTCGTTTGCGCGAGATCGACCCGCGGGCCGCGGTCGTGCTCTCCAGCGGCTTCGACGCCAACGACGTGATCGCGCGGCTCGGCAATCTGCGCGCAGACGCGTTTCTCGAGAAGCCTTTTCTGCTGGAGACGCTCCGGAAGACGCTGCGCGAGGTCACCGAGGCGCGCGCGAGCTGGACCGCCCCTTGACGCGTCCGGCGCACGACGACTCCAGCGCTGGCGGCTTGCTGCTTCGCGAGCCGCGGTCCGAACGTGGCTCACGGGAACCTCACGGGAAGAGCGGGTCGCCGAGCGTTATCCAGTCATCGGCCGTGAAGACGATGGGGCGCACGAGGAGCTTCGACGCGCCGTTCGCCTGCCCATCGTAGTAGTGATACGCGTAGAGATAGGTCGCTCCGTCCTTCCAGGCGGTGCCTCCGCCAGGGCCGATGTAACGCCCGACCGTGGCGAGGAGCAGCTCCGCTCCGCCCTGCATCATGTCGATGCCGGCCTTGTTGGTGTACGGGCCGGAAATGCTGAGGGAGCGCCCCACCATCGTCTTATACGTGCTGTTGATGCCTTGGCAGCAGGAGTCGAACGAAACAAACAGGTAGTGATACCCATTGTGCGACACGATGGACGCCGCCTCGATTGCGCCTCCATTCCGGGACGCGAGGGAGTAGGTGACGGGATCGTCGGTGGCAAGTTTTCCCGTGGAGGCGGCGAGCTTGTGAAGCTTGACGCCTGAGGAGAAGGACCCGAACGCGAGCCACGGCGCGCAGCTCGCGTCGAAGGCGACGTTCGGATCGATCGCGTTGAAGACGTCGGCTGGCTTGGATTGCACGACCAAGCCGCGATCGACCCAGGCGTATCGCGGGTTACGGGCGTCGAGGACAGGGTTCGTCACCAGGCCAATGACGGAGTTCTTCGACCCGAAGGTGGAGCCGGCATAATAAATGTGGAACTCACCGTTGAAGTAGCTGACATCCGGAGCCCAGAGGCTCTTCGGGTCTGCACCGAGCGCCGCGGTCACCCACGGCGGCGTCGCCGCAAAGATCCCGCCAGCGCCGGTCCACGTCCGCATGTCGGGCGAGCTACGAACGTTCAAAGAGCCGCCGGTGCCAAAGAGGTAATAGCGACTACCGTCCCAAATCATCGATGGATCATGCACGGCGACGTCGAGATGGGTGGCGCTTGCAACGGTGGGTCCGCCCCCGAGCGTGCTCGCGCAGGACGATCCGCCGCCCTCGGGACTTACCGCGTCGCCGCTCGCGTCGTTCTCGCCTGCTTCGGCAGGTCCGGCATCCCCTGCGGCGTCCGCTCCAGTCTCTGCGACGACACCTCCCGCGTCGTCGCTCGCCTCGACGGCGCGAGGGGTTGCCTGCGCGTCGCGCGGCGAACCCGGTCCGACGTCGGACCACAATCCGGCGTCAACGGCCGAAGTCGAAGAACAGCCGGACGCGATCGTGACGGTCGCGAAGAGGCAGGCAAGGCGTCGCCCCGACTGGCAAATGGCCCCAACGGCCTTCTTGCCGCTCGGCGATCGCGGCAGCGGAACGCAGTCGTTGAGCACGTATCATTCCCTTCGGACGAGCGGCGGTTCCCTGACGATGCCGCGTGCGACGGCAGAGAGCAAACCGAACGCGGCACTCTGTGATGATCGCGCGGTCCTTCAGGTTTCCACCCATCGAGCGGAGCACGGCGTCGCGCTAGGCTGAAAGTTGCCATCGGTTTCCATTGATTAATCCGCTCTACCCATTTGGCCCGTCATGCGCCTCGTCGTTGACCGTGGCGCTCGTGCTCCTGTTCGGTGGCTGCGATCGCCCGTCGGCCTCGTCCTCGCTCGAGCGTTCCGCCTCCTCGTTTTCGGAAGGCGGTCTTGCCCCCGGGCGCGCCCAAGGCGACCCGTGCGGCGCATGGGAATGCCGACAATACGACACGCCGGCTGACGCCTTCCGCGTTGCCATCGGGCGCGCGCCGCTCGTCATTGGCATTGGTGAGGCGCATGCGCCGCGCAGCGCGCGGGTTCCGTCTGCCGCGAAGAGGTTCACAGAGGAGCTGCTGCCGGTCTTGCGCGGTCGCGCCTCGGACCTGCTCGTCGAGCTAATGCAGCCGCCCGCAGGGTGCGAGGACGCATCCGCAAATGTGCGCGCGCGTCAGACGCTCATCACGTCCCAGCAGGCCGTTGACAGCCAGAGCGACTATGTCCTGCTCGGGGCGCGAGCGAGAAGCGACGGGATCATTCCGGATCTGCTTCGCCCCTCCTGCGCCGACCTCGAGGCGGTCCAGCGCGCAGGCGACGAGGCCATAGCCGTCTCGCTGGAGACCATCGCTCGGCTCAGCATCGTGCAGGCCGAGCGCCTCGTCGATCGCGCCCGCAGGAGTGCATCCGACCAGGGCAAGGCCGTCGTTCTCTATGGTGGCGCGCTGCACAACGATCTGACGCCCGCGCCCGAGCGCGCACGCTGGAGCTATGGCCCGTCGCTCGACGGTTACGTCGGCGGTCGCTTCGTCGCGGTCGATCTGATCGTCCCCGAGTTCATCGGCGACGACGAAGCGTGGCGCTCCCTCGTGTGGTGGGCGTGGTGGTCGAGCCAGGACCGAGCTCCGCTGGGCGCCAGAGCGACGCTTCTTCACGTAGGCGAGCGCAGCCATGTGCTGATCTTTCCCCGCACGAAGGCCGCCGCCCCCTAAGCGCCGCTGGCGGACCGCGTCGGGCTCACCTGTCTTCTGCGTGGTAAGGATCGTCGCATGTACCGCGCCGCTTCTCCATCTCTCGAGGATACAATCCAGCGGCTGGAAGAGGAGATCGTCCAGCTGAGGGCACTCGGTGGTAAGCGGCGCGAACGCCAGCTCGTCGCCACGGCGGTGGTCAGCATGATGATCGCCGCGCACGCAGTCATCGGGTGTCTCGTAACGCGCATGCAAGCCGAGCGAATGGTAGGCCATGCGTCCAAGCGGCTCGAGGCGAGAGCGCGCGACGTCATGACCTGCATCCACGTAGCCGACGCACGCTCGCGGGAGGTGGACGCCTGCCGCGCGGAGAAGAACGCTTGCACGGAAAGCGCGTCGGTCGGGCTATCGCAGATGAGTGGCGCGCAGGACCGATGAGTCCTCTGCGACCCGGCTGGCAAGGACGCTGAGGGGCGGGAATGACGTTGGGCTGAGCAGCATTTCCGCTGCGGGCCGCGGGCCGCCGCTCAGCATCGAGGCGATGGCGTGGACTGCGCGCCCGGTGACCGGCGGAATGATGACCGTGGCCGCGAGCCTGCCTTCGGTTGCCCAGCGCTGACCATGGTTCGGTGCGCCGTCGCAGCCAGTGAAGAGAACTCGGCCGGCGCGCAACCGCGCGACGAGGGCGTTCTGCGCGCCGATGCCCATGCTGTCGTTTTGCGCTCCGACTATGGCAGCCGGGAGCTCGCGTCCGTGAAATATGCGGAGCCAGTCGTGCAACGTCCGCTCGCCGCCGGCGGCGGTCCAATCACTGCTCAGCGCAAATATCTCGATGGAGGTGTTCGCGAGAATCTCCTGGACGCCGGCGAATCGCCGCACCACCGAGGATGTTCCGATCGGTCCGCGGATGTACACGAGCTCGCCGCCTTGCGGGAGTAGCGTCTTGAACTGACGCCCCTGAATGCGACCGACCTCGTATTGGTCCGCGGTCACGCAGAAGATCGGCAGATTGTGGAAGTCACGGCGAAGCTCCGCGATCTGGTCACTCGACCGGTTGAGCGTCACCCACCCAACGCCGCCGCGCACGGCCGCGTGCGCAGTCGACATGAGGGCCCCCTCGCGGACGGGGCTCACGAGCACGACCGTCGGGCGGAGCTCTTTCGGTTCGGCGAGGCAACCGTCTATCTGTTTGACCTGCCGCTGCGGATCGTTGTCGGCGCAGAAGACGCGCGCAGAAAAGCCGTATTCTCTCGTCGTCGCGAGGAACTCGTCGCGCAGCTCGAGCTGATAGCCGCCCTCGTCCATCATAAAGAGGGCCAACCGACGGCTCATCGCTCGCGCTCCGATGGGGAAGGCGCGGACGCAACGGGTGCCATCATCGTTCTTATAACCTAGCGAAATTTCCCGAATCAAACCAAGAGCTAAAAACGAGCGTGGCGGACGGCTCCGCGGTGTACGCGCAGGGGCTTTGAGGCGACAAGCTTCGACAGGCTTTCCAAACTAGCGTGAGAAGCGGCCTTGAACGATTGGCTGCGCTCTCGGGGCCGCCAAACAGCGCCGCCAAAGGGCCTCCAGTTGCCGAGAGCTCGTTCCTCCGGCATACTCCAGGTGTTGAAAACGACTTTCAACATCAGGCGCGTCGCTGGTTCTCTTGCAGTCGCATTGGCAATTCTTGCCTTATTCATCCTCGCGCTCCGGGGCGGGCGAGCTTCTCCTGCCGAGCAAAGCAGGGCGGGCGCCGTCGGCGGCAGCGACGCGCAGCACCTCGTTGCCATCCTCCAGTACCTCGAGTCGGACTATCCGGCCGCCGTTGCCTCTCAAGATCGGGGAGAGCTCGCAGAGCAGGCCTCGCTCTCGGGTGAAGCGCTCGCGGTCGCGAAACGGCTCCCGCAGCTCGCGGGCTTCGTGGCACGTGTCGCCTCGGTCGATGAGCAGGTGCGGCGCGCTGGCGAAGCAGTGCAAGGTGCTGCGGGCGCAAAGAACGTGGCAGCCGAGTGCGCTTCCCTCGTCGACGATCTCGTCGTAGCGACCGGCATCTCGCGTGCACCAGGCGCTCCGCCTGATTTGGCAGAGGGCTCGCGTCTCTTTGCGCAAAACTGCGCCGCCTGCCACGGGCTCAGCGGTCACGGCGACGGTCCCGCTGCAGCCGCGCTCTCGCCGAGACCGGCCAGCTTTCATTCGGACGCGGTCATGGAGCGGCTCACGCCGTTCAAGGCGTTCAACGTCGTTCGTTTCGGGGTGAAAGGCACCGCGATGGTGCCCTTCGAGGGCCTCGACGACCGAAAACGGTGGGCGCTCGCCTTTTACGTGTTCTCGTTGCGGCAGCCCGCGTGTGATCACGCGCCACCTCGCGTCTCGCTCGATGCACTCGCAAACTCGTCGGACGGGGAGCTCGCGAAGTTTGCCAGCCCCGGGGAGGTCGCCTGCCTCCGGCGCCGTGTTCCCGAGCTCGACGCTCCGGCTCTGCTGGGGACGGCGCGCTCGCGCATACAAGAGGCCGTTCGTCTGGCAGGCCGTGGCGACTCGTCCGGTGCCGAAAAGGCGATCCTGGACGCGTACCTCAGCGATGTGGAGCCGATCGAGCCATGGCTCCGGGCTCGAGACGCGGAGGTCGTCACCCAACTCGAGGCGTCGTTCACGACGACGCGCGC
>JALYHV010000458.1 GCA_030776205.1 Myxococcota bacterium | reverse complement strand
GTCCCAGCCACTCCCATAGGCCGCGTAAATTGCTTCGGCGACAGCATCCAAACGGTTCGGTAGATCTGAGCTGCTAGGAACCTCAAACGGGATGCCGGCGTCGCGGATCTTCGTCTTCACTCGGCTGAGCCGCTGTCCCATCGTCGCTGGCCGAACGAGGAACGCCGCCGCGATACGCGCGGCGTCGAGGCCCAGCACGGTCTGCAACATCAGCGGCGTTCGCGCCATAGGATCGATCCCAGGGTGGGCGCACACAAACAGGAGCTTGAGCCGGTCGTCGGGGAACCCTGAAGTATCGGCCATTCCTTGTGCCTCCTCGGCGGCGGCAAGCAACGATGGCGTTGCTTCCTCGTGAACACGCGCATGGCGCATCTGATCGATGAGCCGCCGCCGCGCCGCCGTGAGCAGCCAGGCTTCAGGCTCGCGCGGCACGCCGGCGACCGGCCACGTCTCGAGCGCGTTTCGAAAGGCTTCGGCGAGCGCGTCCTCAGCGACAGCAACGTCGCGCGAGCGCACGCTCAGGAAGGCCATGATGCGGCCGTAGGACTCTCGAACCGCGAGCTCGGCGGCGCGTCGCGCGTCGTCGCCCATTGTTCGGCTCAGTGGTCCATGGGCGGCATTGTGGGGCGGACCTCGACGGCGCCACCGGGGCCGGCTGGATAGCGTGCTGCCCAGCTAAGAGCGGTCTCGAGGTCCGGAACGTCGATGACGTAGAACCCACCAAGCTGCTCCTTCGTCGCGGCAAAGGGGCCATCTTGGACCAAACGCTGGCCATTCTCGTATCGCACGGTGGTCGCGGTATCAGGTGGCTCTAGCCCCGCGCCTCCAACGACGATGCCCGCATTGGAAAGCGCGCGTGCGTACGGGAGGAACGCTCCCCAGAACGCATCTTTCCTGGCCGGATCGGTGCGGGCATCGAACTCGTCCCGTCCGAGGTAGAACATCAGCGTGTATTGCATGCATCTTCCTCCTCGAAATTGAGCCTTAACACGGGCCGATCGTCCCGGCGACCGGAGTGGCGCCTCGCTTCTGCGTCGGCCTTGACCGAGATGGCACAGCTACCGCGCAAACGCTGCATCCACGGCGGGCTTGAGCACTTGACGCGCAAACGTCAGGAGGGTCGTAGGCGTGCTCGTCGCTGCGCTACGGGCCTGCGTGCGTTGCATGCGTCCAGAAGCGAGCGCGGCGTACATTTCGATGAGGAGGTCGGCAAACGCGCTTGGCATGCCCGCCCCCACCATCCCCTGCCTCGCCTGCTCTTCGGTGACCTCGACGGCGGTCACCGGGCGCCCGATGCCTTGGCTGACGATCGACGCCACTTGGAGCTGATCGAGATCCTCGGGCCCTTGGAGCTCGAGCATCTGAGATCCCGTCGAGCGCTCGTCCGTGAGTGCACGCACGGCACTCTCCGCGATGTCGCGCGTCGCGACCCAGGGTATCTTCATCGAAGTGGGGTAGCGGGTGTACATCTTCCCGCCGTGAGCGATCGTGCTCACGTGCTGGAGAATGTTCTCCATGAACGAACCCGGGCGATAAACGCTCACGTTCGGCACCGCGGTCGCGAACGCCTTCTCGATGAATGAGTTGCAGCCGATCGGCCCGACGCCCGAATCGTGCTGCGCACCGATGCTCGAGATGACGACGGCGCGGCGGACGCCGCAGCGCTTGGCGGCCGACGCTGCGCGCCGAGCAACGTCCTTCGCCCACGCCATGTAGTCCACAGGCTCGAACGCAATGGGAGTGAGCCAGAACATCGCGTCGGCGCCCTCGAGTGCCCGTTCGACGACGGCGTCCTCGTCGATCGAACCGCGCACGAGCGTGGCTCCGTTCGCCGTTGCGGCGGCGACCTTCTCGGGATGACGGCTGATGATCACTACGTTGTGCTTGGCGTCGAGCAAGCGTTCTACGACGACGCGTCCGATGTTCCCGGCGGGGGTGTTGACGACGATTCGCATGACTGTCGCTCCTTTAGTTTGTGAAGTGGGGGTGGGGTGGGCGGCCAAGGGCAGCGCGCATCTCTCGCAACGCGCGGCGAAGCGGTCAGAATGGAGATCCCGTGGCGTTATGCGCGCGGCCGGGTCGTTCGCGACTTCAGACGTCCCGTTTTCGACGGCACAATCGCCTCAGCAGGACGCGAAATCGCAAGCACGGGCCGAATCTCGACAGCGCCACCGAACCGGACAGAGGGAACGCGGCTGGCGGTCTCCATCGCTTCGTCAAGGTCTCGGGCCTCGATGAGGTAGAAGCCTCCGAGCTGCTCGCGCGTCTGCGCGAACGGGCCATCGGTCGCAGAGACACGCTCCTTACTCAGGCGGACCGTCGTGGCGGTGGTGGTGGGCTGGAACGCCTCTCCTCCTCGGAACTTGCCTGCCCTCAGTATCGACGCAGTGAACGCGTCGAAGGCCTTTATGATTTCGTCCTTCGTCGCGGCGGGCGTGGTCTCGGCGGCAGCCTCGTTTCCGTAAATGAGCAGTGCGTATTGCATGGTGAACTCCCGTCCTTTCATCAGAGAGTCGGCCCACGCTCCGTCAGTTCGACAGCTCGTGTTCTTTTCTTTTTTCGGAGGCTTTGCCCGGCGCCCTCCTTCCTTCCGAGACGAAGATACGTTCGCCCTGTCGAAGTTGGGCTCCGTCGGCCGACATCGGTACGAAAGGACGGAACCCATGAAGACTCTCCCGCGTACGATCACGACGCTGTGCCTGGTCACCCTCTTCGGCTGCGCGCACACGCCACAGCAGGAGGCGCAGAACCCCGTAGCCGCGAACGCGGCGGCGCTGGTCAACCGGTACCTGACAATCATGATGGTCGAGAGGAAACAGGGAGCTGGGCTCGTTGACATCCTCGACTCCGGGTTCGTCTTCGAAGATCCATTCGTCGGAAGATCGGACTCGGTGCATCAGTTCATCGACAACCCTCAGGTGCAGCGCTGGATCGACACGCCGAAGTCGTTGCGCATGCAGCGACAGTTCGTCGATGGGCGTCACGTCTGCTCGACGTTCGCTATCGACGTCGTGGGGCCCTCCGGAGCCGCAGCTAGCTACGATGTTGTCGACGTCGTCGAAGTTCGCGGTGATCGTATCGTCAAGGAGGCCGTCTACTTCGCCAACCCGCTCAAGTTTGCCAAGGACATGGGCTTCGCTGCCGCGTATGTGAAGCCGTTTGGATCCAAACCGCGGCGGGCGCGGGCCTTCTCTTCGAGATCGGCGACGTGCTCGAGGACCTCGGGCATCGGCGAGTGCAGCCTCGCTAACCCGGAGGCTCGTTCCGACGCGCCCCCGCGCAAGGGCCTCGACACGCCGGATGCACGCACACGCCTGAGCTTGGCATCGGCCGATCAAGACGACTTCGCGTGTTGCTCAAGCGCGGGTTCGCTTGCATCCACGGCCGAGGCTTTCCTCTTCGCCAACTCCTCGATGCGCGCGCAGCCCGGCTACCTCCCGATGGATCGGGTCCCCAGGTGACCGATGCTCGACGCCTGGCCGAGGTCGGGGCCGTGGAAGGACAAAGCCCCCGCCCTCAGCTCAAGGCCGGCTCGAGCTCTCCTTGGGTCATTCCCAGGGGGGCTACTGGCGGTGAGCTGAGCACCACGCGATTTCTCCCGGTGTTCTTCGACTCGTACATGGCCGCGTCCGCGGCCTCGACGAGGGAGCGCGGCAGCGGCGAAGCTCCGTAGAACTCGGCGACGCCTAAGGACGCGGTGATGCCGGCCAAGGGCCCGGTGGAGAAGCGCCGCTCGATGCGGCACCGCACGCGTTCCGCCAGGATCATCGCGTCAAGGCCGGTCGTCTCCCGCAGCAAAATGCAGAACTCCTCGCCTCCGTAGCGGTAGGCGCTGTCCGTCGTGCGCACGCTGCGCGCGATGACCTCCGCCACCTCTTGCAGCGCGCCGTCGGCCTTGGGGTGGCCGTGGGAGTCGTTGAAAGCCTTGAAATGGTCCACGTCGAGCATGATGAAAGCCAGCGGGCGCCCGTAGCGCGCGGAGCGCTTGCATTCGGCGTCGAGGTCCTCCTCGAGGCGGCGACGGTTGAAGAGCTTCGTGAGCTCGTCCATGTGGCTGCGCTCTTCCGTGAGCTCGTGCAGGCGAGCCGACTCGATGGCCGTGGCCGCGTGCATCGCCAGCATCTCCAGGATCTCGATCATCTGCGTCGTCGCCGCTCTCGGCTCCGCATCGCGAGCCTCGACCGCCCCCACGACCCGCGCCCCCACGACGAGGGGTATCGCGATCGCGCGCACCGGTCCGACGTTGCTGTCGTTGAAGCGCACTTGCCCGGCGGCGTCCTCGAAGGTCACCCGCCCCGATTTCGCTGCGCGCGACGCGACGTCGTGCCCTTGGCCGACCCTGGGATCCTCGGACGGCTCGGGCACTTGCGGCGCCTCGGCATCGACGAGCCTCTTCAGCTCGTCGTCCATGAGCCAGACGATGACCTTGTCATAGCCGCCGACGGCCGCCGTGCTCGTGCACACCGCGTTGACAACGTACTTCAAGTTGAGGCTCTCCGAGAACTCGCGGCTGGCGTCGAGGATCTGGCGGAGGCGTACCGAGTGCCTGCGGAGCATCTCGTCGCGCGATTCCGCCGTGCCGCGCGCCGCCGAAAGTGCGTGGACCATCTCATTGAGACCCTCCCCAAGGCGCCGGAGCTCGCGCGCGCCGCCGTGGTCGACGGTGACCTCCAGCGCGCCGTCGCGGATCCGGCCGATGTCGCGCAGCAACGCAGCCACCGGGTCGACGATGGTGGCGCGCAGCTTGCGGTGCTGGCGCACCGCCACGAAGAGGACCGCCACGAAGACGCCCAGACTGAGCGCGGCGCGGGCCTGGGACACGACCTCCTCGCGCGCCGCCAGCCTTTCGCTGCGCAGGTTCAGTCCTTCGGCGAGCGGCGTCCGCTCCCTGCGGTACAAGTCGAAGAGCGACTTGCCTTCCAGCATCGACGGAAGCGCCGCTTCGGCCCGGGTGTCGCTCGCGGGCTTCGCCCAGCGGTCGCGCCATGCCTCCTCGGTGATGCGCGTGGCGAGCATCGCGGCCGCGACTTCGGAGACGGAGCCGGCGTTCGCCACAAGAACCGTGTTGGCCCTCGCGAGCTGCGTCTCGCCCCTCGTGTACGGCTCGATGAACCGGACGTCACGCGTGAGGAGGTAGGCACGCAGGCCGTTCTCCTCGTCGACCATCGCGGCGAAGGCGTCGCCCTCCGCCCCTACGGCCAGCCGGCTGCGCTCGAATTCGGGCGTCAGCCAGACGTGGCTGATGCCGTATGCGAGCGATTGGACGACGAACCCCGCCGCCACGATGAGGCCGAACAGGGCAAATGTCCCGCCGAGCTGCTGGGCAAGAGTGCGGTCGGGCGCAATGGAGACCACGGGGAGTTATACGACAGAAACGGTTGATTTGATAATTCGATATAAATTAGTTGGAATCGATAGACGCTGCGCAGCCTTGGCGCAGCGGTCGCGCACCGCCCCTCGCGCGGCAGAAGTAGCCTCTCACCGCGAATGGCGTGTGGGCCGGACGCTTACGTCGCGGCAAGTCCTTGCAGTTCATGCTCAGAGGCCATGCGATCGCAGCAGTCAATTCGTTCGACAGGAATAGTCAGAATTCGACTCTGGTAATCGGAATGGCGTCTGCCGACGCGAGCGCCCGTCGCTCATGGCTTGATCGCCTTTTTCCGATGGATGAAGCCCTTCTGCCCTTGGGATGGTGGGCTCGACGAATGGATCAGGCCTCCGACGGCCTGGTGCGCCGGTGGGCGCACCGTGGGCGGTTCACGCGTGGGACGTCGCAGAACCGCCGCCGCGACGTGGGCCACGAGAAACCAGGTCGTGTCCTGCTGCGCGCACAGCATCGCGAAGTCGCGCCCCGTGTGCATCAAGCGCATCAACAGGATGCCACGACTTCTGGCGCGCGCCGGCGAGCTCCACCCAAACCTCGAAGAAGTCCACCTGCGCCACCTCGCCCGAGCCGTACACGAGCGGCGCCGTGCTCGTTTCCGTGACTGCCGGATCCGAGAGGGCCGTAGGCTCTTGAAGCACGGGATCCCGAGGAGCGGCAATCTACTCCTCGTCGAGCCCGAGGACGTGAACCACGGCGCGCTTCACCTCGGGCCATCGGCTTTCGGGGAGCGCAGCGACGGGCGGACCGACCGCCGTGCGATCGACTGCGCGGATCCAGGCGACCTTGGACGAGCAAGGGCCCTCGCTTTGAGCCGACCGGAACAAGGTTTGGCGCTGCCCCCGTCGGACCACCTCGCTGAATCACGTGCCGTGATGGTGCTGCATCCGGCGCAGGTCCCCATCGAGCAGCCACATCCCGAATAGGTGCAGTCCGACGCTGACGGTCACCGCGTTGTCCGTTCCGTACGCGCCCTGGAGCGACGCAGGGATGTGCACGACGGTGGCCTCCGCGAAGAGGCCGACTTGAAGGCCGCTGGCCTGACCGCCGGCGATCGTCTGCTCGAACCCTGCAGTGCCGAACAGCCACGGAGAGCTGACACCGCCGCCGAGCGCCTCCGATTCTTCTCGTTCGTTGAACTCGCCGCGCAGCCAGTACGTCTGCCTTCGCGTCGGCGAGCGCAGCGCAGCTTCGGCGAGCACCGCGTGCGCCGCGCGGGCGCCGCTCGTCGGCGTAGCGTCCGGTCGATCGACCGCCCAATCGAGCAACGCGTCCACGCGGTAGCGCGCGACGTCGCCCCACACGTAGGCGCTCGCACTTGCCTGGAACGCGTCGGGCTCGTCGTGCCCTTGCGAGCGAAGCCGCTCGCCGCTGACCTGCAGCTCGAGCCACCCACCGGAGGTGTGCCGGACGCGCGCGGCGACCGAGACTGGCGCGGCGACGTACGGATGGAACCGGCTGTCGTCGGGGGTGAGCTCCTTCGCGCTGAAGGCGGAGGCCTCGAACCAGGTGTCGCCCAGGCGCAGCGCGATCCCGATCACGGGGAATGTCTCGTGAGGGTTCTCGCCCTTGTGGTGCTTGCGCGGCACCGTCGGTCCGGGGCTCGACGCGCGGTGCATGAAGATCGGAGGCCCCATCGTCGCGCTGCCTTGCCCGAAGAACAGCGAGAGGTCGTACGGGCCTTCCTTCATCATGCCTTCGGTGTGTCAGCCGTCGATGCCCGCGAGCGGATGGATCGCGATCACCGCTTGGTGGATGAACTGATGAGAGTGCTGCGCGTCCCAGAGGCCTTCGCCGGATTGCCCGACTTCGGGATACCCCGCCGCGCCAACGGTCGGCGGCTCGAAGTTGAGCATCAGCAAACCCTCGACGAAGCCGCGTGAATCGCGCGCGTACGCCATCGCCCAGTCGTTCGTGATAAGCGGGTAGGTCCTTCCCCCCTCGTAGCTGCGCACGTTCGCGTTCGCTATCTTGTGCGCGCCGAGGCCGGTGTTCTGCAAGAACCCGAACCCGTTGACCATCAGGTGAAACCCACCGGGCATTCCGGGCGTGCCCGGGATCAGCGTCAGACGGGAGACCTCGTAGGGGAGCTGCGCGGGATCCTCGCCCGCCTCGGGCGGCGTGTGCACGTGCGCATCGGGTGCAACGGTCACATCGTCCGCGGCGAACGCGGTGCGTTCGAGCGAAGCGCACGCGAGCGCTGCGACCACGATGTTGGCGAAGAGAAAACGCTGGCGCACGCTCACGGCCGGGCTTCGTAGCCCGCGTCCTGGATCGCGTCGACGAGCGCCGCGACGGAGGCAACCGATAGGTCGTGACGAACGCGAACGTCGCCTTGGCGGAGGTTCACTCGGACGTCCCCGACACCGTCGAGGGCGCGCACGGCGTGCTCGATGTGGCGTACGCACGAGGGGCAGATCATTCCAGTCACGTGAAGCATCGTTTCTCGGGCTGCCATGTTCCTCTTGGCCCGCGGAGTGGGTCCGTGGTGCTTCCCTGCCGACGGAAGGCCTCCCGTTCCATTACACCTGCCGCTCGGTGTAATGCGGCCCTGGGCGGCGCGTCCGCAATTCGGAGGCGAGCCGATGACTTCGAGGCAGATGGAAGCAGCCGTGACCGAAAGCGCCGCCGAGCGCGTGGATTTCTCGATCGGGGGGATGACCTGTGCCGCCTGCGTGCGACGCGTTGAAAACGCGCTCTCGACCGTGCCGGGCGTTCAATCCTCGAGCGTCAACCTCATCACCGAGCGCGCGACCGTCGTGGTCGACCTCACGCGTGCGACCGCACGCGACCTCGAGGCTGCGGTGGAACGCGCCGGCTACCACGCGAACGTCTCGCCCCCGAAACGCGCACCAAAGGCATCTGACGACGAGGGCGACGAGGCGCGCGCACTTCGACGCGACTTCCTCACCGCGCTCGTCTGCACCGTGCCCCTGCTGATCCTCGGCATGTCCCACGGCGTCGTGCCTGCGTTCGCCGGAAGCGCCGGAAGGACTGCGCAGCTGCTCTTGGCGACCCTGGTCGTGTTCGGTCCCGGACGCCGCTTCTTCCGCCTCGCGTGGACCGCGGTTCGCCACCGCAGCGCCGACATGAACACTCTCGTGAGCCTCGGCACGGGCGCGGCCTACGGGTGGTCGCTCTTCGTCGTCCTTGCGCCAGGGCTCTTTCTTCACGCCGAGCACGGTCACATGCCGCCGATCTACTTCGAGGCCGCAGGAGCGATCGTGACGTTCCTGCTGCTCGGAAAAGGGCTCGAGGCACGCGCGCGCAAGCGC
>JALYHV010000457.1 GCA_030776205.1 Myxococcota bacterium | reverse complement strand
GGCCATAACGCTCGATGAGCTCGCGCGCGAGCTCGCGGAGCCGCACCTCGTCGTCGCAGACGCTCTTGCCCGAGATGCCCTTGCTCGTCCCTTCTTGGTTCGGCTTGACGATGACTGGGTAGCGCAGCGGTCGGAGCTTTTCGCGCCCGGTCAAAAGCACTTGGAACGCCGGCGTGTCTACGTCCACGAGCAGGCGCTTGCTCAGCCCCTTGTCGAGGCATATCGAAAGAGTGGCCGAGTCGCTCCCCGTGTACGGGACGGCCAGAAGCTCACAGAGGCTCGGCACCTGCGCCTCGCGGCTACGCCCCACCATCCCCTCGGCGATGTTGAAGACCACGTCGACGTTAGACGACATCAAAGCGCGCGGAAAATCGGCTGTGGCCTCTAGGGGCAACACGACGTGCCCGTGGCTCTCAATCGCCGCCGTTATCGCCTCAATCGTCTCCGGCGCGTCGTATTCCGCCTCGCGGTCGTCGCCTCCATGAGACTTGATGCGCTTCATGTTGAAGGCCAGCCCCACGCGAAGGCTCGTGCGGCGTGCTCGCGGCGCGCGAATCTTCGTCGCATCGAGGAGCCCGGTGAGCCCGTGCCGCTTCGCCGCGGAGCGCAGGACGGCGAGCACGGTGGTGTGATAGTCGATGCCGACGGCCTTGGTCGCAGCGAAGAGGACCCCGTCCGGCTCGAAGCTCGGGCTCGCGGTCGCGCTCAAGAACCAGACCTCGCCCCCCTCGCCGAGCCGGAAGTCTAGAGCCGCCACGTCGCGGAGCGCGAATGCGGAAAGCGTGCGGTCGGCGAGCTCACGCAGACGTTCGTGCACGGCCGGCGCGACGCGCGCCGGCGCGCGCCGTTCGAGGAAGCGCGCGTCGAGGTTGGCCAGGCGATAGTCGATGACGTCGAACCGCCGGGGGTAGTCCGGGTTCACGACGATCTCCACGGCTGGCAATGCCGGCAGGCCCTCGACGCATACTACGCGGGCGTCCACACCGGGCACGTACTTCTCGATGAGCGCGCCCTCGGGGTACGTGGTGAGGAGCTCGTCGAGCACGCGACCGAGAGCGCTGGCGTCCTCCACGACGTTCTCCTGCGCGATGCCCTTGCTCGAGCCCTCGAAGTTCGGCTTCACGATGACCGGAAAGGAGAGCTCGTCGAGGCCGCCCGCCTTCAGCGTTGCGCGTGTCACGAACCGGCCGCGCGGGCTCGGCACGCCCCAGCCGGCCAGCTGCTTCTTGGTGAGCGCCTTGTCGAGGGTCACGCAGAGCGTGTACGCGTCGCTACCCGTGGACGGGATGCCGAGCTCCTCGAACAGCGCCGGGTAAAAAGCGCGCCGCGCCTTGCCGTGCCGTCCTTCGGCGAGATTGAAGACGATGTCCGGCGCGAACGCCTCGAGCCGCGTCACGAGCAGCGAAGCGGGGCCGGTGACGTCTATCGGCTCCACCCGGTGGCCGGCTGCGGAGAGGGCGCGATCGATGGCCGCGATGGTCTCCGGCGAGTCGAACTCTGCTTCCTCTTCTGAGTCGGTGACGCTCAGGTTGTGCGTCAGGGCGATTCGCATGGCGGCAGGGTTCCGCAGGAGGAGGGGGCGGAGCGTCGGCGATGCCTAACGGAGCGCTAGGTTCGCCCCGAGCAAGCGCGGGAGATCGTGGTTCATGCGGAGGCGCTTGGCCTCGAGGTACGGCGCCGAGTGGGCATTCGGCGGCACGACGACGGGCACACGCGCGGTAACTGTGACCCCTAGGTCCCGCAAACCGGTGACCTTTGCCGGGTTGTTCGTCATCAGGCGAACGCTCGCAACGCCAAGGTGCTCGAGCATGTCGCGCGCAACGTCGTAGCGACGCGCGTCGTCTGGCAGTCCGAGCAACCGGTTCGCGTCCACGGTGTCGTGTCCGTTCGACTGCAACGCGTAGGCGCGGATCTTGTTCGCGAGCCCGATGCCGCGCCCCTCCTGGCGGAGGTAGAGCACCGCCCCGGCCCCTGCCCTTGCCACAGTGCTCATCGCGGCGTCGAGCTGCTGTTTGCAATCGCATTTGAGAGAGCCGAAGACCTCGCTGGTCATGCACTCCGAATGAACGCGCACGAGTACGTCGGCCTGGCCGCGCACATCGCCGAATACCAGAGCGACGTGCTCCTGCGGCGAGCAGCCGTCGGGGCCGCCGTCACCGCTGCGAAAAACCTGCGTGACGAAATTGCCGTGCTGCGTTGGAAGGGTCGCGCTCGCAAGCCATTCAGTGCTCGCCGTCTGAGGCCGGATCACCCGTTGGGGGACGTGCATCTCAATCTCCGATCACGAGTCTCTACCACAGCGTTGCGGACGGTCAGACGTGGAATGCTGCTCGAGCGCCACGTGTGTCACGGCAGAGCCTCGTCAGCATCTCTTCGAGGATGAGGTCCGCCGTCCGCCGCGAGCTTTTCAGCGCCAGGTCGGTTTCGGCGAGGACCAGTAGCCAGCGCTCGACCTCCTTCGAGCCCGTCGCACGCGCCTTCGCCGCCATATCGCGTGCCTGGTACGGGTTGTAAACGCCAGCGCGTCGCGCGGCCTCTTCCGCGGTGGCACCCGATTCGATCGCCGCCACGTAGCGAGCCAGTTGCCGGACCGACCAGGCGAGCGCCCCGAGGAGCGGCAGCCCGCGTTCGCGCGGGTCATACGCGTCGGCGAGCGTGCGGAGCGCGCGGCCCAGATCGCGCGCGCCTACCGCGTCGACCAGAGCCCATGTGTCCGCCGCGCGGACGCGCGCAACGCAAGCGCCCACGGCGTCCTCGCTGATCGGCGACCCTGGTCCGACGTAAAGAGAGAGGCGCTCGAGGGCGTC
Organism: Myxococcota bacterium; assembly: GCA_030776205.1. GTDB lineage: Bacteria > Myxococcota_A > Polyangia > Polyangiales > Polyangiaceae > Palsa-1150. Next base: position 9,217 of record JALYHV010000457.1, on the reverse strand, counting down.
GTCGAGCGACGAGAGCTGAGGCCCCGCCGTCGCGGCGAGCAGCTCGGCGGTCGCGCGCTCGATGACGTGCCCCTTGCTCGCTGCGCGTTCGAAGATCCACCCGGGAAGAACACGCGTTTCGAGGGGCTCGCACGCAACGAGGAAACCCTGTTTCCGCGCGAACGCCGCGAGTTTGCGTCTCCCGTCGAGCTTGGTGGCGACGATTACGAGACACGTCGAATCGATCGGGGTGGCGGCGTAGGCGGCCAGCCGTTCGAAGGGCGAGCCCTCCGATTCGGCGGCTTCCCATCGCTCTGCACCGCGAACCAGCACGAAGCGGCGGCGAGCCATCATCGGGACGGTGCGGGCTGCGGCGATGACCGCGTCGACTTCTACCTCTCCGGCCGTGAATTTGTCCTCATTGAAGGCCGCGACCGCGCCCGCAAGCGACGCGGCGCGGAGCTCGGCGACCACCTCGTCGCGGAGCAGTCGCTCCTCGCCCGTGACGGCGTATACGGGCAGGAGCTTGCCTTGACGGGCGTTATCGATCGCTTGACGTGGCGTCATGGCGCACCACGAGTCTTTGCAGCCCGTGTCATGCTCGGTCCGGCTCGTGTGCTCGGGCGGTGGGCGGGCGATGGTCCCGGCTCAGCGGCGTTTGCGTCTCGCAAAGGCGGCCAGGACGAGCGCGGCGGTCGTCCCTGCCGCGCCGAGGGGCGAAGGTTCCTCGCCCATTCCGACGCTCACGCAGCCGCACCCTTTTGGGTGCTCCTTTACGGACTCTTCCTCGCTGGTTCTTTTGAACGCCGTGTCCGGAACCATTCCGGGCGCCTCGCCCACCGCGGCTACATCCGTCGACGCAGGCCCCGCGGCGGACGTGTCGTTCTTGGCAACCTCTTGGCCGCCATCGACTCCGCTGTTGACCTTCTCCATCTTCGGGCCCTTCTGCTTCGTCGACTTGTTGTCCGCGAAGTCCATCGCGCCGCGGTAGACTGGGGGGTTGTCCCCTTTGAGGACGAGGTGCTGCGCAGCCCCGACCTCCCCATCGACGCCAGAGAGAGCCACGACGTACTCGCCCGCCTCGAAGTATCCGTCCGCGCGTTTCAGGTCGAACTCGAAGTACGTCGATTTGAAGACTTTGCCGCTTGCGTTGGCGAAGTCGACGTCCAGCGACACGATCTGCTTGGCGGCCGTCTCCAGCACGACGCGGTGGTGCACGGGCTCGGCGCCACGCGACATGATCGCACGCTCGTCAACGGCGTCCTTCGAAAATGTGAAGCGCATGGGCGTGTGCATCATGGCTGGCGGGCGGGGGAGGTCGATGCGCACTTTGACGTGCCACTCGCCGCCCCTCTCCTCGACCTCCGGCGTTTTGATTGCGAAGCTTCCTGGGCCCGCGGCGAGCACCTGTCGCGCGGAGCCGACGAAGAGCGCGCAGGCGAACAGGCCGATGGCGAACACGAACCGGGGAGCGGGGGAGAGGCGCGCCTTGGAGGAGACGGGCGTCGAGAGAGGCGTCGTCGGGGAATTCATGACGCCGCCACGGTACCTCGACTTAATGCTTTCCGGCATGATTCTCTGCAGGTGCCCCGCGCTCTTGGCTCCGCCGGTCGCGTTGACATGCGATGTGGCATCGGGGCAGACTTCGCGCCGGCGTATCCGCGTGTCGGGTAGCTCCGCACGCGAACGGGCGGGAGCTTTCCAATGACCGAGCGGGCGGCACTTTCGAGCGGCACGGGTGCCCCTGATCCCCTCATTGGTCGCGTCGTCGACGGCCGCTTCAAGATCACAGTTCTCCTCGCCCGCGGGGGCATGGGAAAGGTCTACCGCGCGGAGCAGGCTCCTCTCGGCCGGATCTGCGCTCTGAAGATCTTGGACCCCCATTACTCAGGGGAACACGACCCCGAGTTTCACAAACGCTTCTTTCTCGAGGCCAGCGTCGCGTCCAAGCTCACCCACCCCAACACGGTGACGATCTTCGATTACGGCAAGACGGACGACGGCATCTACTACATTGCCATGGAGTACCTCGAGGGCCGCACTCTCCACCGGGCGATCCGTGACGCCGGTCAATTCCCGGAGGAGCGCGTCGTACACGTCGCTTCTCAGATATGCCGCGCGCTCCGCGAAGCACATTCGTTCGGTGTCATCCATCGCGACCTGAAACCCGCCAACATCTTCTTGCTCGCGCATGGCGATGAGGTCGATGTGGTCAAGGTGCTCGACTTCGGGCTGGTCAAGAACATCGCCGACGGAAAAGATGATCTCACGCATTCGGGCTTCTTCATGGGCAGCCCCAAGTACATGGCCCCCGAGCAGATCCGAGGCGATAAGGTGGACGGGCGGGCGGATGTCTACGCGCTCGGGATCATCCTCTACGAAATGATTACGGGGAAGGTTCCCTTCGACCGCCCCAACAGCGTCAACGTGCTGATGGCGCACGTGAACGAGAAAGCGCCGCCGCTCCGGCTGACCAACCCGCGCGCGCATGCATCCCCGGCGCTTGAGCAAATCGTGGCGCGCTGCCTGGAGAAGTCACCCGATAGGCGTTTCGCGTCGATGGACGACCTCCTCGGTGCGCTGAGACGAGGTCTCCACACGTCGTCCGCCGGTGAGGCGGCGGCCGGCCCAGGTCCGGGCAAGGACTGGAGTGGGGGAGCCGTCGGTCGGCACGCGTCCGCGACGAGCGGCCCCCACGCCGTCGTCACCAAGCGCCGCTCCGGCGGAATGCTCCCCCCTTTCCGCGCTGCCCGGCCTCGCACCGTGTGGGCTCCGGACGGCGAGTCCTTGGGGGACGCGCCGACGAGCGTCGCGGGTACGCCGGACCTCCCGGCCCCAAAGTTGCGCGGACCATGGAATCCGGCGGTGACGACGGCGTCCAAGCCGGTGCTTCTGCTGGCGACTGCGGGCGCCCTCGCGCTCGCGGCGGGCGTCGCTTACGTGGCGGTGGGCACGAGCGCACAAAGCGCGGGCGCCCAGAGTCGCGGGAATGTGCCAACCCTGGCGGGGCCGCGCATCATCCGGACGACGGATATGCCTTCGGGCGCAGCGTCTACCACGGCCGGGCACCTCGTCGCGGCCGTAGAACGGAACGCGCTGGCATTACCAAGCGCCGGCACCGCGCTGCCGATCACGGTACGCATCGAGAGCGACCCAGCGGGTGCCACCGTCAAGGAAGAGGGCATCGAGCGGTGCAGCAGCACGCCGTGCAGCATCGCTTACGACGGGCCACCCCGGGAGCACACGCTCACGATCGCGCGCCACGGCTATCGGGCGGAGGTGCGGACGGCGACATCGGGTGCGCCGCTCTACGTCCGGCTGATGGCGGCTCCGGCCATGACACGCGCAGTCCTGCCGCCAGCTCCGCCGAAAGAGGAGACGCCCACCGGCCCGAACGGGTACAAGACGGACATTCCTTACTGACGTCGTTCGCGTCGAGCGACGGCCCGCCTGCGGACAAAGAGGGGAGCCCGGGGGTTTGCCCCAACGCCAATTCGCAACGATTGTCGGCTGGCTCGTTGCCTGCGCGCTCGTGCTCTCCGCCGGCGCCGCCGCCGGCGACGAGAGGACCGAGGCGCGTGCGCACTTCAAGCGCGGCATGGCGGCCATTGCCGACGGCCGGTACGACACCGGCGTCGTCGAGCTGAAGGAGGCGTACAACATTTTGCCGCACCCGAATGTCCTCTACAACATCGCTCGCGCTTACGTGGACATGGGCGATCTCGTGGACGCGATCTCTTACTACCGGAAATACCTGGAAGGAGCCCCGAGCGACCGTGACGACGTGACGCCCATCGTGTCCGGCCTAGAGGCGCGCCTTGGAAGGCAGCAGGCCGAGCTGGTCGAGGAGACGCGGGCGCCACTGGCGAAGCGCATCATCGGCAGCGGCGACGTCCGTTCAGGCGATGGCGGCGGGTCCTCACCGGTTGCCGCGCCGCCACTCGTCGCGCCCCTGGTCGTCGTTCCGCCGCGCGGCGACGTCGCTCCCGCGCCGGGGTCCCTCAAGACGGATGCGGTCTTCGAAGAGACGGTGGTCACTGCATCGCGGGCGCAACAGAGCCCGCTCGAGGCGCCCAGCTCGACGTCGATCATCACTGAGCAGGACATCCGGCTTTCAGGCATCACGAAGATACCCGAGCTTCTGCGGCGCCTTGCCGGCGTGGACATCATGGAGACGACCGGCGCCCAGACCGAGGTCTCCCTTCGTGGGCAAAACCAGCGGCTGTCGAACAAGGTGCTGGTCCTCGTCGACGGGCGGAGCGTGTACGTCGATCTGATCGGCGCCACGCTGTGGGGTACGCTTTCCATCGGCGTCGAGGACATCGAGCGCATTGAGGTCGTCCGCGGGCCAGGCTCGGCGCTCTACGGCGCGGATGCCTTCAACGGCGTCGTTCACATCATTACCAAGGCGCCGGCAAAAGGGGGCGCCGGGCTTCACGTGGGTTACGGCGATCACGACGCTACGCACGCGACGGTCTGGGCGACGGGACGCGAGGGCGGGACGGGGTACCGCCTCTCCGCCGGGTACGACCACTGGCCGCGTTGGAGCCGTGAGATCCCCCCCGGCAGGGCTGACGTTCACCTCTTTACGGGTGATCAAGACACCGCGCAGCGGACCGTCCGCCTCGACGCGACGATCACCCATCAGCTTGGGGCGAAAGCGACCGCCGGGATCCGCGGTGGATACAACCAAGGCAGCTTCGAGCTGCTCGCCATCGGGCCCATCAACGATCACATCCTCTCTCCGGTGCAGACCTCCGACCTGGCGGTCTTCCTGGAATCGAAGCACGTCGTGCTTCACGCCTTCTGGAATCGTATAGATGTCGTGGAGGGCAACAACGCTGCGTACCTCGGGCAATCGCTCTTGCCGGCCCGGGCACTCACCGACGTGGCCGACGGGGAGGCGCAAATCGTCGGCCAATTCGAGACAGGCCGCGGCGTCCTGCACGACCTCCACGTGGGTATTGCCTATCGCCTCAAGGCGGTGGAGTGGACGTACCAGGCGCAGAGCCAGGCTGAGCACCACGCCGGGTTCTTCCTCCACGATGAGATGAAGGTAGGACCCCACGTCGCTCTCGTCGGCGACTACCGCGCGGACTACGTTCCGTACCTGAATCGCGTGGTGCAATCGGCGAGGGGCTCGCTGCTGTTTCAGCCCAGCACGCGATCCACCCTGCGCGCCATGGTCGGCAGCGCATTCCGCACGCCTACGCTCCTCGAAGCCTACCTCGGCCTCCCTGTTCCGCTGCGTGTGACAGGCGCGGCGCTCGTGTCCGAGGGCATTCGCTCCGATCAACGCTCGTTCCGTCTCGAGCCGGAGCAGATCATCACTACCGAGATCGGCTATCTCAATTCGGACAACGACTTCTTCACGCTCGATGGGGCGCTCTTCTATGACCGCGCGAGCAACCTCATCGACCTCGCCCCAAACCGCGCGGTCACCCTAGGGGACGTCGTCAGCTCTCCGCAGGCGACGACCCCCAACCCATCGACGGGGCTCTATCCGTTCTTTTTGGGCGGGTTCGAAAACCAGTGCCAGATCTACGATGTCGTAGGGGCGGAGCTCGGTATGCGCGCGTTTCCTATGCAAGGCCTGGACGTTTATGCCAATTACACGCTCATGGCCGTCAAGCAGAACGACGACCGCTGCCGCGCCGAGCAGCTCGCGCTCCTCGCCACCGACTCGCGGACGAGCGCGCACAAGATCAACGCGGGCGTGCAGGTCCGCAGCGGGGTCGGCATCGAGGCGTCGCTCGATTTCCATTACGTCTCGCCGCAGAGCTGGGCCGAGCAGGTGGAGGACATCCAGAAGCAGCGCATCGAGTACCGGTCCTTTCGCCTCGACGGCTACGCGCTGCTCAATGCCCGGATCGCTTACCGCTTTCTGCACAACCAGGCGGAGCTGAGCGGCGTTGCGTTCAACCTGCTCGACGAGCGGCATCGCGAGCATCCCTTCGGTCAGGTGATCGGTCGCCGATTGATGGGCCTCTTGTCGGTGCGGTTCTGAGGGGAGAGTGCGCGCCGTGTCAATGATGCACGACGGACCGAACCGCGGGTTGCGTAGGCTTTGCCTGCTCGCGCTGCTTGGCATCGCGCTATCGTGCGGACCCGTGCCGGACGATCCAGGTCCGCGCCTCTTTCCGGCGGGCGGCGTCATTCGCGGCACCATCGTTTACCGCGGACCACGGCCCTGCTCGCGCGCCGGCCACATTGTCGGCAATGCGGTTCTCTTCGTCTTCGACCGGAGCAGCCCGCCTCCGCCGAGGGGTGTCGCAGGCGCCCCAGCCAATTTCACGAGCGTGGTCGGCGACGTGCTCTTCGGCAATGAGCCGCGCTATGCCGGGCCGGAGACATACTGCCCGAAGGAGCATGGCTTCGAGGAGACAATCTCGGTGAGCGCGCCGTACGAGGTCGCGCCGCTCCGGGCCGGCTCCTTCGAGATCCATGCGTTCTTCGACTGGACGGGCAACTTTCTCCCCTCGTTCAAGATCCGCAACCTGCCGGAGCGGGGTGACGTGGTTGGCGGCTACCTCGCCGGAACCTCTCTCAGCACGGGGCCGAGCACGACACCGGACTTCTTGCCGGTCGACGTCGGCGTACCAGCGGGCCCGGTCGCGCCCGATGCGCCGTCCACCGCGACGAGCCTCGTCATTCCCGCAGCGGGCTTCGTGGCCGACGGCGTGACGGTCACTATCGACGCGCCCGTCGAGACAACGCGGCCGTACTTCTTCGCGCAAGGGCTGAGCGCCCGCTTCGACCCAGCGCTGGGGAGCATGTGGTCGACCATCGCTCAGTCGTCGGAGGCTCCCGCGAGCGACCTCACTTCGCTCGAAGGGACTACGGAGGTCGATCCCAACTACGCTCCGGTTCTCACCATTCCGCAAGACATCGCGGTGCTCGCCCCGCCGCAGACGATGACGCCCGCGAGCGTGAGCTACCTCGAGTCGAGCTTTCCGCATCTGCGCTTGCAATCGGGTGTCGCGCCGGGGGAAATCGACGCAGCGACCGCGCCGCCGTTCGCGATGCAGATCTCCGCGTTCGCGCAGGGACTGCCCGCGGCCCCTGCCGGTTTCTGGGTGTGGGGCGACGCGGTCCTCGACCCGAAGACGGGCGGCCGGATGCCCCGCCTCATTCCCGAAGGAAGCGCTCCCGCGCTGTGGCCGATGGTTGTGCTCACGAAGCTCATGAGCGATCCGACTCACCGGAATGATCCTGCCAGCCTCGTCGCGCAGGGCGGCCCCGCGGAGCCGGTCGTCGTGCTCCAGGGGATCACGTTGCTCGGGAGTCGGGATCCGTCTCGCTCCGACTCACTGCTCGAGACGGTTCTCGCCGCCGGCTCGCTCCTCGATGCCGCAGGGCGGTCGAACATCGTCGAGCAAGACCACCTGACGGTCCTTTTGCGGCCGACCGTCCTCTGCTTTGCCGCGCAACTCGATGAGCTGCCTGCGGATAGGCGCGGAACGCTCGTGACTCCGCACCTGACGGGCACCGCGGCGGATGTCGATTGCACGAGCGGCACTTGCTTGCCGTCGGGCGGCACCGACCAGCCCCTCGCGCGTGCCGGCCTGCTGGAATCGCCGGAGCTTGCTTCGCTTATCAAGGGCACGCCCGTTGAGGGCTGCTTGCCCGCCGGTCGCTACGCGATCAATGCAGTCTACCCGGGCGGTCAGGCGTGGACGGTGCCGAACGAGGCCGGCGCATGCTCGGGCAGCGAGGGGATGACCGACTACGCGCGCCTGACCTGCTCGCTCAAGCCACGCCCCGTGCTCTATTCGCAGGGCAACCGGGCCGTCGTCGAGATCGTTCCGCCGCACGATCCCAGCTATTGCCTCGCCCACCCCGTGCCGACCGTGTGCGGTGGGCGATAAGCCGCGGGACGCGCCGATTCGACGTCGTGAGCGCAGTCAGGGTCACCGTGCGGACGACGCGAGCGGCGCCCGCGCATGCTACTGATGCGGGGCGATGAGCGTCGCCACCTCCCTGCTGGTGATCGACGACACGACGACACCGGAAGCGCTCCAAGCCCCCCGCTGCACGCTCGTCGTTGGAAATTTCGACGGCGTCCACCGGGGGCACCAGGCGGTGCTTGGCGCGGCCGTAGCCGAGGCGCGCGGCAAGGGACTCGCGGCGTGCGTGCTGACGTTCGAGCCGCACCCCGCGGCGGTCGTGGGGAGGGGGGCGCCGCCGCTGCTGACTACGATGGTTCGCCGCTCCGAGCTCATGAGCGCGATTGGGGTCTCCCGTACGTACGTGCGCAGGTTCGACACGGCTTTTGCGTCCTGGTCGCCGCAGCGCTTTGCCCGCGACCTCGTCGCTGAGCGGCTGCGTGCGTGCGTGGTCGTCGTAGGCGACAGCTTTCGCTTCGGGGCGAAGCGCGCCGGTGATCTGGCGCTGTTGCGCGAGCTCGGCGGGGGCCTCGGCTTCGAAGCGCGCGTGCACCCCGTGGCCGCCGATGAGCGAGGCCATTACTCGAGCACCCGGGCGCGTGAGGCCGTTGCCGCCGCCGATCTCGATGAGGCATGCCGCGTTCTGGGCCGGCCTCATTCCCTTTCGGGGACCGTCGTCCACGGCGACAAGCTGGGCCGTACCATCGGGTTTCCGACGGCGAACCTGGATCTTGTTCCCGAGATGTTGCCGCCCGACGGAGTGTACGCCGTCCTCGCTCACGAGCTCGACGCACGGGGTCGTCCGTTGCGGCGGCTCGGCCGGGGAGCCACCAGCATCGGCTGGCGACCCACCGTGGGGGGTACCCGGCGCACCGTAGAGACCTTCCTGCTCGATTTCAGCGGCGATCTATACGGAGCTTCGCTGCGGTTGGATCTCATTGCATGGCTTCGGCAACAAGAGAAGTTCGCTTCGCTGAAGGAGCTCGAAGCGGAGATCGGTCGGGACGTCGTTCGCACCGAGCGCGCCGTAGCCCGCGTGACGGGCTCCTGACTCGGCTTCGCACTTGCGTCTGGCGCGCGGCGGGCTCATGAAAGCGCGATGAATCGTGCCGATTTGGAGCGCCTTGACCGCGACGCCCTCATCGAACGCGCCGAGGCCGCGGGCGTCACCCGTGCCCGCATCTTGACGCGACCCGAGCTCGTGGACGAGCTGCTCTTACGGAGCGCGGGCGAGCACGCCAGCCGGCAGCGCGCCCGTGGCCTTTTCGGGGTCGCGCGGGACCTGCTCGCGCGGGTCGTCGAACGAGGCCTGCACTTGCCCGACGCCGCGGACCGCCTCCGCACGCTGGGCG
>JALYHV010000456.1 GCA_030776205.1 Myxococcota bacterium | reverse complement strand
CAGCCTGGTCGAGCGACTGTTTGACCTTGGTCGATCCGCCCTTTGGCCACCGCCCCTGGGCATCGCGCAAGAAGCGGTTTGCCTCGGCGGTCCCGAGCTCGCGCACGCGTCCCACGATCTTCACCTTCAACTCGTCGTTCACGTCCGGGAGGGGCCGGAAGAGGACCCTCTCGAGCCCGCCCGTTACTACCTCGAACGGAACGCTGCCCAGCTTGGAGGCGAGCTTTTCGCATTCGCTGGGCGCGCACAGCTGGCCGATCGCAGCGGCCGCCTCCGCGACGTGGTGATCGAGCGCGACGAAGAGACCGGCTACGGCGTCCTTGGCCTTCATCTCGCCGAGACCCGTGGCGGCCAGCCCTCGCACGCCGGGGTCCTGATCGGAGAGGGACGCCCGCAGCGTCGTGATCGCCAGCGCGCCCCGCGTTTTCGTCAAGGCCTCCACCGCGGCCTTGCGAAGCGAGGCGTCGCGGTGGTGCGCGTACCACCCCAGCACCTCGCTGGCCTTATCGTTCTCGGTGTCCCCGAGGGTCTCGATCGCCGCGCGGGTGAGGGTTGGTCGCAACCCCTGCTTCAGGAGCGCCACCACCGTGGGGATCGCCGGCGCGCCGGCTCGCGCCGACATGCGCACGTCGTCGAGCGCCTGATGAACCCCCGCCTCGTCGGCGCCCTTCAACCGCTTGAGCGTGTCGGCTGGAAGGGGCACCGCCTTCGCGACCATAACCGCCGGGCGCGAGCGGGGCTGCGTCTGCGCCTGCGCCGGTTCCGCGAAGACCGCGAGAGCGGCGCACAGGGCGGCGGCTGCTATGCGGCAGAGCATCCGAAGTATGGTGGCCTTCCACGGCGTGCATGTAAAGAGAACGTCCAAAGAGGACGCCTCCGGGTCGTCAGCCGTCGGGCCGGCGCGTGGCCTTCACGGCCGTCAAGACGCCGCACCCCATGACCACGAGCCCACCGGCGACGATCCAGGGCGTGGGGACGTGCAGGAGCAAGGCCGCGTAGACGAGCCCTCCGACGACGAGGACGATGCCACCAAGATAAATTCCGAACGACATGGGGTCCATTCTCGGGCTCCGCTCGATGACGGCCGCTTCGAGAAACTCTACCGCCGACTGTAACGCGCGCTCGGGCCGGGAGCGAGAAGCGAGCGAGCCGCCCATGCCGCTTCGTCCGTGCCGTCGGGGCGCGTATCATCGCGCGCCAGCATGTTCGAGTCCGCAGAGCTGGGCCACGCCGTAAGCAAGCGTGATTACGACAAAGAGGTTCCGGGGCTCAGGTCCGCGCTGCTCGACGCCCAGCTTCGCGTGCGCGAACGCGGAGAGTTCTCCATCGTGTTGCTGGTTGCCGGGGTCAATGGCAGCGGAACGGGAGAGACCGTCAACCTCTTATTGGAGTGGATGGATCCCCACCACGTCAATGTCCACGCGATGGGCGAGCCCACCGATGAGGAGCGGTCACGGCCGCCGATGTGGCGCTACTGGCGCGCCCTGCCACCGAAAGGCCAGACGGGCATCTTTTTTCGGTCTTGGTACAGCGACCCAGTCACCGATCGAGTGTACCGGCGCATCCGGGCCGCGTCCTTGGTGCGCGCGCTCGCCCAAACGACGCGGTTCGAGCGGATGCTGGTCGAGGAGGGCACCCTCCTCATCAAGCTGTGGATGCACCTCTCCAAAAGGGACCAGCGAAAGCGCCTGGAGAAGCTCGAGTCGAGCGCAGCCACCGCGTGGCGGGTCACCAAGCGGGACTGGCGCGACCACGAGCGTTATGACGAGTTTCGCCGCGTCAACGAGGGCGCCCTTCGCGAGACGAGCACCGCCGAGGCACCCTGGACCGTGATCGATGCGAGCGACGCGCGTTATCGCGATCTCACGGTGGGTCGGCTCCTCGTCAACACCATCGAAAAGCGCCTCGAGCGCGGCAGTCGCACCTCGCCCGCTGCAAAGGCGGCGGCGCTCTCGCCGCTCGCCGCGGTGGCCGGCGCTCCGGTCGACGCGCGGAATGTCATCGAAGCCCTCGACCTCTCGAAGCGCATGCTCCCCGGCGAGTTCGACAAGCGGTTTCCCAAGCAGCAGGCCCGCCTCGATGCCTTGTCGCGCGACAAGCGCTTTCGGGACATCGCCGTCGTGCTCGTCTTCGAAGGCAATGACGCGGCCGGGAAGGGTGGCGCCATTCGCCGCGTGACGCGCGCGCTCGATGCGCGCCGCTATCAAGTGGTGCCCGTCGGGCCGCCAACGGACGAGGAGCGCGCGCAACCGTACCTGTGGCGGTTCTGGAGGAAAATCCCGCGCAAGGGCCATTTCGTCCTGTTCGACCGCAGCTGGTACGGTCGCGTGCTCGTCGAGCGCGTCGAAGGTCTGGCGCCGGAGGCCGACTGGATGCGCGCGTACAGCGAGATCGTCGATTTCGAAGAGTCGCTGGCGCGCTTTGGTGTCGTCGTCGTTAAGTTTTGGCTCGCGGTCAGCAAAGAGGAGCAGCTGGCGCGCTTCCGCTCGCGGGAGAAGACGCCGTTCAAGCGCTTCAAGATCGGCCCCGACGACTGGCGAAACCGCGAAAAGTGGGACGCTTACGAGCGCGCGATTTGCGACGTCGTCGACCGGACCAGCACCGAGCCGGCGCCGTGGCATCTCGTCGAAGCGAACGACAAGCGGTGGGCGCGGTTCAAGGTGCTCGAGACGATCGGCGATGCGATTGAAAACGTGATCAAGCGATGAAGTCATCGGCTGGTCGCCCGGTCGCCTAGCCGGGCGAGGCGGCATGAAACGCCGCGATCGAAGAAGCCGGTTCCGATGGCTCGACTGCACGCCGTGCGATGAGGAGCGTCCGCGGCCGGTTGGGATCAGTCAACGATCGAAAGTTGAGCATTATGTCGCTTTGCGCGTGGCAAAGATGCCTATGCAACGAGTGCCCATCGCAGAGGCACCTCGGCAACCGTCTCGCTCGCGCGACTCTCCTCGGGAGTCGCCTGGCCTGGCCAAAGGAGCCGCACGAATGAATCCCGAAACGACCAGCTCGAGCCTTCCCGTGCACGAGAACGATAAGCTGAATCGCTACAAGAAGACGACCGACTTTTTCGATGACTCGCGAATGTATCCCGACTACCACCGGCTGGATTCGGCCGGCACGGAACCGACGTGTGTAGTTGGCGGGCGCGAGCTCGTGATGCTGTGCTCCAACAATTACCTCGGGCTTGCGACCCACCCGACCGTCCTGGAAGGCGCGCGCGCCGCGCTCGATGTGCACGGTACGGGCCCCGGCGGCTCACGGATCCTCTGCGGCAATGTCGACCTCCTCGAGGAGCTCGATCGCGCGGTCGCCCGCTTTTTCGACACCGAGGACGCGATCACGTTTCCTACGGGGTACATGGCCAACCTGTCGGTGTTCCAGGCGCTGGTCGATCCGTTCGTCGGCCCGCTTCCTTGCCGCCGTGGGACGGGCACAATCATCTGCGACCAAGCGAACCACGCGACGGTGTTCGACGGCGTCAAGCTGACCAGCGCCACGCGCGTGATTTTCCGTCACAACGATCTGGAGGACCTCGAAAGGCGCCTCTCGGCGGCGGACATGCGCGGTCCGCGCGTGGTCGTAGTCGAGGGGGTATACAGTCTCGACAGCGAAATTGCTCCGCTGGCCGAGATTGGCGCCCTTTGCCGCAAGTACGGCGCCATCTTCTACGTCGACGATGCGCACGGCATCGGTGTTCTGGGCCGGCACGGCGGCGGAAGCTTGCAGCACCTCGGGCTCGAGGGAGAAGCGGACGTGTTAATGGGATCTTTCGACAAGGCGCTCGGCGGGATGGGCGGTTTCCTTGCCGGTCGTCGTGATCTGGTCCGTTACCTCCGCATCGCCGCGCGCGCTTACATGTTCTCATCGGCCATCCCCGCGGTGATGGCCGGCGCGATGTTGCGATCGCTGGAGCTGGCGCACAGCGGCGAGCTCCTTCGACGACGTGTGCGGCGCAATTACCTGGCATTGCGCTCCGGCCTGGAGGAGATGGGTTTCCGTGTGCTCGGCGATGGGACGGTCCCAGTCGCCCCGGTCTTGTTGGGCGAAGAGAAGACGGCAGTTCGCTTTCAGCAACGCCTTTTCGACGAGGGGGTCTTGGCTACCGCTTTCCGGTGGCCGAGTGTGCCCAAGGGAGCCGCGCGCATCCGCGTAACGCCCATGGCGACGCACCGGGACGACCACATCGCCCGCGCTCTTCAGGCCTTCAGCAAGGTCGGGCGCGAGCTACGTC
>JALYHV010000455.1 GCA_030776205.1 Myxococcota bacterium | reverse complement strand
GCGCATCGCGGCACGGTTGGCCCCCCCGCGCGCGGCGCTTGGGTCCCGGGCGCCGGGCTTAAGCCGCGTGATTGGCGACGCTATTTGCCCATGACTTGCGAGGTCTTTTCCTTCACTTCTTTCTGCGTCGGATCGACCGGGAAGCCATGCGATTCGCGGGCCTCGGGGTTATCGAAGGCGAGGGACACCTTGTAATGCTCGAAGCGCCCGTCCGCGGCGAGGGGGCGGCAGCGGTCGCGCAGGCTTTGCATCTCCGCAGGCGAGAGCGGCTTGAAGCCTTGGGCGACCTTGAGGTTTGCCCGGAGGGGCTCGATGGCGTCCATTCCGCAGATCGTCGTCGCGACGGGAAGGCTCATCGCGTAACGGAGCATCTCCTCGGGGGTGACCACGTTCTTGTGAATCGGGTCGGCCTTGCCGGTCATCGGCTTCATGCCGAGGACGGCGATGCCGCGGCGGTTGCACTCCGGCAGGACGCGCTGCTCGAAGCTCCGGAAGGTCGCGTCGAACGCGTTGAGCGGAAACTGGCACGTGTCCCAGGCGTAGCCGCGCGCCAGCATGTCGAAGTGCACGTCCGGGCTCTTGTGTCCGGAGAAGCCGACGAAGCGCACCTTGCCCGAGCGCTTGGCCTGGTCGAGCGCTTCGAGGACGCCGTCCCGCCGGTACGCGAGATCCGGGTCGTTGTCGAAGCCGAGGCCATGGACCTGCCAGACGTCCAGGTGGTCGGTGCGAAGGCGGCGAAGCGACTCCTCGAGCATCGTCATCGCGAGGCTCGCGTCGCGACCGTGGGTGCAGACCTTCGTCATCAAGATGACGCGGTCGCGTCGGGAGCTGCCCGAGCTGGCTGCGCCCTCGGCGAGCGCGCGACCGAGCCACTCCTCGCTCCGGCCGTTGTGGTACTCCCAGCAATTGTCGAAGAAGGTGATCCCCCCGTCGATCGCCTCGGCGACGAGGCGCTCGGCGGCCTCGTAGCTGGGAGCGTCCCCGAGGTGGTGTCCGCCGAGCCCGAGCGCCGATACGGTCACTCCCGTCCTGCCGAGCGCACGGCGAGGGATAGTCATAGCGGCAGCTCCTCTTTGCTGGGGTAGCCGTGCTGCTCGCGTCCAATCTTCGCGTCGTAGTGCGTCGTGGTCTTGTAGAGCTCGAGCCGCCCGTCGGCCGCAGCCGGGCGGACGCGCTCGCGGAGCGCCTGCATGTCTTCAGGGCGCATCGGCTCGAACCCGCGCGCGATGGCGAGGTTCTGGCGAAGGATGTCGAGCCCGTCGACGCCGGTGACGGTGACCGCCACCCCGACGACGCTCATCGCGTAGCGCAGCGCCTCCTCGACGGTGACCAGGCCCCTGCGCACGGGGTCGCCCGCTCCGCTGAGGCTCTTCATTCCGATCGGCGCGATGCCGCGCTTCACTGCGGCCGGGACGACTTGCTGCTCGAAGCTGCGAAAGCTGCCGTCGAAGCAGTTGAGGGGCATCTGCACCGTGTCGAAGGGAAAGGCGTTCGCATCCATGCGCTCGAGCATGCGGAGGTGGATGGACGGGTGCTTGTGGCCGGTGAAGCCAACGAAGCGCGTTTTTCCTTGCTGTTTGGCGCGCGCGAGCGCCTCGACGACGCCGCCCGGAGCAAAGTGCAGGTCGGGGTCGTTGTCGTAGATGCACTCGTGGATCTGCCAGAGATCCAGGTGGTCCGTGCCGAGCCGGCGGAGGGAGTCTTCGAGCTGCTGCATGGCCACGTCCGCCTTGCGGCCGTGGGTGCAGACCTTGGTCATGACGAAGACCTTGTCGCGCCGGCCGCCTTGGAGCGCCTGACCGAGGATCTCTTCGCTCTTGCCGTCGTGGTATTCCCACGCGTTGTCGAAGAAATCGACGCCGGCGTCGATCGCCTCGTGCACGATGCGCACGCCGTCCTTCGGGTCGTCTGCCTGGGCCAGATGCGCGCCGCCCAGGCCGAGGATCGACACGCGGACGCCGGTTGCGCCGAGCGGGCGTTTCGGAATGGGTGCGTCGCGCGGGCCGCCCGAGACCGCACCGGGCGGAGGCTTGGCGCGGGCACACCCCGAGAAGGCGAGGGTGGCACCCGCGGCCGTTGCAGCGAGGAACTGCCGACGGGACCGGCTCGTTGTCATTGGGCGGTAGGCCATGCAAGAGGCGTTCGAGTGAACGGAGGCTCCTCGCGCATTGCGTGCTGCCCGCTTGTCGCCCGGGATCTGGCCGTTCCTGCCCGTGTCCTCGAGCGCAAACGCCACGGCGTCTTTTGCCGCATGCGGCGCCTCGGTGTGCTTCGCCGAGCGCTGCCGTCAAGGGCGCCGCGCGGCACCGGGCCGACTCGCGCCGCCCCCGGTCCGAGATTCTCGTCTTGTCGCGCCCACTCGCGCGAAGCTAGCGTGTGCCCCCGATCTGGATGACATTGCCCCCGTAGCTCAGCGGATAGAGCAGCGGTTTCCTAAACCGAAGGTCACAAGTTCGACTCTTGTCGGGGGCGCCAGCCAAACCAGTGCGCCGGAGTAGCCTTCGGGCAAACGGGCCGAGCACGTTTGCGGAGCACACTTTTTTGTTGGGACCTAGACTCCGCTGGCTATGAGCGATTCCAAGCCGTCTATCCCGCTGCCGCTCGTCCCGCTCGTCCCGCGCGTCCTCGTCGCCACGGTCGCGCCTGGCCGGGCGAGCATCCGCAGCGACGTGCCGCAGATCGTCGTCGAGACGTTGAAGGCGGCGCAGCTCGCGTTCGTGCGTGGCGTGACCGTGAACCGCGAAAAGCAGTTCATTCTGCAGCTGATTTCGAATGTCGCGAACGCCAACGAGGCCGACTCGATAGTCTTGATCGGCGGCGTCGGCATCGGCCCGCGCGACTTCACCTGCGAGGCCGTCGAGCAGTCGGTCGACCGGCGCATCGAGGGGTTCGGCGAGGCGTATCGCCAGTTGCTTCGTGACGAGTTCAGCGCTGGCCCGGGAGCCTTTCTCGCGCGCGCCGCGGCGGGGGTGTGCAACAGGTGCGTCGTGTTCGCGCTGCCGCGCACGTCCGAGCCGCTTCGCCGGGCAATGGATCTTCTCGTCATTCCGTCGCTCCGCGAGGCGGTTCGCGTGGCGGAGGGCCACCCAGCGTCCGAGACGATGCGCTGAAGCGGGATTGACCCGCCGCGTATTCGCATTGCGCTTCCAGAGACAGCGAACGTTTCGGCTGCCAAAGGCCATTGTGAACCGGCAAACCACGTTACGATTTGTTTCTGTGCGATAGTCGCGAGTCGGCGCCTTGACTCGGTGCGATCCACGTGGTCACAAATAAGCGTGGCCAATCCCAAACTGCTCCTCGTCGATGCCGATCCCCGCAGCGTTCGCGTCCTCGGCGTCAGTCTGCGGTCGTCGGGTTATCGCCTGACGACTTCGAGCGACGCGATCGACGCGCTCGCGAAGGCCGAGTCAATCGCTCCGGACCTCGTCTTGTGCGACACCCGCTTGCCGAAGACCGATGGCTACGCGCTCGTTCGCGCGCTCCGCGCCCGCCCTGAGTCGGCGCGGCTTCCCGTCATTCTTCTGTCGACGACCGATTCGGCCGAGGAGCGAAAGCGCGGGGCCGAGCTCGCGGTGGACGACTTCCTGACGAAGCCCGTCGTCGTAGGCGAGCTGCTCGCGCGCATGCAGCTCGTTTTGGCACGCCGGCTGCGGGAGACCATCGCCGCGGCCCCTCACGGGCGCGCGCGGTTCAGCGGGTCGACGCAGGAGCTGCCGATGGTCGATCTGCTGCAGACGTTCGACGACACGGGGCGCAGCGGCGTCGTGCACCTGCGGAGCGGTGTCCAAGAAGCCGAGCTCTACTTCCGCGACGGCCGGGTGGTGGACGCGGAGCTCGGCCGGCTCCGCGGAGAAGAAGCGGTTTACCGCGTGCTCATGTGGCGCGAGGCGTCCTTCGACATCGAGCTCAAGACGATCACCCTCGAGAACGTCATCGGGGGGACCACCGAAGAGATAACCATGGAGGGAATGCGGCGCCTCGACGCGTGGGGTTTGCTCCGCGAGCGCCTACAGCCGGTGGCGAGCCTCTTCGAAGTGGATCACGCGCAGATCCTCGAGCAGTTGAACGGAGTCGTTCGTCTGCTGGACGTGAACAAGTCGTCGTCCGACACGGGTCGCGATGACCCTTTCCAGCTGTCGGCGCTGTCGGGCATCACGCGTGGCCTGCTCGTCCCCGGTCCCGAAGCATCTCCCGACGCTTTGTCTGCAAATAGCCACCGCGAAGACCGCCGCATCAGCGCGCAAGCCACGGAAAGCGACCACGTAGCCGCGCGGCGTCCCTCGCCCGCCGATGTTCCGGTGCAGCACGCGACGCACGCGTCGGCTTCGCTCGAGGAAGAGCGGGAAGAAGCGGACGACGAGGAGGAGGAGCTGGAGCCTCTTTCCAGCGGGCATGCCCCGTCGGCGGCGTTCTTCGGGGATGTCGTCGCCGAGAGCCAGGGCGCGCCCGGTGGCACGTCGCTGCTTCCGACGACGCGAGAGGTCCGCGCCAGTGCGGAACGGCCGTTCGAGGACGACATGGCGGCGGCGGGGGTACCGCGCGTCGCTGGCG
>JALYHV010000454.1 GCA_030776205.1 Myxococcota bacterium | reverse complement strand
CGCCCGCCTTCTCGGCGATCAGGCGCTGCAGCGCCTCGTGCCGGTCGGGGATCGCTCGCGCGAGGCGGAAAGCACGGCTTGCCTCGTTGAGGGTCAGACCGAGGGCGGCGCGGACGAACTGGTCGCGCGGCCAGCGAACCGCGGACCCGGCGAGCAACGCATCGAACGCGGCGCCGACCTCGGTCACGCCGGGTAGAGGCAGCGTCAGGAAGCGGGCGTCGCGATCGAGCTCGGGCGGAAGCTTCGCCGCGGGCATGGCCAGGACGAGCGGCGTCTTTCGCGCGACGGCCGTGAGATCACGGAGCGCGCGGACCACCCGAGCGTCGTCGAGCCAGGGATGCAGATCGAGCATGATCCGCGTGATGCCCACCTCGCCGCCGCGCATCGCAGCGGCGACGCCTGCGAGAGGCTCACACGTGGCCTCGCCGTCGCTCCAGCCGCGGGTCACCGTCCAGTCCACGATGCGCGTCCCAGGGAACGCCTCGCCGACGAGCGCCCGCAGCCGAGCCTCCTCATGCGTCACCACACACACGATGGGGGTCCCCGCTGCGCCGGCGGCGCGCAGGTCCCGCAGGAAGGAATCGCTCACCGCGACAGTATACCGGGCATCGGCGTTCGTTCGTCCGAGCGTGACGGATCCCCCGAGGGGGCTCAGGTCTCGGTCGTCACGCGGAGGACCTCTTCGAAGCTCGTGAGCCCCTTGGCGAGCTTCTTGATCGCTGCCTCGCGCAGCGTCAGCAGGCCGTCGTGGCGCGCCTGGGCCGTGATTTCGCGTGCCGTGCCGCGCGACACGACCAGCTTGCGGATCTTGTCGTCCACCTCGAGAACCTCGAACACCCCCGTTCGCCCGAGGAGTCCCGTCGTCCGACACTGCACACATCCTTCGCCGACCGCGACCATGAGGTCATGCTGCTGGCCGTGCGCGCCGAGCTCGTGGACGTCCAGCCCGATGAGCGTCATCTGATCCTGAGTGAGAAACGTCTCCACGCGGCAAGACGCGCAGACCGTGCGCACGAGTCGCTGCGCGATGACGCCGACGAGCGTGGACGAAAGGACGAAGGGGTCCACGCCCATCTCGATGAGGCGCGTGATGGCGGTCGCCGCGTCGTTCGTGTGCAGCGTCGCGAGGACGAGGTGGCCGGTGAGCGCTGCCTGAAGCGCGATTTCGGCGGTCTCGGTGTCCCGGACCTCGCCGACCATGATGACGTCGGGATCCTGCCTCAGCACGTTTCGCAGCGCGTCTGCGAAGGCGAACCCAATCTTCGGCTGGACGGCCACTTGATTGAAGTGATCGACGACGATCTCGATCGGGTCCTCCACGGTGACGACGTTCACCTCGGGCGCGGCGATCGTGCGGAGCGCCGCATAGAGCGTCGTGGTCTTGCCGCTCCCCGTCGGACCGGTCACGAGGAGCAGCCCGTGCGGCCGCGTGAGAAATCGGTCTGCGATTTGGAGCTGGCCTTCGAACATGCCGAGATCGGCGAGGTCGCGCAGGCGCGCGCTCGGGTCGAACACGCGGATGACCAGTTTCTCGCCGAACGCGACCGCAATGGTCGAGACACGCATTTCGACCTCGCGATCGCCTCGCGCGGTCTTGATGCGCCCGTCCTGCGGGCGTCGCTTCTCGGCGATGTCGAGCCGCGCCAAGGTCTTGACGCGGGAGACGATGGCGGTGTGCACCACCTTCGGCAACGTGTGCACGTTATGAAGCACGCCGTCGATCCGCATGCGAACCACGGATTGCTCGCGTTTTGGCTCTATGTGGATGTCGCTGGCGCGCTGGTCGAGCGCATAGTGCAGCAAGTACTCGACCGCGGAGATGACGTGGCTGTCGCTCGCCTCGATCTCCTCGACGCGTTTGAGCTTTACGTATCGCTCCAGGTTTCCGATGTCGACGACGGCCGAAGCCTGTTGCTCCGCCGCGTCGACCGCGCCCCGGAAGCCATAAAAGTCCGTGATGAGGCGCTGGATCTCGCTCGGCGTGGCGATGACCAAGCGCGGCTCGCGCCTGACATGGGCTTCGAGCGCCTCCACGAGCGCGCGATCGAGCGGATCGGCAACGGCGACGGTGACGGTCCGCTCGTCGGCCGCGATGACGAGCGCCACGTGTCGCCGCGCGAACGGTCTGGAGAGCAGTTGCGGGGCGAGCTTCGCGTCGATCTTCAGCGGGTCGAGGTCGACGAAGGGCAAACCTACGTGCTGCGCCAACGCCTGCATCACCGTCCGTTCGGTCAGCGGCACGCGCGCATCGCCGGCCTGGCCGAGTCCCAGCGCGACGAGCACCTCGGCCGGGTGCACTCCCTCGGTGGCCGTTCCGGTCCGCTTGCGGCCGCCGCCTGCGCGCAGACGCACGAGCCGAGCGCGCGTGACGTCTGCCCGGGAGACCGCGTCTCGTCGCTGTTCGGGTGTGAGGATCCCTCCGCGCTCCAGGAGCTCGCAAACGTATTCGAGAGTCAGTGTGGCGCGCGCGCTGAGCGCTTGGGCGGGGATCGCCGGCATCGCACGAAGCGTAACACTCTGCACCCGGCCGAGAGCTGGCTGTTCGCGTCAAGCGCGCTACGTTCCGCGGCGCACAATGAACGCATCCGCAAACCACGATCGTGAGCTCGCCGAGCTTCTCCAGCTTGGAGATGACATCGTACGTGCCTGTCAGGACCGGGGGGGCGGCGGCTTGATCGCCGAGTGTGTCCTCCGCTCGGGTGCCGAGCTGTCGGCCAAGGTGCGTCGCGGAGAGCCCGAGCTCGTCGAGGAGGCCGGGACGCGGGCCGCAGGGCTGCGCGTCATGCAGTCGGGGCGCGTTGCGAACACGTCCACGAGCGATCTCACCGAGGCCGGTATCGAGCGGTTCGTGTCCGACGCCATCGAGCTCGTCGGGCTTTCGCAGGAAGACCCGTTTGCTGGGCCGGCCGACCCCACGCTGCTCTGCGACCCAAGCGCCGGGCCGGATCTCGAGCTCTACGACCCTGCCGGCGGCAGCGTCGACGCCGCGCAGGCCATCGCGCTGGCGCGGGAAGGCGAGGCGGCGGCGTTTGCGTACGACCCGCGTATCTCGAACAGCGAGGGAGCTACGTTCGGGCGCACCGCGGGGAGCGTGGCCATAGTGCTCTCGAGCGGGTTTCGCGCTGCGTACAAGGGTTCGTACCAGTCCCTGAGCGTCGTCCCCGTGGCGGCCGACGAGGGAGGCAAGAACCGGCGCGGGTACTACTGGACGGCGCGGCGTCACCTGGCGGAGCTGGATCGGCCGGCCGACGTGGGCAGCGAGGCGGCACGGCGCGCGCTGCGGAAGCTCGGCGCGCGAACGGTCGCGTCGAGCGAGGTGCCCGTCGTCTTCGACCCGGATGCCGCGCGATCCATTCTGGGAATGTTGGCCGGCTGCGTCATGGGGAGCGCCATCTGGCGGAAGGCGAGCTACCTCGTTGGACGCGAAGGGACGCGCATCGCGAGCGAGGCGGTCACGATCATCGACGATCCGTTGCTCGTGCGCGCGCCGGGATCTCGACCGTTCGACGGCGAGGGCCTGGCCAGCCGAAGAAACGTCGTTGTCGAACGGGGTGTTCTCCGGACGTACCTCTGCGACAGCTATTCCGCGCGAAAGCTCGGTCGGGCGAGCACCGCCAATGCCTCCCGCGGTGGCGGTGCCGGGGTCGGCGTCGGAACGTCGAACTTCGTCCTTCAGCCTGGCAGGGAGTCGAATGCGGCGATCGTCGCGGGGACCAAGCGCGGGCTTTATGTCACAGAGATGATGGGGTTCGGCTTCAACGCAGTCACCGGCGATTTTTCGCGTGGCGCCTCCGGGTTCTGGATCGAAGACGGGCAGCTGAGTTATCCGGTCAGCGAAGTCACCATTTCGCTCAATATCGACACGCTCTGGCAAACGATCGACGCCGTCGGCAGTGACCTCGATATGCGGACCTCTACCGCCGCGCCGACCATCCGCGTCGCCAAGATGACCGTCGCCGGCGGCGCCGAGGCCTGAGCCCGTGGCTCCCGACGCAATCAAGGCGCTCCGGGTGGAGCTCTCTTGCACGGCCAAGGAGCTCGCCGCCGCGCTCGGTGTCGATCAGGCGACCGTGATGGCATGGGAAAGGGCAGACCTCTTTCCGACCAAGGCCCACGTGGAAAGCATGAACGAGCTACGCACGAAGGGCCCCGGCGCCGTTCCACGCAAGGTCCGCGGAGCGGCCGTCAATCCTGTCAAAGCGTTGGCGGACCCGCAGGTGTGGGAGCTCCTCCGCAAGATCGCGACCCACAAAAAGCTGCGCGACGACGTGGCGAAGCTCGCTGAAAAGTACGCCGATCCGGCGGCCGGTGAGACCTGAGGGCCCGACGCGCTCGTGGTCAATCGTCGTTCGCTGTAGCAATCGCCGACGGGTCGGCGCCCGCAGCCGTGCCGGTGCTCGGCCCGGACGCGTCGGGCTCGTCTCCGGCTTCGAAGGGAATGTCCGTGGTGGCGGGACTGAGGGTGTCCCTCTGCTCGTCTTGCATGGAGGGGGGCGAAAGATCCGCCGCGGGGCTGCCTTCGCGCGCTTGCGGCGTGAAGATCTCGCCTAGCTCGGCCTCGGCCACGCGCCGCGAGTCTTCGTTCAGCTCGCTGAACTCACGCAGCGTCGGCAGATCTTTCAGCGACTTCAGGCCGAAGAACTGGAGAAATTGCCCCGTCGTTCCGTAGAGTATGGGACGTCCCGGCTCATCCTTTTTGCCCAGGATGCGGACGAGGTCACGCTCGAGGAGGAGCTTCAGCGTGGCCCCGCTGTCCACGCCGCGAATTTCGTCGATCTCAGGGCGAGTGATCGGTTGGCGATACGCCGTGATGGCGAGCGTCTCCATTTGTGCGCGCGTCAGTCGCACCGGCCGCTCGCTCGTCAGCTCTCGTACGAATGGTGCATATTGCGCATGCGTCCGGAAGACCCAGCCGCCGGCCACCTCGCCCAGAACGATCCCGTGGTCGGCGTGGCTGGCCTTCAGCACTTCGAGGGCTGCTTTGACTTGCTTCACAGGGGCGGACGCGAGCCGCGCCAGCTCGCCCGCCTTCATTGGCTTGTCACTCGCGAAGACGAGCGCCTCGAGCAGCCCGCGGAGGTGGGTAGTCGAAAGCGCGCTGGCCTCTTCGACCCCGGCCTCGGCATCCTCGACGGGCGCCATCGGACCGTCCTTCACCGTCGGCGAGTCGAACATGTATCCGAGCTCATCCGGCTCTGCCGTGATCTCGGCGCCGTCTTGCCCCGGCACGGTGTCGCGCGCAGACGCACCGATCGTCTCGTGCGCGGCCACTTGGCCCGGCGCGAGCGGCTCCGGCGAAGCCCCGACTCTCTTGCTGCGGCTCACGATCGGTGATCCTCCTCGACGGCGTTGCGTGGGGGTTCCTCGGCCGCGTCGTGGTTTGCCGCGAGCTCGATGTACAGCGGTCCCAGCGGCTCTGACTGAAACAGTCGCGTCATGCGGAGGCGCGTCATTTCGAGAATCGCAAGGAAGGTGATGACGAGGTCGAACCGCGTGGCACCCGCGTCGCGAACCGCGAACATCTCCTCGAACGAGAGACGCTTGCGGAGCGCAAGGAAGTCCGAAAGCTCCGCGATTCGGTCGCTCAAGCTGATGCGATCCGCGACGATTTCGTGCGAGAGATTGATCTTGCTTCGATCGAGCACCCGCTGGAAGGCGTCGACCAGCATGTAGAGAGGTACCTCGGCGAGCGGCGGCAGGCTCGGGTTGCCCGCAGTCTCGCTCGCGCCGACCGGTGCGTCCACCAGGCTATGATTGGCAGCCCCGCGCAGAAAGACATCCCGTCCGGCGACGCCACGCGAAGCGAGTTGTTCTGCGGCGTGCTTGTACTTTTGGTACTCGAGTAGCCTCCGGATGAGGGCTTCTCGCGGGTCCCCCTCTTCGTCCACCTCGTCCTCGTCCTCCTGCCCGGCCGGAAGGGCGGGCAGGAGCATCTTTGACTTGATGTGGGCCAACGTCGCTGCCATGACCAAATACTCGGCCGCGACATCCAGCTGCATCAGCTGCATGACCGCGAGGTACTCGAGGTACTTTTCCGTGACGAAGCCAATCGGAACGTCCAGCACGTCCAGCTCGTGCTTTTGGCAGAGGTGGAGCAGCAGGTCCAGCGGCCCCTCGAACTGCGGAAGCCGCAACGACCACGCGGCGTTGCCAGCGTCGAAAGTCTCGCCATCGGACACGGTGCCTGGCACCTTATGCAAACGGGTGCGCTCGGCGCAACCGGCGCGGTGACGGCCCCGCCTCGCCAGCGCCTCGGAAAGGCGGATAGCATGATCGACGCGAATGAAGGGGACCGCCCACCGCTAGTCCCATCGCCAGTCGATCCCGTCATGCCCAAAGCATGCCCTTCGTGCAGCGCGCCTTATCCGGCCGACGCGCTGTTCTGCACGTTCGATGGCACACCGCTGACGACATTGCCCGGCGCCATCGCCGCCGCCGCTGCGACCGACGTTTACATCGGGCGTGAAATCCCAGGTCCCATCGAAATCCAGCAGCTGGTCGGGATTGGCGCGATGGGGCGCGTTTATCGCGGTTTTCAGCGTGGCATCGATCGCGACGTCGCCGTGAAAATCCTGCATCGTGAGCTCTCGGCCAACGCCGGAGTGGTCGCCCGCTTCAACCGCGAGGCGAGGGTCGCGTCCCGCCTCGCGCACCCGAACGTCGTGCACGTCCTTTTCACCGGGCAGCTGCCCGACGGCGCGATGTACATCGTCATGGAGTACCTGGACGGCATGTCGCTCCAGAGCGCGCTCGCCGCCGCGGGGGGAGCGATGCCACTGCCGCGCGCGCTCCACGTGGCGTTGCAAGTGTGCGACGCCGTAGGGGAAGCGCACGCGCAAGGGATCGTGCACCGCGACATCAAACCCGAGAACGTGATGCTCATCGGGCGGGCGGACGATCCCGACTTCGTCAAAGTCCTCGACTTTGGCATCGCCCGTCTCGATTGGGGAGACCAGTCGATGGCTACGGCGGTGGGGCTGATCTTTGGAACGGCGAGGTACATTTCGCCGGAGGCCGCGCGGGGCGAGAGGGTCGGCCCTCAAGGAGACGTGTATTCTATCGCGACGCTGATTTACCAGATGCTCGCGGGGCGTACGCCGTTTGCCGGCGACCAAGCCATCGCGTTGCTGGTTCATCAGATTCACGAATCGCCGCCGCCGCTGAAGAGCCTCGCGCGCGCCTCGTACGTGCCCGATCGCATCGCGAGCATCGTGATGCAGAACCTCGGCAAACGCGCGATCGATCGCGCAGGCGACGCGCGCGCGCTCGGGAGGGCTCTCCTCGAGGCGGCAGTGTCGAGCGGCTACAGCGCGCAGGAGATTCTCGCGCGGCCCGGCCTGATCGGAAGCCCGCGCCGCACGGGCGCGAGC
>JALYHV010000453.1 GCA_030776205.1 Myxococcota bacterium | reverse complement strand
CTCATAGAGCTCGCGCTGGGACAGCGCGCGCGACTCGAGCTTACTCGGCGATTCGTATGATTCGTGCGATGCCGGCGCGGGCGGCGCCGCCGCGCGACCTGGAGAAGAGGCCACGGGCTTCTGAGTGACGGGAACAATTGTCGAAGGCGAAACGGCTCCCCGGGCGTCCGGCGGCGCGTGCTCCGGCAATGACGGCCAGTGCGCTCCTGCCGCCACGAATGTGTGTTGGTCGCCGGAGATCACCTCGACCGTGCCCCGCTGGACTTCGACGCCCACGGCCGTTCCGGCGCGCGTGACGACGAAGTGGGTACCTATGACACGAACCTCGACTGGCCCGGCTTGGACGATGAAAGGCGGACGGTCATGCCGCGGTGAAACGTCTACTTCCACGCGGCCTCCGTCGAGCATGACGATGACGCCGTGCGCATCATCACCGACCACCCGCACGCTCGACTCCGGACCCACGTCGACAGTCGACTCGCCGACCTCGACATGTGATCCGGCCGCGGCGGTCTCGAACCGTGCGGGGCCGGCGTGCACCTCTCTCTGCTCGCGTTGCGCGATGGTGCGCCACGAGAACGCGCCAATCGCGGCGGCAGCGGCCCCGGCCAGCACGAGCGAGGTCGACGAACGCCACCGGACCGACGGCAGGTTTTCCCTGCGCCGCTCGTTGTCATCGGCCCGAGGGTTCGCCAGCGGAAGGCCGTTCTCGACGGCCCGGAAAACGGTACGCTCGACGCGACCCCAACGCGCCTCGGTCAGCGGCTCGATGCTAAGTTTATTTTTGAGCGACACGCTCGTTTTCCTTTCCCCGCTTGGTTGGGAGCGGTCGCCCCCCGTCCAGGAGCTCGGCGATGAGCGGGTCGCGCGCTGCCGCACGATGAACGGCCCGCCATGCGCGCCAGACGCGAACCTTCGTTGCTACGAGCGATGCGCCCATTGCTTCCGCAACATCTTTAAGGGGTCTTCCGTCGATTACGTGCAACGTAAATGCAACGCGCTGTGGTACGACGATACGATCGAGCACCGCGTAAAGGCGCCTCGTTGCCTCTCGCGTCATGACGCGCTGCTCAGCGCCCGGTTCATGGGAGACCGGTTCGGGAACAACGAGCAGGCGAACGGGATCGCCACGTTTCTTGCCGAGGTACGCATAGCCGACGCGTATGGCAATCCGGTCGAGCCACGTCGCGAGCGACGCCTCGCCGCGGAACGTAGCCAACGAGCGGAAGATCTCGATGAAGGCGTCTTGAACGAGGTCCTCCATGTCGGAGTTCGAGCCGACCAGCCGATAGAGAATCGCGTGAACGCGATCTCTCTCCCGATAAAAGAGCTCTCGTTGGGCTAGCCGGTCCCCGCCCGCACACCGTCGGGCAAGGTCGAAGTCGGCCGGAAGGCGTAGCTGCGTTGCGGTAGTCACCATCGCTCACTGTGCCTTTCAACCGGGCGATGGTTACAGGAAACGGGGAGCCCGAATTACCGCGTCCCGTAGTGTGCCTCCGATCTGCCCGGTACGCTCTTGCTGAATTGGCGCTTTGTTGGCGCTGAGCGCCGAATCGCCGGCGTGCTTCGTGCCGTCCCAACCGTTGCAACGACACCAGATGAGTTGCGAGTCGTCGCTCCTCGCCTGAGCGTGGACGGCCACGCCACAACGGCGCGGTGGGCGCCCGGGGCGATTGCCGGCGGCGGCGCTTTGGCAGCCGCCAATTTCCTGGCGTTCGGCCCTTCCGGTCTTCCTGGCGGTTGGCGATTTCTCGGACTAACTTTCGCGGGAGGCAATGACGACGGCAGCCCAGACGAGCCCGCCCCGACTGCTGGGGCGCTACGTTCTCCATGGGGAGATCGCGTCCGGCGGAATGGCCACGGTCCATTTCGGAAGGCTCATCGGCGCGGCGGGGTTCGTGCGATCAGTAGCCATCAAGCGGCTGCATCCGCAGTACGCCAAAGATCCGGACTTCGTGGCGATGTTCTTGGACGAGGCGCGGCTCGCGGCGCGCATCTCGCACCCCAATGTCGTACCCACACTGGATATTGTCTCGCAAGACGACGAGCTCTTTTTGATTATGGACTACGTGCCGGGGGTGTCCCTGTCACGCCTGATCCGTGCTCTCACGAAGCAGGGCGAACGGATGCCGGTGCGCATTGCCGCTGCGACGGTGGCCGGGGTTCTGCACGGGCTGCACGCTGCGCATGAAGCAAAAAGCGAGAGCGGTGAACGGCTGGACATCGTTCATCGCGACGTCTCCCCTCAAAACGTTCTCGTCGGCACGGACGGCATCGCGCGCGTGCACGATTTCGGCGTCGCCAAGGCAGCAGGCCGGGTGCAGTCCACGCGCGAAGGTCAGCTGAAGGGAAAGCTCGCGTACATGGCGCCCGAGCAGGTCACGACTGGAGTCGTTACCCAAAGGACGGATGTCTATGCCGCGGGCGTCGTTCTGTGGGAGGTGTTGACGGGGCGCCGTCTCTTCGCTGGCGAGAACGAAGCGAAGGTTCTTGCGCTCGTCCTCGACGGCCACGTCGATGCGCCGAGCCATCTGGTTGCCGGCCTTGCTGAAGCGTTCGATCCGATCGTGGCACGCGCATTGAACCGGGATCCGAACGCTCGGTACGCGAACGCGCGCGAGATGGCGATGGACATCGCCGACATCGCGGGGCTGGCCACGCCGACGGAGGTCGCACAGTGGGTCGAGGAGGTCGCGAGCGAGGAGTTGCGCGATCGCGCCCAACGAATCGATGAAATGGCACGGGACGCGGGGCCCGGCACGTATTTGGCTGCAGCGGGGCCGCCCAGACTCGTCGGCGCGGCCGACGCAGTGACGGCGCCCACGGCGGGGGGTCGCCACATACTTGCGGAAGCCGCGGCCGGCGCCGATCCGTCGCCGGGGGCGCATCGGTCACCCGCCGCGAATCCGTCATCGCAAGACCTGTCGATGGTCAACACGGAGCCCCCTCCGCGGCGGACTTTCAAATCGGCCGCGGGCCCGGTGCCGCTGATGCTCGCGGCTGGCGCGCTGTGCGCCACACTTCTCGCGCTGCACTCGTGGCCATCTGGCGTCAGTGAACCCACACCTACGACGCACGGGGTTCTCTCGCCGACGGCAGCGGGCGCGACGCTCGCCGCTCCGTTCGTCACGCCTGATGGGCGGCACCTCGCGATGCGAGCGCCGCAGTCGCTCCCGTCGCCGACCCCGCCCTCGGTCACTGCGGTAGTCACCGCGACCGCGCCGTCCGGGTCAGCTGCTTCGCTCGTGCCTGCAGCGCCAGCTGAATGGAAGGACGGCCCCCCCTCAACGGGCGGCGCGAGGGCGCCGGCCGCTCTCACCAATGTACCGCGAGCGGCAGCCACCGTGGACTGCACCCCCCCTTACACCACCGACGCGAAAGGGCATATCCACTTCAAAGCCGCTTGCCTGTGAAAGTAACGAGCGGGGTCGATCACCTTCGCGTCGCGTCGCGTCGCGATCGACTTTGCTGGCGTTCTCACGGGCCCGACTGAGCCCAACCGATGCTATGAATCGGCGGCAGGATGGCCATCCCGAACGGAGACGACGCGACACGCAAATACTACGATGGCTTCGCCGCGCGTTACGAGGCGGAGCGCCGCCCGCACCGGCCCGATGGCTACCACGCGCTCGTAGACGATCTCGAAGTCGAGCTGGTCGAGCGCTACGGCGCGGGACGCGACGTGCTCGAGTGCGGCTGTGGCACGGGTCTCCTGCTCGAACGGTTCGCGTTTTTCGCCCGAAGCGCCAAGGGGCTCGATCTGTCGCCCGCCATGCTTGCGCGGGCACGTGCCCGCGGGCTCGATGCAGCCCAAGCGAGCGTCACGGAAATACCCTTCGCTAACGAGAGTTTCGACGTCACGTGCGCGTTCAAAGTGCTCGCCCACGTCGCGGACGTCGGCCGCGCTCTCGCCGAGATGGCCCGTGTCACTCGTCCGGGTGGTGTCGTCATTGCCGAGTTTTACAACCCCGTGAGCCTGCGCGGGATAGTCAAACGCTTGGGTCCGGACTCGGCGGTATCCGAAGATGCGCGCGAAAGAGACGTCTACACCCGGTTTGACGCGCCCTGGATCGTGCCGCGTCTTTTGCCGCCCAGCGTGCGTCTCGAGACGGTGCGCGGCGTCCGCATCGTCACGCCGGCCGCGAGTCTCCTCCGAGTGCCGCTGCTGCGGGACGTCGTCCGGCTCGTCGAGCGGCGACTTGCCGATACGCGTGCCGCGTTCTTCGCCGGCTTCTACGTGACCGTCTTGCGCAAGTTGGCTCGCTAGCGCTTGAAATCGCGGCGGGTCGGGGCACCGGCGAAAAGGAGGCGCGTCCCCATCGCGCGATTACGGCGGGAGCCTATACTCCCGGACGATGCCTGTCTTCGAAAGACTCGCGAAGGTCGGAGCCCTCGTCGGCGCGTTTCTCCTGGCCAGCCGCCTCGCCATGACACTCCATGGGGGCGGGCTTTGGGACGGGCTGGCGCCAGCCATCGCTGCGGGAAACACGACGGTCGATCGTGCGCCGACACCCTATGATCTCACTCAGCTCAAGGTGGTGAATGAGGTACTGAAGACGGTTCGTGACCGCTACGTGGATCCGCGTCGTGTCAAGCCGAAGGACATGCTGCTTTCCGCGCTCGATTACGTTCAGAAGGACGTGGCGCAGGTCATCATCGTCCGCGACGAGAACACCGGGTCAAAGGTCCGCGTTCGGGTCGACACCCAAGAGAAGGATTTCGTCGTCGATGACGTGATCGGTCCCTGGGACGTGAGCTCGCACTTGCGGGACGTATTTGCTTTCGTGCAGGACGGCCTGAAGGGGACGGACGTGGACCTGCGCGACGTCGAGTACGCGGCGTGCAACGGCATGTTGCATACCTTGGATCCGCATTCGGTGCTTCTGTCGCCCGAGGCGTACAAGGAGATGAATCTCTCGACGCAGGGGCAGTTTGGCGGTCTCGGAATCGTCATTTCGATCCGGGATCAGCAGCTGACGGTCATCAACCCGATGCCGAACACGCCCGCTGGCAAAGCCGGCGTCAAAAAGTACGACCGCATCACCAAGATCAACAACGAGTCGACCCTCAACATGGGGCTCCAGGAGGCGGTCAATCATTTGCGTGGCGCTCCCGGGACCAAGGTGGTGGTCTGGATCCATCGCGACGGACCCGAAGGGTGGAGTAGCGCAAAGCCCTTCGAGCTCACGCGTGAGATCATTCACGTCGACTCCGTCGAGCACAAGTTGATGGAAGGTGGCATCGGATACGTTCGCCTGAAGCAGTTCCAGGCAAACACGACGAACGACCTGCAGTCGGCGCTGGCCGACATGAGAAAAAACGGGGAGCTCAAGGGGCTAGTACTCGATCTCCGCGGCAACCCGGGCGGTCTTCTGGACCAAGCAGCGAAGGTGGTCGACACCTTCGTCACCGCGGGGCCCATTGTCGCCACGGTCGGAAATCCCAGCGAGGGGCGCGAGGAAAAGTCCGCTCACGGGGATGGAACCGAGCCGAACTACCCGTTGGTCGTGCTCGTCAATGGCTCGAGCGCAAGCGCCAGCGAGATCGTCACTGGGGCATTGAAGAACCATGAGCGGGCGGTGGTCGTCGGCGAGACGACGTTCGGAAAGGGCAGCGTTCAGCTCGTCTTCACCGACTTGCCGGACAAGGCGGCGCTCAAGCTGACGATCGCGCAATATCTCACCGAGCCCGGCGACGTATCCATCCAAGGCGTCGGAGTCACGCCGGACATCGAGATCGATCCGATGACCGTCGATTCGCTCGAGATGGCGCTGACGACGGACACGGGCGCCGTCAAGGAGCGGGACCTCTCCCGCGCCCTTTCCAACGTGCGGGCAAAGGAGGGGGCGCGGCCAACGGATGTGGTCCGATACGATCTACCCATCAAAGATAGACTCGACATGCGCGAGCGTGGAGGCGACCTCGGCGACACGTTCGCGCTCGACTTTCCTATCCAGTTCGCTCACGGTCTGGTCGCCCACGTTCAGCCAGGAAAGCGCAGCGAAGAAATCCGTCAGGCCAAGCAGTTCATCGCCGATACGCGGAGAGTGGAGCTCGAGAAAGTCGCGGACGAGCTCCGTGGCGCGGGTATCGACTGGGGCGATGCACCCGCGGACATCGCCGCGGCGCCAGTGCCCACCGCTCCGGCCGGCGTCGAGGTGAGGGTGGAGAGCGATCGCCCAAACAACGAGGTGACTGCAGGCGAGGCGATGACGCTCAAGCTCACAGTGACCAACAAGGGTGCGACGCCGCTCTATCGCCTGTTCGCCGTCACCAAGAGCGAAAATCCTATGTTCGACAACAAGGAGCTCGTGATTGGTAAGCTCGAACCGGGCAAATCGCGCACGACGACGGCCCCCCTCGGTTGGTGCGACCTCAAAGGGCACAAAATCGGCTCCACAGCCCAGCTCCCCAAGGACACTCCGCGCGTGTGCGTCGTCCCAAAAGACGCTCTTATGCGATCCGACGGCATAAAGCTTCATTTCGAGGAGTCACGCGGTCACGCTCCGGCCGACGCCGAGCTGCGCACGACCGTGAGGTCGCTCGATCGCCCCGTCTTCGCGTACACGTACGAAATCATCGACAACCGACGTGGGAACGGCGACGGACGAGCGCAAAAGGGCGAGGGACTCACGATGTACTTGACGGTCAAGAACATCGGCAAAGGCCGCTCCTTCGACACGATGGCGAACGTGCGCAACCTCTCGGGTGAGGGTCTCCTTCTGCATGACGGCAGGTTCGATCTGTCGAACATGATGCCCGGAGAAACACGTCAAGTCGGCTTCACGTTCGACGTCGAACCGCAGCTGCAGGATCCCGAGGTGAAGTTGCAGCTCTCGATCCACGACGAGGATCTACGGGAAGGCGTCGACGAGAAGATACGCATTCCGATCGCCGAGCCGATGGCCGTCGTCGCGGCCAGTGGCATCCAACACGCGAAGGCAGGCGGCGCCGAGATGCTCAACGAGCCCTCCGGCTCGGGGCACGTGTTCGCGCGTCTACCTGCGGGTGCGGCCGCGTCCGTCATTGGGACGGCCGGCGGGTACGTGAAGTTATCGCTTGGCGACGGGCGGTTTGCCTTCGCGCGCTCTTCCGATGTGGAGCCAGGAGGCGTCGTGCCCGCTCACATTGTGCTTGAAGACGCGATGGCCCATGCCCCGCCGTCACTTGAGATTCCACAGCCCCAGCTGGCCACGCGCGACGTCCACACCCAGGTGCATGGCATGGCGACCGACGACGCACGTTTATTGGACACGTATATTTTCGTGGGCGCGCGCAAGGTGTTCTACAGGTCCAATCGCAACGGTACCGATCCGAAGCGAATGTCATTCGATGCCGATTTGCCGCTCCGGCCAGGCGTCAACATGGTCACGGTCGTTGCGCGGGAGAATCCCGACACGATGACTCGCCGGACGTTTGTCGTGCGGCGGGATGGCGCACACGGCGAGCTGCTGCCGACACCCAAGACCGATGACGAGCTCACTGGAGTAGCGCCGGGCGACGAGGAATGACCCCAGTCCTATCCCGCGCGCAGATGCGTGAGTTCGATACGCACGCAATTGAACGCTGTTGCGTCTCCGGCGCACTCCTCATGGAGAACGCGGGCAGGGGCGCGACGGACGTTCTCGTGCGCGAATGGATGAACGGCGACGCGCGCTCCGCGGAAGTTGCCATCGTCTGCGGAACGGGGAGCAATGGCGGGGACGGGTTCGTCGTCGCACGCCATTTGCTCGCCCGTGGAGCGCAGCCGTTCGTAATCCTCGCAGGCGACGAGGTCCGAATGACGGGCGACGCACGCGCAAACTTCAAGGCGTGGCGCGCCCTAGGGGGCCTGGTTCACTCGCTTGACAACGCCGAGAACGCATCCGCCGATGCGGTCGGAGCGATCCATCGTGTCGACGTGATCGTCGACGCCCTGTTCGGCACGGGCCTCGCGCGTCCCATCGATCGGGGGCTCGCCGAGCTGGTCGTGGCGATGAACGCCTCGCCCGCGAGGCGTTTCGCAATCGACCTCCCGTCGGGGCTGGACGCGGACACGGGACAGACCTTGGGCGTCGCCGTCTGCGCCGACGCGACAGCGACGTTCGCGCACCCAAAGCTGGGTCTGCTCACGCCGAATGGATCGAAGCTCGCTGGTCGCGTTCATGTGGTGGATATCGGGGTTCCTCCGGCGATCGCCGAGCACCTCGGCTGCCTGGTCCAGCGGCTCGATCCCGAGGACCTCGCGCAGCTCGTTCTGCGGCGCTCCCCCGGTGCCTACAAAACATCGGCCGGTCACGTCGTCGTCGTCGCCGGCTCCCCGGGAAAGGTGGGAGCTCCACAGCTCGCCGCACGTGGCGCCATGCGGGCAGGCGCCGGACTAGCCACCATTGCCACCTGGCCTGACGCCGCCAGCGCCATCGAGTCGCACGCATGCGAGGCGATGACGGCCCGCATCGACCCAGCGCGTTCACAGGCGACCCTCGACGAAATCTTGGTCGGCAAGCAGGCGGTCGTCGTCGGGCCTGGCTTTGGGCTGGGCAACGACGCGCGGACGGTGGTCGAGCATCTCTTGGCGTCATGGCACCGTCCCATCGTCGTGGACGCCGACGCGCTGACGATGTTCGCAGGGCGACCGGGTGAGCTGGGATTGGCAAGAGCGGCCATCCTCACGCCACATCCAGGGGAGCTCGCGCGTCTGCTGGGCGTTACCGTCGCGGCGGTCGAACAGGACCGCTTTGCGTCCGCCCGTGCACTCGTCGGGGCGACAGGGGCGGTGGTCGTCCTCAAGGGGGCGCACACCATTGTCGCCGGTCCGGATCTCCGCGTAGCGGTTTCACCTGTCTCGTGTCCTGCGCTTGCGACGGCCGGCGCCGGGGACGTGCTGAGCGGCGTGATTGCCGCCATGGCATGCACGTTGCCCCCTTTCGAAGCGGCGTGCGCCGGAGTCCTAAGCCACGCCCTGGCAGGGGTGGCTTGGTCCATGGCAAACGGTGGCGCCGATCGCGGCATGCTCGCGTCCGAGATCGCCGACGAGCTTCCCCGGGTTCTCGCCCGTCGCGCTTGAGTGTCGGCGAGCAAACCGCGTTCAAGTCGCCAGCGTTCGCGCCGTGAGCTCAAGCACGTGGTTCCCATGGCGTATCCGAAAGGCCACTGATTCTGTTCGCCTGCCGCGCCAGTGCAAACAGCAGGTCGCTCAGCCGATTCAGATAGACGACCAGATCGCGTCTGGCGGGCCCGTCCTCGATTGCCAGAACGGCGCGTTCGGCTCGGCGGCAGATCGTCCGAGCTACGTGCAGCGAGGCTGCTTGCGGCGATCCGCCAGGGAGTACGAAGGACTTCAGCGGCGGACACGCTGCGTCTGCCTCGTCAATCGCGTGCTCGAGGGCGGCCACATCGGCCTCGCCAAGAACCACGAGCGGTAACTTGCTCGTCCGACCCGGTGCGCTGGCGAGCTCGGCGCCCAATACGAAGAGCTCTTCTTGCACCCGCCCCAGGACGCCGTCCATCTGGGGGTCCAGCCCGGTCGCGCGCGCAGCGCCGATGGCCGCGTTTGTCTCGTCGACCGTGCCGTAGGCTTCTACCCTCGGGCTGGTCTTCGGCACGCGACCCCCGCCAAACAGGCCAGTCGTCCCGTCATCGCCAGTCTTCGTGTAGAGCTTCATCGAGTCGCTTGATGGTCGCTGCGCCACTGACCAGGCGCAAGCTCCGGCGGCTGTGTTTCGCGTCAGGGGGGCGCGGCGGGTCACGTCCGATGAAGCGCTGCCAGCAACGACTGGTTCTGCGTCGAAGAGTACTCGCGGTAAAATTCAACGGCCGCGCGAATGGCGGTATCCGCTTCCTTGGCCGCATCGTGCATGTCGTCCGCGGCCGTCTTGGCATGGTCCGCCGCGAACCGGCCTTCGGTGACGAGAGTCTCTGAGGATTCTTGTGCTGCGCCGTAGAACCCGGACGCAATGCTGGCTGTCCCCTGCAAGCACGTGCCGAACGTTGCTGCGAGCTTCGAGTCGAGCTGCCATCTTGCTTCGGCGGCGGTATTCGTCGTTGTTGCGCCTTCGAAGGAGCACCACCCTGAGACCGCTTGTGTCAGTCCGTCGCCGATGGTGAAGAGCCCCGACACCAGTGCGCCCGCCTGGATCTGATCTGCTTTTTGCCTCATCGCCGCGATCTGCGCCTCTTCTTGACGCGCCTGAACACTCGCGAAGAGGTCGCGCGCGTGCTCGGCGGATTCTCGCGCCTTCTGGCCTGCCACGACCGCTAGCATCGCCAGCTCCGCTCCCAAATCATTGGCAGGAATGGTCGAGGATATTCCGACCGTCGGCTCCGGAAGCGGGGCGGGGGACCCCTCCGAGCCGCGCGACTGAGATTGGATGGGTGGAGCGTTGGCGCGCAGGAGTAGTCCGCTCGCAAAGGGTCCGTCGTTCAGGGTCGGGAGCTGCATGGTCATCCTTTCAAAGCCAGCGTGGTGGCGCTGACGGACGTCTGATCGCCAATGGCGATGGCCGAGCGCAGGGAGGTTTGGGCCCGCTGGTGCGAATGGTCCCCCTGCTGGATCGTCTCGGTGAGCGAGGCGACCAAGCGGTCCAGCCGTGCCACATGTTGCATCGCGATGGTCGCGTCGGTGGAGGCCCGCTGGCCATCGGCCGCGAAGGAGCCGCTCCGGAATTTGGCGGCCCCGGCGACGACTTCTAGCGAGCGTCCGGCGACATCCACCGCAGCCTCGAGTGCTGCGGCTGTTTGGGTGCCAGCGGATTGGCCGGATGCGGCGACCGCCTGCCCGCCAGCGGCGGCTACGCTCGCGCCGGCGCTGACCAACGACCCACCGACCTCGAGCGCCAACCCTAGCCATTGCGATGCCCCGCGCCCGAGGATGCCATCCGCGCACGCTGTTTGCGACACGACGAGCCCTCCGCCCGAGAGTGCGAGCGCGGCCGCGATGAGCAGAGGGGCCGCTGTCCCGGCAGTCACGACGGTGGCTACGGCCCCTCCCACGGCGAGAGCCGCCTTGCCTATGATCATCGCGCCCTCCTCGAGATCCTTCCAGAACGCAGGGCTGTTCCATGCCGTCTCGATGTCCTTGCCCGCATCGTCGACCAGGAGATCGAACCGCCCGCGTCCCGCGTCGCTCGCAATGTCCTCGAAAAAATGGCCGATGGACGAGAAGAACCCGTCGCCGCTGCTGGCATCGTCAGCCATTTGTCGCTTGAGTGCGGCGAGACGATCGGCCACCGCCTTGTCGCGTTTTTCGTGATCCATTGTGATCTGCGACTGTCCCGATTGGACATCGAGCTGCCGCTGAGTGGAGAGCACTTCGTAGAGCATGCCCATCGCGTCGTTCAAGCCAGCGCGAGCGAGCGGTTCGGCGGCCGGAAGGACTGATCGCTCGCCGGAAACGCCGTCTAGCGCAGGCGCTTGGCCCGCCGGCGATACAGCCGGTCCCGCGCTCAGAGCAACGGAGGAGAAAGACGTCAGCTCGACGGCACTCATAAGCGTTTTCTTTCCGCTGCTACCAGCGTCTGGAGGTCGTCGTCGTGCATCTCTTCTGCAATGCGAGCGGCCTCCTCTATTGCGTCGCGGGCGGCGTCTTCGAGTCCCCGGGCGCGGAGGATGCGTGAGCGAGCGATTTCGCATCTCGGTGCGGAAGGCGCCACGGAGCGTGCCGAATCGTATAGCCGAAGCGCGATGTCGTGCTGACCGTGCACTTCGTGGCAAGCGCCGAGAGCAAGCCACCCTCTCTCGTCTTCAGGCGCGAGGTGAATGAGCGCCCGAAACACGACGAGCGCGTGAGCCACTCGTTGCTGCGAGTACAACCAGTGGCCCGTTGCGTAGAGCGCCTCGACGGCGCGCCGCGGAGGCGCAGTTGTGGCGGTCCTGGTCATCATTCGCCCCCGTGGCCTCAATGCCCGATGTTCTGGGCTATCTTGTTAGTCTGGTCGCCGAGACTCTGAACCAAATTTGTCGTGAGCTGAATAGCAGTTTGGCGCTGCGACATCAGCGACTGAATCTGGATCATTTGCAGCTCCGCGCCCGAATTGAGGTCGCTGACGGTGGCTTGCAAGCTGGTGACGAACGACTGCATCTCCGCCCCGTCGATCTTGCCATCGCCTTCCTTACCATTGCCGGTCACCGGGTAACCGTCGTAAACCGGCATCCCCGAGTTGTACCCCGCCGGCCCGGTGCCAGTGAAAACGAGACTGTTGTACGTTTGCTTCAGCTTCCCGAGGCCAGGAAACCCCGGGTCGGTCTCGGTAAGATGATCGATTAGGCCTTTGAGACTCTGCTCCATCTCGGAACAGGCACTGAGACTCTCGGTGCCGTCAGCATACTTGTGAAAGGTTTCGAGAGCCTTTTGGATATCGACGCTCTCCCGGTTCCGGAGCTGTTGAGTCGCGAAGCCCCCCTGAATCTGATCGTCTATAGAATGCAAACGCGACTGGCAATAGACCATCAGCGCATCGGGGGTGAGATACGCCGTGCCTCCGGATGACGGGTCGGGGCTCGCCGGTGAGGCGAGCGACTGGAGGTAAACTGCATGATTGGGCCATGTGGCCGTCTGCACGAAGTTGCTCATTTGATCTCTCCTCGGATTACCCTCGAAAGCCGGTATTTGGAATGTGTCGGCGTGGGTTGCAGATCGCGTCGAGCTCCTCGAGCGCGTCCACCGGCACGTAGACGCCGGTGTCCCCGAGCAGGAGGAGAGCCGCCTTGATTCTCTCCCAGTCCTCGTTTTGTGCCGTGAGCTCACGCTTGATCGTTTCCAGCCGCTGCATCTCGCCAGGCATGGCTTGCTCCTTGCGCCAGCGCGCCCGTTTGCGCGCCCGCGCCGCTACCGATGCATCCACATCGGACGACGCGCGCGTCTGTTGCGCAGTCGGCGCATCTACGTGGCTTTTTTTATGTGGACCGCGGCGAGAGAGGCGTGCGTCTCATGGGATCCCACCTCACGCCCACGAGATCGCTTCGATTCCCACACGTCTCAGCGGCGCCCATACGGCGGATGCGTTAGGTGAAAGATCTATGAAGCGCGACGGTCTGGTGTTGGCAGTGCTCCTCGTTGCGTTCGCTTCGCTTGTGACCGCACATGTTGCGCTCGTCCTCGGTCTTGCCCGACGACCCCCTCGGTGGCGCGCGCTCCTCGCATTCGTGGTCGCGCCGCTCGCCCCGGCATGGGGCTGGCGGGAGAAGATGCGGGTGCGCGGCGCGATCTGGATCGTCGCCGCTCTCGTCTACGTGGCGGCCTTGCGGCTGGCCACACTGTGAGCCTGAGATCAACCGACCATTGGAAGAGCCGGCTTCCCGGCCAGCCGCTCGAAACGCAAAATCGCCTCCCGGCCGAGTGCGCGACCGACAGCGTAGTCCCGATCGAGCGACTCGCGGTCGCGCGACGTCCTGCCTGTGGCGAGGGCCGTCGAGGGCGCGACCTGGAGCACACGGCAGTCGCTGGGCGGACTGCGCAGGAACGCCACACCATCTCGATACACCCGTGCAACGTTGAGGCACGCGCGCGCCAGCGCAGGGGTGCCGCGGATCGTCCACGAGCCGACGCGGTTGACGAGGCGGTCCCGCTTCACGAAATTCACCGCGCGCGAGCGAATGACGACCATCGTCCGCGCGCCGCGGCGGTATGCCTCCCGCACGGGCAAGGGGTCGCTGATGCCACCGTCGACGAGCTCCTCGTCGCCAAGTTGGATGGTGCTGCGGTAAAGCACCGGCAGCGCACAAGAGGCCTTGAGTGCCTGAAGCATGTCGCCTGCGTTCGGCGACAGGTACCGCGCACTACCGGTGCGCGCGCAGGTCGCGACCAGGGCGTACTCGATACCGCTGGTCGCTGCTGCCGAGCAGTCGAGCGGGTCATCGCGCGTGATAGCGTCCCACAACCAGTCGAGATCCATCCAGTGGCCTCCGCGGAGTATGCGCCACCCATCGATGAACTCGGGCTGCGACATTTGTCCAAGGAAGCACCGACGAGCACGTCCATGCTGCCCCGCGAGGTAGGAAAGCATGTTGGAGGCGCCCACCGACACGCCGAGCGCCATGTCGAAAGGTCGGAAGCGCTGCTCCAAAAAGACGTCGAGGACTCCTGCGCCGAAAATTCCGCGCATTGCCCCCCCTTCGACGACCAGAGCGACCCGTTCGGGGGGTAGTGCGCTCGACGGCTGCGGCTGCGGCACCGCCACGTCTTGGTCCGCTCCGGGCCGCGCGTCAACCATCCCTGGTCGCACCCTGCGCGGCTGTAAAACCGTTGCAGTCTTCTCGGGGCGCAGATTGCAGGGGAGCTCGCGCCTCGCCGTGCGTGCAGAGGTTGCGTTGCACGTTTACAATCCCCTGCGTGCGGCGGGAGCGCGGGCTTTGGGCCATCATCATTTACAAACTGGCGAAAGGCGGCTTGTGGCTCCTCTTTGCGGCGACGCTCATCGTGATGATGCACGTTCATGTGCCGCTCGGGGAACGTCTGCTCGGCGTGGCAGCGCACCTGCGTCGCCATTCGGGCGCGTGGAGCGTGGCCCTGGCGGAGCTCGTCGTCCGGGCTGCGACCCGGCGAGGCCTCTGGACGGTCACCTTCGCGCTTGCCGCCGACGGATTGGTGAGCCTGCTCGAGGGGTGGGCACTTTTTCAGGCGCACTGGTGGGGTCCTTGGCTGGTCGTCGTGGCGACGGGGGTTTTCCTTCCGTTCGAGGTGGTAGCGCTCCTGCGAAGGGCATCGGTACTTCGCGTGGCGCTGCTCGTCATGAACCTCGCCATTGTCATCTATCTTGCGCGGCGCGCGGTGTGCGAGCTTCGAGAGCGCGCACGCACCCCTATTCCGGCACGACCGCTGTCTTGAACACCCGCAACGCATTAGCTCGCTTGGCGAAAGCGGTGAGTCGCTCACGCGCAGGCGTGAGCCCACGGGCGTGCGAATGAACGAAGGGCCGTTCATCGGAGTCCAGCGGCGCCTGCCAGTCGGCGCCGAGGTCGTGAACGGCCGGGCTCACTTGCGCGTTTGGGCCCCGCGGCGCAAGCGCGTCACTGCGGTCATCGAGGGAGGCGGTGAGCACGTGCTAGGTGCCGAGCCCAGCGGATACTTCAGCGGGTTCGCCGCGGATCTTGAACTGGGCGGCCACTATCGGTTTCGACTCGACGACGGCGACGCTTTTCCCGATCCGGCATCCCGCTTCCAGCCCGACGGTCCGCACGGGCCATCGGAGGTCATCGATCCTGCGCTCTTCCGCTGGTCGGACGCGGCGTGGCGTGGCGTCACGCTCCCCGGTCAGGTCCTCTACGAGATGCACGTCGGTACCTTCACGACCGAAGGAACCTGGGCCGCGGCGGCGGCGCAGCTCGAGAGGCTGCGCGGGATATGTACGGTCATCGAGATGATGCCCGTCGCCGAATTCGCTGGGGACTTCGGCTGGGGTTACGACGGCGTAAATCTCTTCGCGCCGACGCATCTCTACGGACGGCCGGACGATCTCCGCGCCTTCGTCGATCGCGCTCACGAGCTCGGCTTCGGCGTCATCCTCGACGTCGTCTACAACCACCTCGGGCCTGACGGAAATTACCTTGCCCAGTTCTCTAACTCATATATGTCCTCGCGGCACAAGACCGAGTGGGGATGCGCTATCAACTATGACGGGGGGGGAAGTGAAGGCGTGCGCGAGCTCATCGTCGCGAACGCAGGATACTGGATAGATGAATATCACTTCGACGGTTTACGGCTCGACGCGACGCAAAGCATTTGCGACGACTCGAATCCTCACGTGATCAGCGAGATCGCCCAACGGGTTCGCGCGGCGGCCGGGACCCGCAACACCCTGGTCATCGCCGAGAATGAGCCGCAGCACGCGAGGCTCGTGCGGCCGAGAGAAGCTGACGGGTACGGCTTGGATGCGATCTGGAACGACGACTTCCATCATTCGGCGCTCGTGGCGCTCACCGGCCGTTCGCAGGCGTATTTCAGCGACTATCGCGGTACGGCGCAGGAGCTCGTTTCGGCCGTCAAGCATGGGTTTCTCTACCAAGGACAGCGTTACGATTGGCAAAAGGCCCGCCGGGGAAGCTCGACACGCGGTCTGATGCCGGAACAGTTCGTCACCTTTCTCGAGAATCACGACCAGGTAGCGAACACCGCGCGCGCCGGGCGTCTCACGTCGCGTACGCATCCCGGCCGCCTGCGGGCGCTGAAGGCGCTGCTGCTGCTCGGCCCGGGAACACCTATGCTGTTTCAGGGCGAAGAGTTCGCTTCGTCGGCGTGCTTCGAGTACTTCGCGCACCACTCAGGCGACCTAGCGCTTGCGGTCCGCGCCGGTCGGGCAGCGTTCCTCGCGCAGTTCCCCTCGTACGCGCTCGACGCCGTTCGCGCGCGGCTTAAAGATCCAGCCGCCCCGGCCACCTTCGCAAATTGCAAGATTGACTGGGCTGACCGCGAGCGGAACGCGGAAGCGCTCGCGCTTCATCGGGATCTTTTCGCGCTGCGCCAGAGCGATCCGACGGTGCGCGCACAAGGAAGACATGGTCTGGATGGCGCCGTGCTGGCAGCCTCGGCGTTCGTACTCCGTCTCTTCGGCACGACAGAGGCGACCGACCGCCTGCTCCTGGTCAATCTCGGGCCGGACCTTCGCCTGGTGCCTGCGCCGGAGCCGCTCCTAGCCCCTCCCTCGCACCCTCGCGACACGATGTGGTCCATCCTCTGGTCCTCCGAGGACCCGCGGTACGGAGGCGAGGGAATGCCCGCACCGGACACGGACGACGGTTGGATCGTCAACGGCGAATCCGCAGTCCTCCTTCAACCAGCTCCGAGGAGCACGTGAGCGAATTGAACCTTCGTGTGCCGCCGCCCTCCGCGTTCGAGCCTCCCGCGCCCGACGACCTCGCCCTCGAAGAGGATCCGTCGAATCCGTTCGTCACGCGGGAATGGCTGGTCACGAACAGTCTGGGTGGTTATGCGTCCGGGACACTGGCGGGAATCGCCACCCGAAGATTTCACGGCCTGCTGATGGCCGCGCTCCCGGCTCCGCTCGGCCGCACGATGATGCTTGCGCATCTCGGCGAGGTCATTCGCCTGCCCGATGGCCGCGCTGCGCACCTCGGTCCGCAGCCGCGCCTGCCGCTGGACGGGAGGCCGCTGCCGCTTGCGTCGCTAATCGACTTTCAGCTCGAATACGGGCTGCCGGTGTGGCGATACGATGCATTGGGGACGATCGTCGAGCGCCGCATCTCGATGCCACACCAGCAAAATACGTTACACGTGAGCTACAATCTCGCATCGGGCAGAAGCGAGGCACTTTTCGAGCTCGAAGCGTGGATTCGCTTCCGGCCGCATGATGGCGCGCTCGACGCGGCCGTCATCAATACTTACGCGCTCACGGTCGTGAACGACCGCTACGAGGTGAGTGCCGATGGGTACCCTCTGCTGAGAATGCTCGTCGACGGCGCGCCGAGTGCGTTCACTATCGATCGGAAACGAATGCGCGACGTTCGTTACGATCTAGAGCGCATTCGGGGGTACGACTCGAAGGGAGAGCTTCATAGCCCCGGCTTTTTTCGCATGAAGCTCGCAGTTGGAGCACCGGTGACGCTGGTCGCCTCCACCGAAGCATGGGAGACGATAGACGCCTTGCCTCCCGCAGTCGCGCGTGGAGCGGAGCGCGAACGGCGCACGCGATTGCTCGCTAGCGCCCCACCGGCCGCGGACGAAGCATTTTCGGCACAGCTCGTCCTTGCCGCCGACCAGTTCTTGATAACACCCACGGGCAGGTCGGGCGATGCTGCGCGCGCCCACGCCGTTGGGGACGAGGTACGAACGGTCATCGCCGGCTACCACTGGTTCACGGACTGGGGGCGCGACACGATGATCAGTCTCGAGGGCCTCACGCTCGTGACTGGCCGCACCACGGAGGCTCGTTACATCCTCCGCGCGTTCGCCGGTTACCTACGCGACGGACTCATTCCCAACATGTTCCCCGAACATGGAAGAGAAGGCCTGTACCACACGGCCGACGCGACTCTTTGGTTCTTTCACGCGATTGATCGTTACCTCCATTACACGCACGACCGTGACACGCTCCGGCTGCTCTTGCCCAAGCTCACGGAGATTGTCGAGAAGCACCTGGCCGGTACGCGTTTCAACATAGGCGTGGATCCGCGCGATGGCCTTCTAACGCAAGGTGAGCACGGATACGCACTGACCTGGATGGACGCAAAAGTCGGCGACCTGGTCGTGACGCCGCGCCGGGGCAAGGCTGTCGAGATCAATGCCCTCTGGTACAATGCTCTGCGGCTCCTCCAAAGCTGGGTGGAGGAGGAGCACGGAGCCGGCGCCGGGAGGCCGTATGCGGAGCTAGCGGAACGAGCCCGTGACTCGTTCAATGCGCGGTTCTGGTATTCCACCGGCGGCTATCTCTATGACGTCGTCGATGGAGAAAACGGAAACGACACCGCCTTTCGACCCAACCAAATTTTTGCCGTGGCGCTCACTCATGCCGTTCTCGACGAGACGCGCTGGTCGCGCATCGTCCACGAGGTTCGCGCGCGCCTCGTGACACCCGTCGGGCTGCGTTCACTCGAGCCGGGCCATCCCGATTTCAAGGCGAAGTATTTCGGCGATCTGCATGCGCGCGATCTCGCGTATCATCAAGGGACGGTGTGGGCCTGGCTCATCGGACCGTTCGTCGATGCATGGCTCAAAGTCGGCGGCGATCGCACTTCGGCGCGCGAGCTCCTGCAGGGGCTCGAGGCGCATTTGACCGAAGGGGGAGTCGGCTCGATCAGTGAAATTTTCGACGCCGAGCCTCCATTCACCCCGCGGGGCTGCATTGCACAGGCCTGGAGCGTCGCCGAGGTGCTGCGTTGCCTCGTGAAGACGGCGGGGTGAGCGCGTCGTACCATGTTGCGCGCATGCGGTGTCTTTCCCTTTCGCTACTCTCCTGTGCCCTAGTCACCGCGTCGGCTGCGCTCGCAATGCACGTGACCGGCTGCAGGCGCGCGGCACGAATTCGCTCGAGCTCCTACATGGCGCCGCCCCTTCCTGCGGGTTTCGTGCAACAACAGGGAGACGGCTGGCGGATCCACGTGCCCTCGACCTGGAAGAGCGAACCTCGCCCGCTGCGTGCCTGGGTGACGGTGGACCCGCAGATCGTCGACGCGTTCCACTCTGAGGCGAGCGTCGTGACGGAGCCGTTTGCGGGCGCGTCATATGACTACGCGCGCGCCAACGAGCTCGGACTCCGGAAGAACGCGCGCGCCGCGGTGGAAGCGGT
The DNA here is from genome assembly GCA_030776205.1 of Myxococcota bacterium. Lineage (GTDB taxonomy): Bacteria > Myxococcota_A > Polyangia > Polyangiales > Polyangiaceae > Palsa-1150. The sequence goes on along the minus strand of JALYHV010000453.1, from coordinate 8,224 downwards.
GCGCGAAGACGTGGTGGATGGCGACCCTACGCTATTCATCGAATCGCGGTGGACACCGGTTGCGGGGTCTGTCGGTTATCAGACGATGCAAGTGGCGCTTGCTTCGCGCGGGACGGGGTACGTTGCAACGTGCGCAGCGGCGTCTAGCTCGTTCGAGCGTTATCGGTCGACGTGCGAGTCGGTGCTCCGCTCGTTTGCCGTCGAGCGTTGAACCTCGATCCTGCTCCAGGCGTTGACGTCGTCGCCCGACGGGCATCGTGGGAATGCGCCTGAAATGTCCCGTTACGCCCCAGCGCGCCCAACGAGGCGCCGGATCCCCTCGTGAAAGACCGCTTCCGGAGTTAGCAGGCTGACGACTAGGTAGGCCTCTTGCTCGAAGTCGAAGAAGTGGCCCGGGTGCACGTGAACCGAGTCCTTCTCGAGCAACGTAAGGACCCAATCTTCCTCGGTCCGCGTCTTCGGCAGTCGCAGGATGCCATACCAGCCGCCCTCGACGGCGAGCACTGACACGGCTGACCGCGCGACGGCCTCGTGGAGATGCGCCAGATTGCTGCGTGTCCGTTCGATGACGGCCTTGGTGGCCGCTCCGCGTGAGGCGAGAAGGGCCGGTAGCGCGTTTTGAACCGGCGTACCCACGGACAGAAACGCATCGGCGATGATTTCGAGTCGGGCGAGCGCGGCGTCTACGCGGTCGGTGGCCCCGCCCAAAGCGATCCAGGCGAGCTTCATCTGTGGGAGGGCGGCCAGCTTCGAGAGACCGCCGAGCGCAAAGACGAGTGGGGCCGCGTGTCCCGGGAGAACTGAGGTTGGGGCCGAGCAACCTTCGTGCAAGGGATAGCGCGCGAACACCTCGTCGCTGATGAGGGGAACACCCAGCGACGCGATCGCGTCCAGCTCGCCTTGCTTCAAATAGGAGCCCGTCGGATTGTTGGGATTGACGAGGACGATTGCGCGGGTGCGGCTGGAGAGCGCAGCGCGCATGGAATCGAAATCGACGTGCCACGCTCCGTCATAAACGAGCCGGTAAGGCACCAAGCGCACCGTTTCCAGACGCGCCAAATGTTCGAGCAAGGGGTAGGTCGGCACCGGCGCGAGCACCTCGTCCCCCGGATCGGCGAGCAGCTTGAACAGAAACGAGTACGCCTCGCTGGTGCTGGCAGTTAGAACGATCCGCGTTGCGTCGATCGGCGTGCCGCTTGCTCCGAGGTCGCGGGCGACCGCCGCCCGTGCAGCAGGGAGCCCAAAAGGCGATGGGTCGTAACGCAGCGAATCCGGGAGAGCGAGAGCGCCCAATATCGCGCCGCGGTCATAGGGAATCGATGCCCGCGTCGGGTTCGACTCGGTGAGGTCGAGGACAACGCGCCCGGAGGCACGCGCCTCGGCGAGCGCAGCGGCGAGTCGGTTGAGACGGAGGTCGAAGGACGATCGCGAAGAGAACATGGGCGGCGATGCGGCGGCTTGGACCCCGCTCTCGGACGGAGAGAGGCTAGTAGACGTGCGTCGTGCCCGGCGGGATTTTGAAGTTGTCCCAGGCTGGGATGAGGTTGTTCAGCTTTGGGTCCTGGTTCCAGAGATAGATGGACGGATAGGTGGTGACCGCTCCCGATGCATCGACGACGACGGCAGTGACGTAAAGCTGCGCCTTGCCGGGCGCCGTGGGGCTGCGGGTCGACGAGAACGTTAGCCAATAATACGTCTTGCCGTCGGTCCCCTGGTTCGGGCCCGGAGCCCACTTGGGCCACGTGTTCTGCACGCCAGGGCTGGATTTGCCAGTGCATGCAACAGGGTCATTCGCCTTGAGGCGCGTCGGTGTCGGCTCGCCGACTGCCCTGACGACGTACACCTCCGCCGTCGGCTCGTTGTACATCTTCGTACCGGTAGCGACGCGATTGAACGCGATCAGCTGGTCGTCCGGCGAAAACGCAGGGTAGTACTCGTTGAACGCGGGATCGGACGCTCCCTGAAGCGGCTTCGCCGTACCGCCCGCCTTGTTGTTGTACGGGACCGTCATGACATCGCCCTTGCCGTCGTTCACGCGGCCATCCTTGGTCCCTACGTCCGTCGAGAGGTAGGCGATGGTCTTGCCGTCATGGCTCCAGCTTGGAGCCCCGGCGCTGTTCGGATCGCCGTTGCGGGCGATGAAACCCCAGCCGCCATTGGGGGTCCCTCCAGGATCGCATCCCGCCATAGTCGGTGCGCAGGGTGCCACGGGAAAGCCCCCGTCGGGCAGCGTTGGCGGGTTCCACTCCAGATCGAACCAGGCGAGCTGCGAGATGACCCCCGTGGGCTTCCCCGGGTCCACCAGTGACGTGGAGTTCCATGCCGCGCCGAGCTGGGAGATAAGAACGCGATCTCCTGGCGTGTAGTGCGCTTTGGAGAAGGTCTGGATACCCATCATGATTTGGTTCAGTTTGGGCGGCGCGTAGTAGTTGTTCACGTTGGGGCTCAAGTTCGACGCCGCCGCGCTCGTGAGCCATGGCGGTGCCGCGCCGACGGCCGCCCCAGCATCGGCCTGAATCGAGGCGAGCGCGTTTGGCCATGGCCATTGCGCGGTGAACGCCACGTAGTCGCCATCGGGCGTGGAGGTGTGGCAGCCGATGCAATACACGGGGTTGAAGGTTGGCATTAGGTAGCCGCCGTCGCTCGCTTGGCCGCGCACCTGCTGGGCGACCTGATTGGCGGTAAGCGCCGTCGTCACGCCCTCGTCACCGACATGGAAACCCTGCAACGTCGTGTTGTTGGCACTGTTATCGAACGACGCCGTGGTCCAGTAGATCATCGCGCCGTCGGCCGTGGCGGGGGCGACCCGGAAGGTGCTCGACGAACCTGCGGTGGGCGCTGCCGCGCTTCGAACCGTCACCGTGATGGGCGCGTTGAGCACGTGCGAAGTGAGGCTTTGCCACGCGTCAGCCGGCATCAACCATTGTGTGTTCGCCGTGTAGGCGACGATGTCGTTCACCTCGAAGTCGCTGTGGATCCGAACCTCGTAGACGGTCGGGCCGCTGGCCGCCGGCACGAACAAGAAGCGCGGGCGCACCCAGTTTCTCGGGTAAAGGGTCCCGTCTTGCGGCTCGACCAGACAGGGGCCGCCGGAACCGGACGCCGGTGGGCCGAACATCCGGCCGAGAGTCGCGGCGTCCTGAGTTACCCCCATGTCGATGATGGGCACCGCCGGAAAGTCGGTGCATGGGTTGCACGCCAGTTGCGGGCCTCCGTCACCCTGGGGCACGATGCTCGTAGTGCCGCTGTCATCCCCAAAAGGCCCAGGTATCGATACGCTCGCGTCGTCTCCGGTAGAGAACGAGCTCATGGGTGTTTTGCCGCCCGTGGCGCACGCCGCCGCGACGCCGACCGCGCCGACAAGCGCCAGGAGCATCGAGTGCCGCATCACGAGTCGGGCGCGAGGAGAAGACGGCGTCATGAAATGAGAACCTCGTCGTGAGAATGGATTCGTGACTTCGCTCCGCGGGCGAGCGTGCTTTGGTGCGCGCGGGTGTCGAGCATACACCCAGAGCACCCGTTAAAGAGTCCCGGGAGACGGCGGGCGGCTCAGGAAACGAACACCCGCCGAAAACGTATGGCCAGCGCCCCACGTTTCAGTCACGTCCGATCGGGAGCGCTCGTTATTGCGTTGCTGCTGGATATTTAATCTAGGTTGAACGCGTTGCCTCAACCACGCGTGACCTAGACGCGGGTAGCGCAAGCGCGGCGTACACGGCCGCGCGAATCTGTTCGCGCCGTTCGGCCGCAAGGGGAGCCCCGCTGAATTCCGCCAGCTCGAAGCGGTTGAACGCCCGGCCCTCGGCCGTTCGCACGAGCGAGCGAACGATCTGAGCCCCCTGCTGGAAGACTTCGAAGGCAATGGTGAGAAGCATCCCAGGTCGGTCCGATGCCTCGATGAACAGCACCGCCAGTCCTTCGTCGTCGACTTCGTCACAGCGCACGACGACTTCGCCGTCATTCGTCGCCATGGTCTCGGGCGCTCGCGATGCGATCTCCTCGACGGAGACGACCCCCGATAGAATGGCGCTGAGCACCTCGCCAATCGAGACCGCCTCACCGGGGTCTATCGGGTCGACATCGTCCGCGCTGGCGCGTCGGACCCAGACGAGATCGACGGCTTCTCGTCGGCCATCGGAGGCGTCGCGCGAAAAGACGAGAGCGGTGATGACGTCCAGTCGATGGGAGACGAGTGCCGCCGCGATGGCCGAGAGCAGGCCAGGACGATCCTCGGCGATCACGCAGAGTGCCGCGCTGCCATCGGGGAGCGTGCGCCAGACCTCGCAGCACGCAAGCCGTGCTCCGCGGCGCTGCGAGACACCGGCGTGTCGGCGTATCGCTCTCGGGTCGAAGAGCACGCGGTACCGCGAAGGCATCGAGGCCAGAAAGGCCTCGACGATCGTCGGACTGGGCTCGGCTGCCGCATCCGCGTTCGCGGTTCCCCAGTCCATCCCCGCCCAAGGCATGTGACCAGCATCCCCGCCCGCCGCGGCCGTGCTATTTCGATCTTGTTTCGGCTAGGGGTCAAACGCGAAGACGAACGGCCTTCAGCTGAGGAGCTCGTCCCAGCCGGCTTCCAGCGCAGCGAGCTCGTCTCGCATCGAATCCCGCAGCCCTGAGGTGGCGGCCTCCTCGGTTGCGGCGGGGTATGCGGTGACCACCGCGGCGGGCGCCGCTCTTTCGGAGTCGGCACGGCGGGATTTCCCGGCGTTGTCCCTGGCGTTCGGCGGTCGCGAGCGTCGCTTCGACATGAGTAAGCCTTTCCACACTGCCACGCAGATGCGCCCGAATCCTACGGAATCGTTACGCTGGAGGGTACGAGCAACCGGAGCTCAGCGTCTTTTTTCCGTTCACAAAGAAGTTTTATGAACGCGCCGCCCGCGGGGGCGGTCATCCGTTCGAGCTTGCCGCACCATCTCGGCGACGAGGAGGCCCGCCGCGACGGCGACGTTGAGGGACTCCATCGCGCCGGTACCGCGAATCGCCACGACGGCGTCGCACTGCGCTCGCACGCGGTCGCCCAGACCTTCGCGCTCGTTTCCCAACGCGAGCACGACGGGACCTCCAAAGGGAAAGCCCGCCGCGCTTGCGGTCGCGCGCCCGTCCGCGCCGACGACGCGAACTCCCCGCGCACGCATGCGAGCCAGCGTCTCTGCCAGGTCGGTCGTGCGAGCAACGCGCACGTGCTCTGCGCCGCCTTCCGCGACGCGCACCGCGGCCGGAGCAAGCCCGGAGTGCGGGGCCGGCGCGCCGAGGAGCATACCGTCGAGCCCAAAGAACGCGGCGGTCCTCACGATCGCTCCGATGTTATAGGGATTCCGTACGCGATCGAGCGCGATTGCGCGGCCGCCGCCGGCTGCCGTCGAAAGGGTGTGCGCCAGGTCGTTCGGGCTGCACCACCTGCGCGGCCTCGTGAGAAGGCAGAGACCCTCGTGGTGGTCTGACTCTGCGATGCGATCGAGCTTGCCGTCGCTCAGCTCCTCGCAATTCAGCCCACGGCTCACGGCCCAACGAACGAGCTCCCCGACTTCGTTGCGGACGCTCGTCGAGTGGAAAACACGGAGAATCTCGTCACGCCGCACAACGAACACGGCGAGCCCGGCACGGAGTCCGTGAACGACCTCGGAAGACTCACGCTCGAAACGCTCCGCCGATCGATCGCGAGTGCGATGGTCACGGCTATTTTCCAGAGGCCCGCTCATCGCGGAGGGCCGGAATCAACGCGCTCTGCGCTCGGCGCGGCGATTCCGTCCGGAAGCGGGCCAGTCGCGGGCGCGATCAGCCCATGAATCGCGTCCAGCAAGTCTTGCGGCAGGCATGGTTTGGAGAGCACGCGGTCGCACCCCGCCTGCCGCGCCTCCTCTAGATGGGCCGGCAGGGCATGTCCGGTGAGAGCGATGATGGGGATGTGGCGCGTCGCCGCGTCGAGCTTCAGACGGCGGGTCGCCTCCCATCCGTCGAGGACAGGCAACGATAGATCCATGACAATAACGTCAGGCAGAACGGAGGCCGCCTGCTGGATGGCCTCGAGACCGTTCGCCGCCTCGGCCACGCCGAACCCCGAGTAACGCAAAAATTCCGCGTACATGGCACGGTTGTCTTGAAAGTCGTCCACGACGAGGATGGTCTTCGTCCCCGCGTTTTGCGCGTCAGTAGGGGTGGTCATTGGGCCTGTTCGTAAGTCGTAAGGGGAGCCATGGTCGACGATCCTTGCGAAGGGATCCAGCCATGCGCGTCGAGCCGCGATTCCATTGCCCGCGCCTCAGCCGAGAGGCGTCCGCCGCGCAGCGGCCAATTTGTTCACCGCATATAGGACCGCAATGGCGATCGCGGTTAGCACGACGACCATTCCCAGCGCGGTCTCCTCGCGCTGATCCTGGATGGCGTCGTAGATGGCGAGGGAGGCGGTTTGCGTATCCCCGGGGAGATCGCCCGCGACCATCAACGTGATCCCAAAATCGCCCAGCGATCGCGCGAACGCGAGCATCAAAGCAGCGATCACTCCGCGCGCTGCAAGGGGCAACTGTACCGCGAAAAACGCCCGCGTCGGACCGGCCCCGAGCGTCCGCGCCGCGCTCATGAGCCGGGGATCGACCTCCTCGAGGGCCGTTCTTCCCGTTTTTACGACGAGAGGCAAAGCGCCGACCGCGGCGGCGAGGACGGCACCGGTTCGCGTGAAGACGATCGACGAGCCGAACGTCGCCTCGAAAACGCGACCGATGAAGCTTCGTCGCCCGACCGCGACGAGCAAATAATAACCGAGGACGGTGGGCGGCAATACGAGCGGCGCCGTGGCCAACACATCAATCAGCTCGCGCCCCGGGAAGCGCACGTTGGCGAGTAGTGTTGCGAGTGCAAGGCCCAAAAGCGCTGCGACCGCCGTCGCGAGCAACGCGATCTCGAACGACAAGGCGAGCGGCGCGAAAAGCACTAGCGCTCGAATTCGGCCGGCCTGGCGCCGGTAATCGATTCGGATGCGGGCACGAGCCCGTATTTGCGCATCACCGCGCGTCCAGCGCCGGAGCTGACATAAGAGGCGAAGCCATGCCCGGCCGCGACTCCGGCTTTCCCGTGGGTGCACACGACGAGGGCCTGATCCAGGCGCTCGTGCAAATCGGCGGGGATCAGCGTCCAATCGCGCGACCCAGCGGTAACCAAGGACAGCGCAACGATGGCCGCGTCTGCGTTGCCCGTCTGTGCAAACTGGAACGCTTGCTGCACGTTCTCGCCGTACACGATTTTCGAGCTGACCGTGTCCCACAATCCGGCGCGTTGCAGCGCCTGCTGGGCCGCGCGCCCGTACGGTGCATGCGACGGATTCGCGATTGCAATGCGCTTCACGCGCGCATCCTTTAGGTCCGAGAGGCTGCGCGCGAAGAACAAAGTCCCTTCCGTGGCCGCTGGCACGAGCACGAGTCGTCCGACCGCGTAGAGTGCCTTCGACTCCGGCAGGCACGCGTTGGCTTTGATGGCGTCGTCCACGAACGAGATGTTCGCTGCGGCAAAAACGTCGAACGGTGCTCCGTCGGCAATCTGCTTCTCGAGCAAGCCGGTCGAGCCGAAGGAGAAGACCACTTTGCGACCGGTGGCTCTTTCATATGCCGCGCCGAGCTCTCCGAAGGCGAACGAGAGGTCAGCGGCCGCAGCAACTCGGAGCGGCTCCGGAGAGCGGCGTTCTGGCCTTGTGCACGCCGCGATGCTGGATGCCGCGAGAACGGCCGCGAGGGCGACGCGGCCTTGCGGTGCTCGTCGTGGCCCATCGGATCCAGGAGGCCCGATTCGTCCAGCGCGGTCCAGCACCCACGTCACTATAGCGCCGCTGCCTTCCACGTTTGCGGCGCGCCTTGGCTGCTCGGGAGCGGGAAACCTCAGAATCGCCACCAGATCGCGGTGGCGGGTGCGACGGTGAGCCCACGAATCTGCACGTGGACTGCGTTGAAATCGCCGGCAATGCTCGCGTAAGAGACGTCCAGCTCCATGCCGACATGCAGGTGGCGAAAGCCGACCGCGAGCCCGAGCAAAGCACCGCCCCAGAGGCGCGTCCCGGACAGAGAGACGGACGTTCCGCCGAGCCCTCCCGCGGAGAGCCCCGTCTCGGGCGAGTGCAAGTCGATGTGCTCGCCGCCGATTCGTCCGCCGAGCCAGAGGAGATAGAGGCCGCCCTCGCTCTCGTACCCGACGACGAGGGGGACATCGATTCCCCAGCCGTGCAACCGCCCGAGAT
>JALYHV010000452.1 GCA_030776205.1 Myxococcota bacterium | reverse complement strand
GCGATCGCGACCTCGTCGATGGCCCTCCCTGCAGTGGGAGGAATGATGATCGTCGCGGCGAGAGCGCGCTCGCCGACGAAGCGTTGGCCGTAGCTGAGCAGACCGTCGCAGCCGGTGATGGGTACGGCCGTAGCCGCCGGCTCGTCGTACTGTTTCGCCACTTCGTCCAGCGCACGCGAGGCCCCCATGGCCATGCTGTCATTCTGTGAGGAAATGGCCCAGCTGCGCCACGGGATGTTCGTTCGGCCCGAGATCCAGTCCTTCACCGCTCGAAAGCCGCTCTCCTCCGACCAGTCGCCGCCGACGGGCACGACCTGGATCGAGCCGCCCACGAGCCCCGCGTCGAAGCCGCTCCTGCGGAGTCGCGACGACGACGTGGAGAGAGGACCGTGCACGTAGAGCGCGTGGCCGCCGCCGGGGAGCAGAAGCCGGAGCTGCTGCGCCTGAAGGAGACCTGCTTGCCGCTGATCCGGGTCGACGCACAGGAAGGGGATGCCTTGATACCGGTGGCGCAGCTGCGTGACGTAGTCGCACGAGCGGTTGAGGCTCACCCAGCCGATGCCGAGGCTCGCTCCTTCTTTGGCCACCGCTTCGAGCAGCGTTTCGCGGACAGGGTTCACGAAGAGCGCCCTCGGCCGGGAGCCCTCCGGGGCGCGGAGGCAGTCTTTTATTTGCTGCAGCTGGATGTCGGCGTCGTTCTTCGCATCGCATTCGACGACCGAAAAGCGATGAACGTGCGCGCGCGCGTAAAATTCCGACTTCTGCGCGTGCTGGTAGCGGTTGTCGAGCGCACGCAAGAAGAGGGCGAGTGTGTGGTTGGCCATTGCTCCGGTCGCGGACGGCCGCCGCCGTCGACCATCAGCATAGCCGGCCCGGCTGCCGGTGCGCGCCGCCCCGGCCGGAAAGGGCTACTGCGCGTGAACGATCACGGCGCTCGCAGGCGGCACCACGACGGTGACGACGCTGCCTCTCGTCGGCAGCGCGTAGGGCGGATTCGGTGTCCAGTTGCCCTTCGGGCCGACGGCTGCGCCGGCGAAGGTCAGCCCCGTCGTCGCGCCGAGGGAGGGCGCTTGCAGGTAGATGGCGCTCGCGCCGGTGACCGGCGTCCCGACGTCCACGCTGGCCGTGACGCCGCTGCCCGTGTCCTTGTTGACCAGGACGACGTTCGTCGAGCCGTCGGCGGGGGTGATCGTGTAGCCGGTGAAGTTCAGGCTCCCGGCCCTGGCCGTGGTGGACAGCATATTTCCCACGCCGGCGCGTGAGACGAGCAGCATGCCGTAGTAGAGCGGTTTTGCCGCGACGACCTGGCTCCCTGCCTCTTGGATGGGTGAGTACGTGAACGGCACCGTGCCATCCATGCCCGTGCCGCCTCCATGGAAGTTCACGCCGCTCGAGCCGTACGAAGCCGTGGTCAGCATGAAGTCGATCCCCCACAGGGCGGCCCCCATCGCGTCGCTCACGCCGGGGGCGCCGTGGTGGGCGTAGGAGTTCATCTCCGTCCAGCGAAAGCCGTCGCGAATCTTGTTCTGAACGACGTCGGCCGAGAGCGACTGCGACATGCTGGCGACCGCCGGTTTGGCGCTGACGATGTCGGCGAGCGTGGAACCGCCGCCTGCGCCGGCGATGTAATAGTGCTGCGTCAGAAGGACGATTTGCGCGGCCTCGTCTCTCGCAAACGCGTCGGCGTATCCCGTGCTGGCGCTGCTGCTCGCCGCGAAGGCCCCCGGACCGGACATCGGGGCGTTGGGGACTGCGCTTCGAATGGCGCTCGTGAAGGCGTCCCATGAAGGTTTGAAGCCCGCCCAGCCCCCGCCGTAGAAGTTCGGCTCGTTTCCTATTTCGAACGCGGCGAGGTTGGCGCCCAGCTGCTTGGCGACGTAGGTGGCCTCCGAGGCGGCGGCAGCCGGCGTCGACCCTTGATGGCGAACGCCGTAAATGGCCTTCCACCCAGTGGCGCCGAGGAATGCCGCCAGCCCATCGACGGCGACGGTCCCGACGTTTGGCGACGTGCTTCCCCCCGCGACCTGGGGTGCGGTAGGCACCCAGGTCGTCTTGTCGACATCGTTCGCGCTGATGCGCATGACGCCGGGGCCGAGCAAGTTGTAGAGGGCGATGAGCGGCGCGTTGCTGCCGGTAAAGAACGCGTCGGTCATGTGGGACTTCTCGTAGCTGAAGCCCGCGAAGCCGGGGCTCAGGCGTCCCATCGT
>JALYHV010000451.1 GCA_030776205.1 Myxococcota bacterium | reverse complement strand
CGGCTGCTCCGCCGAATCGCAGCGAAGCGGCCGCGCCAAAGCGCCGCCACGCGCCCCTGCGCGGCGCGGCGAGGGCCGGGCCCACCTCCGTCAGCGCGAGCGCTACGAAGAGGACGGCCACGGCGATGGCCGGGTACAGCTTGTACGCTGCCGCGAGCCCCACAGCGCACCCTGCCCAGACCGGCCCGAAGCGGGTGAACGCGTAAGCGCCGAGCGTGAAGAACAGGAGCGCACCGATGTCCGTGCCGCCCCGCTCGAGCGTGAAGATGAACGGGTATTGCAAGAGAAGCAGCGCGCAGAAAATCGCGACCTCTGCGTCATCCTTCGCGGCCGTCGGCCGGCGCGCGATGCGGCGCGTCCACACGAACATGATCCCGACGAACGCCACGAAGACGAACGTGGTCCAGATGCGCATCGCCGTCTCGAGAGTCAGCGAGCGCAACCACCGGAACGAGTGGTAAAGGAGCGGCGGATAAATCATGGGTCTTCCCCACAAATCACCGCAGGCTGGCCCGTCGATCGGATAGGGAGAATGGTCGCCGGCGCACTTCTGATACACGTGCAAATTGTGAAGATCGGCGCCCCAGGGCTGCAGCAAAGGCAACGATTGCACCGACGCCGCGCACACGACGAGAAAGCCGACCAACAGCTGAAACTTGCTACGTCGTTCGAGCCAATCGCGAAGGAGCATGTCGACCCGATTCCCGGAAAGCGAAGCAGCCTCCCGGCGAGGAATCGTCGACCGGCCGAGGCTCGATGGTGCGGAACGACGCAGCGCTCGGGCAGCGAAAATGGCGACCGCGCGCTCGTCGCGCTCTTACCATGTTCGACACCCGCGGTTGAAAGAAACTGTGGCCCTTGCAGCAAGCGTCAACGCGCGAGGAGCACCTGCGCGTACTGCTGCAGCTTGGGCTTGAGCACGACGCGACGTGCCGCGCTGATCATGCGGTACTTGGCGCGGCCAACGATCCCGGGCGAGAAGACGATGCCCTCGTGAAACCCGACCTCGAGGGGTCGCCAGCGCGTCTTCGAGACGTCCTCGCCGGTAGAGAGGTTGACCCAGGCCAAACCCTCGCCGATCGCATATTTAATCGCCTCGGCGACCGAGGTGGTCATTACGCTGTATCGCGCGAATGCCGGATCGAATCCGGAATAGTAAAGATACAGGCTGTCCGCCAGGACGAATCCAATCCGCGTCGCGGCCAGCACGCCGCCGACGTGCAAGCGGAAGATCCTCAGCGCTCCTTGTTTTGCGAAGGTCCGGCACACGTCGAGGAGGAAGGCCCGCGACTCCGCTCGTTCGAAGACGTTCTTGTGCTGCACGGTCCCATCGAGCGCCGCCCGCGCCGCATGGAGCCGGAAGAAATCGTGGAGTGCGGACGGCACCTGATCGGAATCTTGGACCACCTCGAGCGAGTACTCGAGCTTGGCTCTCTTCAGCGAATTGTAACACTTGCGCAGCGACTCTTTCAGATTGTGTGGACGCGATGCCTTGAGCTCCTCCCAGGTGCGCGGAAGCTCGAGGAGCGAACAGACTACCGGGGCATCCCAGTCGACCGCGAGTGGGCGAAGAACCTCGCGTCCTGCGCTGCGACTGTCGACTCCCGACCACCTTACCCAATCGACCTCGCGCTGCGCCTGCGCCAAATCGCGACCGACCGCGGCGTAACAGGCTGCTTCGCAAGAGGGCTCGCTGAGCAGGCCGCGCACTTCGGTCACGTTGGGGTCCGCCCCGACGAACTGCAGACAGCGTGCACGAACCGGCCCCACTGCGGGTCGCTCGGTCACCATGAAGGGGGCCACCCCGACGAGCCGCCTGTCCCCGGTCCTCACGGTGCGGATCGCAAGGGAATCCCTCAGCGACGTCCGATCCTGGTGCATGTGCTTCCACCACATGGCGGTCCAGGCGAACGTGCGAAACGGGAGCGTGTTGCCGCTGGTTCGCTCGAGCTCGCGCCACTCGGGCTCGAGGGCTGCAAGCTCCGCCGTGGACTCGGCGCGCTCGACGACCAGCGACGAGCCCACGGCGGCGTGGTGCAGCGCCGGTGGGCGACCTGCTGGTGTTCGCGCTCCGATGGACTGCCCGTTCATCGTCAGCTCCGTCAAGGACGGGTGCTCGCGACGTGCTCGCCCGGTCGGCCGACGAGCATCCGCTCTCACCGTCCAGGCTCGAGGTCCTGGTCCGAAGCGATCAGTGTACCTATGGACCGGCTGCGACGGGAAGCGGCCGGAGCACCGGCGTCGGGGAGCGACTGCAGCGGAGCCGCAAGCGGTCACATCGCTAGGTCGGTTCTCGCGCTCGATCGATGATGCCGGCCTTGGCGTAGGATCGTTCGCGCCGAGACGAGGAGGAGCACGTCGTAGCTCACCGCGCGGGTCAACACGTCGTACCGGGCGGCTTCGTCGTGTGTCAGGCGTGTCAGCACCAGGGTGCGCATCTGTTGTGTCGTGAGCCCCTGGAGCAGCGCCATCGCGTCTTCCATCGTCATCGTGCCGTCACTCCCTTGCCCTCAGTGCAGCACCCGCCTCGCGTCGTCAACGGTTGCGGACGCTATTTTGTTGCAGGATTCGCAGGAGATTGCGTCGATGAGTCGAATAGCCTCTGTGCAGCCTGTGGAGAACTTGTGCCGGGAGCACGTGCATCGCGCCAGACGGAGCGCGCAGCGCCGCACCTCGACGGTCTTCGCCGGACGTCACGCGAGGCTTACTGGCAAACGAGGACGTGCGCTCCGGAGCCGACGGCGTCGATCCACCACGTTCCGCCGCGCAATGTCGTTTGGCGGCGGCACGCCGTCGAGCGTCGCCTTGGCGAACGGAAGATGAATCGCCGGGCACGGTAGCGGCCGCGTCGTCCAACCCCGCCGGGCCGCCTCCGTCGGTCCCACGATTCGGAATGGCTCCTGGGCGCCTGCGTGCCGCATGCGACTGCGACCACGATGGCCCAGCTTGCGACGGCGACGACGCCGGGCAGGAGCGCGCACGCGCCGAGCGCCCCAACGGCACGACGGACCTTTGCGCGGCTCACTCGGCTAGCGCGCATCGTTCAACTCACTTCGGGGGCGGCTGGAGGCGGAGAGTCGTCGTGAACGACAGGTTCGACTCGTCGGTGTGGCGCTCGGCGTTGAAGAGATCGAGCGAATACTGCTGCCCGCGGACCAGACCGAGCGAATCGAGCTGCACGAGCGCTTGCTCCTTTGAGTGCACGCCGCCCAAGTCGATTACGAGCTTGCCGTCGATGAACACGAACACGTCGTCATCACCGGAGAACGAGAACGTCTCGCCTCCTGCGTAGACGAAGACGGTGTGCAGCTCAGTCGTGAAGGAGTAATTGTGCGGTCGGCCCTGGTTTCCTAACCGCGTGGAGTACGGGGTGCCGTCGTCGATCGGAAACCACATTTTGCGCGGATCTCCCGGCGAGAACGGCACGCCGGAGACCTGGCTGTCGTAGCCGTACGTGCCCTGCGCGCTCTTCGTGAGCGTCAGCGGGTACTGCACGGCGACGTTGGTCGCCGGCGAGTCGTTGTACCACTGGTCGAAGTACTTCTTCCCGTGGGTGGTCGCGGTCGTGCCGGCTGTGTTCTTGTAAATGGGCTTGTGATCGGCGCCGAGGACACTGGCGACGATCGCGCCGTGATCATCGCCGAGTACGTTTTCGAAATCGGGATTCGTGGTCGGATCGGCAGGAGCCCAGAATTTGAAATCGCGCACGGTCACGGTCAAAGACGAAAACATGGGCGCCGACGCGTCCCCCGCGAACAGCGATGAACCGGCCGCGTCCGCCGCGAACAACGACGAACCGGCCGCGTCCCCACCGATCGGCAGCGGGAGGCTCCCTCCCCCGTCGGCGATGATCGTTCCCGAGCTCGCGGGATCACTGCCGGGCGCGGTCGCGCCTTCGCCCCTGTCGCCCGAGCTTCCACAGGCGCCAACGAGCAAGCCGAGACCGACGAGGTACGCCCCCGTGACCGTTGCCGCGGCTCGCTCGCTGGTGGCGGCTCCGTCGAGCGTGGACGATTGCTGCTGCAATGGGAAGTGCTTTGGCGACCGCAGCGAGGGACGTTTTTCGAATTCGCGACGCACGGGACCTCACTCAACTAGGGGAAGAGGGGACGAAACCGTATCGCGGAGGCGTCCACGGCACACACGGCCTCACGTGGTCTACTGCTTTTTTGCGGGAACACGTGGGCGACTCGAGCCAGAATGCGGAGTGAGGTGTCGCGTGCGCCAGACAGTCTTCTTGTCGCTCATCATGGTGGGGCTCGTCGCGGCGGCGCCCGCGTGCGGCGGTGTATCGTTCCAGCCCGCGCCAAGCCAGGACGCCTCGGTCGCTTCGGGCGCGGCGGCGGACGCGTCGGGTGGCGGAGGTTCCGGCACGAGCTCGGGGACGGGCGCTTCCGGCACCAGCTCGGGGACGGGCGCTTCCGGGGCCAGCTCGGGGACGGGC
>JALYHV010000450.1 GCA_030776205.1 Myxococcota bacterium | reverse complement strand
CCTTCTGCTTGATGTCCTCGGCGTTCTCCGGCGTTCGGATCGTCGCTCGGGCGCTGCCGGGCAGCGGCGGCTCGGCAGCGCGCGCGCGTGCCTCTGCGGCGTGTTTTGCCGCGTGCCGCGCGGCCCATGGGGCGGCACCGCGAAGCCCGAGTTTGCGTTTGAGGGGCCCCTCTTCTTTTCCGGCGCCTGCCTTTGGTTGAGCCGCCTTCGCGGCGCCGGGGGGCCTCACCGAGGTACGTGCCTTCGGTGCTTCGACCGCCTTCGTCACCGCAGCCTTCTTCGTCTTGGCCATATCGCTCTCGGTTCGGGGCAAAGCCCGGGAAGAACTCGGCTTCGCGCCCGCTCCCTCCGCCCTCGCGCGAGATGTCGGGGGGTGACTAGGGCGAAACGCTATGGGCCCATTACCAGAATCCAGGAGCGCCCGTCTACACGGGAAATCGGCAATGCATCGCGGCGGTGAGCCAGGCTACGATGCAACAGGGCAACCGTGGCGGTCCTGACGGCGATCAGCGAGGACGACGTGCGACGCCTGCTCGCAGCGTACGGCCTCGGAAAGCTCTGCGTGCTGGAAGGGGTGCCCGGCGGGAGCGTCAACTCGAATTTCCGCGTGACCTATGCCGCCGCGGACCGCGAGCGGCAGGTGTTCCTGCGGCTCTACGAGGAGCGTGATCTCGCCGGAGCCGGGCGGGAAACGGCCATGCTCTGCCGACTCGCGCTCGCGGGCGTGCCTACACCGGCTCCGCTCGCTCGCCTCGACGGCGCGCTCGTTTCGGTAGCGCGCGGAAAGCCCGCCGCTTTCCTCCCATGGTGCGAGGGCACCATGCGTTGCCAGGCGGCAGTCGACGTCGGCGCCGCCCAGCAGGTCGGCGAAGCCCTGGCCCGCGTCCACTTGGCGGGGCGCGACGAGGAGTGCGAATCGGGTCGCTTTCGCTTCGATGACCTCAGCTCTCGCCTCGATCGCGTTGCAGAGAGCGCCCACCCCCACTTTGCGCCGCTGGTCCCGTCATTGCGGGCGAAGCTCACCCGCGCACATCACGCCCGCGAGCCCTCGTTGCCTCGCGGTCTAATCCACGGCGACCTTTTTCGGGACAATGTCTTGTGGAAGCCGGAGGGGGGGATCGCCGCGCTGTTGGACTTCGAAAGCGCCTGTGAGGGGACGTATGCCTACGATCTCATGGTCACCATCTTGTCGTGGTGCTTCGGCGATCGTCTCGAGCCTGTCCTCGCCAGTGCCGTGCGGGAGGGCTACGAGCGCCTGCGGCCCCTCTCCGATGTGGAGAAGCGGGCGCTCCAAGTGGAAGGGCTCTTCGCGGCACTGCGCTTCACGATCACGCGCATCACCGATTTCGCCATGCGTGATGGCGCTCTCGGGCCTCGCATCGTCAAGGACTGGAAGCGCTTCATGAAGCGTGTCGAGACACTCGAGACGTTGGGCAGCGAGGGGTTGCAGCGCGCGCTCGGCGCGATCCACTGAGCGGCTCGACGTCCGCGCTCCCGTGACGTTTCGTCCAGGCGGCGGCTCCAGGGCGCTCGCCGCCGAGCTCGCGACTGTGTCTCACACGAGTGCTGCGTCGGCGACTCGCAGACGATCCGGTGGCGCCCACAGCTCCACGCGCAGCTTCTCGATTTGCTGGACCGTATTGCTCAGTGCGCTGGCCTGCGCCTCGACGGCTTCTTCCGCGGCGCCCTCCTTCGTCGGTCCCGCGTCGCGCGCCTGTTTGGTGGAACGCAACACTTCGACGACCTCCTGGTGCAACTCTTGGCCGGCGCTCACGACCCATGCATCGAGTTTTTGCGCAAAGTCATCGATCAGCTGATCAAGCTTTGGTGCGACCTTCTTTGCCGTCTCCCGCATGACCTCCGGTGCAAGCTCGTTGGCGCGCTTCTTGAGCTCGTCGTGGATCCTGCCCCGTGCAAACATCGCGAAGATGGCCGGGCCAGCAACGGCGAGGACGCCTCCCGCCATCAGGTTCACGGCCATGAGCGCCACTCCGCCGAACATGAGCGCCACGACGCCTATGTCGTACTTGATGGTGTCGATCTGAACTTCGAGGCGCTGCGCCTCGCTGCCCAGCATCGTCGCGACCCGGTGGGCGCCGTCTCGTGCGTCCTCACGCACGAGGGCAACGGTCTTCTCGGCGAGCTGTTCGAGCTGGATGGCGATCTCTTTGGTCTCCTCCTCCGCCCACTGTTTGAACGCGTCCTCGAGGAACGAGGGCAAATATTGCTTGAGATCCTGGGGCTTGGCCGAGTCGATCACGTGAGGCAGCTGGCGGGTCACGTCATCCACCAAGCGATCGAGATCCTTGCGGGCGCGCGCCTTGATCGCGGATACGTCCTCGCGGATCTGCATTCGCCGCTGCTCGATGGTGCCCGCTTGTCCGGCGAGATCCTTCTCGAGTGCAGCTAGGCGACGGTCTATCTCGTCGGTCTTCATCTGGATGCCGCGTCGCCAGGTGTCGATTCCCTTCGATAGGAGCGCCGCTACGTTGAGGCCGGCGCCCAGTGCGTTGTCCAGCAAGATCCGTCCACGCTCATCCGCAAGAAAACGCGTGAGGTACGCGACGAGCTCAGGCAATCCGCTGCCCGCCAGGTCCCCCGCGAGAGCCGCTTCTGCGCTGATCGGAAAGACCACCGGTGATTTGACGAGCGACGACAGATGGTTTTTCGCATACGCAAGGGCCTCGCGCTGCTCTTCGGCCGAAAGCAAGTCCCACTTCGCGACGACGAACACGATCTTGTCGCGCGATGCCTTGAGGAGCTTGTCATTCAGGAAAACCCGCTCGCTTTCTTTGAGGATCTGCCCTGCGTCGAGCAGGAACAGAACGGCATCGGCCCGGGGTATGTAGCTATACGTGATGTCCGCCCGCTGCAGCGAGAGGTCGTTCACGCCGGGCGTGTCGACGAGGAGAATTCGCTCACGCAAAAGTGGCGCGGGTGAGCCGATTTCCAGGTGATCGATGCCCTCCGTCGTCTCGCCTCCGCCGACGGCGAAGCGCTTTGCTTCTTCGTAAGGGATTGGTCGGCGCTCGCCGTTGGTCTTCACCACGACGGCCTCGGGCTTTTCTGCCCATTGAATATGGTGGATCGTGGCGGTGGTGGGCGTCACGCCCACGGGTAACGCGCGGTGCCCGAGGAGCGCGTTGACGAACGACGTTTTTCCGTGATTGAACTCGCCGACGACGACGAGATGAAAGCGATCCTCCTCCAATTTGCGGACCAGCTCTCGGTCGACGCGATCGCAGAGGCTCTTCGTCCCTAGCGCGCTCGCGACCGATCCGAGCCCGCGGAGCACCCCCACCACCTCGTCGCGCTTCTCGAAAAACGCGTTTAGACCCGCGGGGTCCTGGGCGCTCTCGAGGTCGCCCGGCGCCGTCCCGCTCACGAAGCCTCTCCCTTGAGGAGCGCGGCTACGCGGCTATCTACCTCGCTCATCGTCAGCCCGGTGACGAGCCCTTCACCAGGCCCGTTGCCGGTGGCCGCGGACGCGGGCCGGCCCGTGCCCTTCAGGGATTTGCGATAGAGCTCGCTCTCTCCGAAGACGCGCATTGCGAGCACGCGCTTCGGGAGCCATGGGTGTGTCGCGAAGACCTCCATGTACTTGCCGATGCCGTGGGTGCCTTCTTCGTGCTGCTCGAGGAAAGCGTCGAGATTGAACTCCTCGTAGAGCTGGCGCGAGCCGACGGCGAGCTTGGTGATCGCCCGCTCTGACGCCTGCTGGTCCTTGGCGACGAGCATCCCCGCGCGATCGCAGGTGATCTCTGCACGGCGCGACCACGTCCGCAGGGCGACTAGAGCCGGTTGCAAGATCCACGGCAAGAACATCCCCGCCATGTAGGTCAGATAGTGGAGCGCGGTGAGGTACGCGACGTGCGAATTGTGGATATGTCCGCACTCGTGACCTATCACGGTGAGGAGCTCCTCGTCGCTATACTCGTTGATCAGTGCGGAATGCACCATTACGAACGAGTCCTCGTTCGTGCCGAGCGTTCCGGCGTTGAACGTCGGATTGTTCACGACGAAGACCTGCGGCATCGCAATCTGCAGCGTTTCGCATGCACTCTTCGTGATGTGGTGGATGCGCGGCAGCTGGCGCTCGCTGACCTTCACGGCGTGTCCCAGCAGCTGATGCTTGCCGAGCTGCTTGAAGAGGCGAACGCTCGCCTCGACCGCGAGGGCGACGGGCCGCGTGTTCTCGAAGGCAATGCGCGATTGACGGTCGAATGTGTAGGTGTACTCGTGCCCGGTCGTGTCGACGCCGCCTCCCGCGCGCTCGGAACGCTTGCGTGCGACGAAGGCTTCGAAGTCGAGTTGCGGTAAGTGCGCCATGGGATGTCCTCTCGCGTCAGCCTAAGCAGCGGGAACACGGTACGCAATTCGACGGCTTGCCGCGTTCCGCGCGAGGGACGTAGGCCGGCTCGAGAGTAGCTCGCGACTCAGCCGTGCGTTGGACTGCCGTCGCGGGTTGTCCTCGGTGTGCCGCCGCCCCGCTGCCCCACTGCCACGCTGGCTCCCGCCAGGCCGGTGTTGCATTCCCCGAGCGTTCATTGGCGTGCCTTCTTCACACCACCGCCGGCACCCGAATCGCTCTTCTCGCCAGCCCTGGCCTTCTCGAGCGCCTCGATCACCTTTTCGACGTGACCGTCCACTTTGACCCCGCTCCACGAACGCGCGATGAAGCCGTTGGGGGCGATCAAGAAGGTCGAGCGGATCACGCCTTCGACTGCCTTTCCGTACATCGTCTTCATGCCCCAAGCGCCGTAAGCCTTGTGGGCGAGCAGCCCAGCGTCGCTGAGCAACGCGAAGCCAACGCCCATCTTCTCTTTGAAGCCGCAGTGGGTTTTCGCCGTATCTCTAGACACACCCACTACCTCGGCGCCCAGTTTGGCGAAGCGCGCCACTGCTGCGCCAAACTCCTGCGCCTCGCGTGAGCAACCGGGCGTATTGTCTTTGGGATAGAAATAGAGGACGAGCCATTTGCCGGTGAAGTCTTTCAGCGTGACGCGTTTGCCGGAGTCGCTTTCCAGGTCGAAGGCCGGAGCCCTGACATCGTCTTGGGTAACCATGCTCTCGGACTCTAATCGAGTAGCGCAGCGCAAGAAGTGTATCGAGGCGGCCCGTGCAGATTAATTTCGCCAGCCGCGAGATTGCGCTCAAGCTCGTCTACTACGGGCCGGCCCTCAGCGGGAAGACCACCAATCTGCGATCCCTGCATCAGCTCACGACGGAAGGGTCGCGTGGACGGCTGATGACGCTCGAAACGAAGGACGACCGGACGCTGTTCTTCGACATGCTGCCGCTCACTCTGCGGGCAGAGCCCGAGCCGGGCGCGGCACCCGGCATGACGCTGCGAATCAAGATATTTACCGTTCCAGGCCAGGTGCTTCACGCCTCGACGCGCAGGCTCGTCTTGCAAGGGGCCGATGGCGTCGTGTTCGTGGCGGACTCGCAGGTCAGCGAGACGGAGCACAATGCCGCGTCATTCCTCGATTTGCGCCAAAATCTGAAGGAGCTCGGGGTGAGCTTGAGGGACCTCCCAGTGGTCATTCAATTCAACAAGCGGGATCTCGACCGGGTGCGCACCGACGACGAGATAGGCGCGCTGGCGCAGCGCGGTCGCGAGCCCGTCTTCAAGGCCGCCGCCGTGAACGGCGAGGGCGTCCTCGAGACGTTTTTCGGACTCCTCTGGGCCACGTGGACCAAGCTGGATCGCGAGCACAATCTGGCAAAAATGCTCGGTATCGCCTCTGGCGACCTGCTCCCCATGGCGGCACGCCAGCTCGGTGTCGTGGCCGACGTCGAGGCGCTCCTCGCTTCTTGTGTCGGCGGCAGCCTGGATCCGAGCCAGGAGGCGCTCGCGTGACCGGCGAGGGCCAGCAGATCCCCCAGGTATCCGTCGACGATCTCGTCCTCGATGGCCGCGTCCGGATCGAAGACATGGTCGACCGCGAGGGGCTGGAGGAGCTTTGTCGGAGCTTCCACCTGCTGTTCGGGATACCCGTTCGCATCTATTCGAACGAGGGCGGACTCCTTGCCGACGCCGTGCGTGAGCACGAGCTGTGCGCCTACGTGAACACGACGCCGGAGGGGCGCAGGGCGTGCACGTCGACGGTAAGCGCTGCCAGGGCTCGGGACCCGGGCGCGGCCGGCGATGTCGTGCACGCTTGCTTCACGGGAGCCGCATACCGAATCATCGCGCTCGAGTACGACGGACGGCGCGTCGGGCGCCTCATCGTCGGGCCGTTCCTGCCGTCGGCCGTCGTCGAGGCGCCGACCTCTCTCTTCCAGCTGGATCCCGCGATAGCAAAGGACCGCGCCCAGGTGCTCCTTGCCAAAATGCCTCGCGCCAAGACCGAGGCGGTGACGCGCATAGCGGCGCATCTCAAGGCGGCGCTCGATCTCATTCTCTTTTCTGGTCACAAGGCTCACGTCACGAGCGAGCTGCACCTCGCAAGCGTGCGCGAGAGCTATCGCCAGCTGGAGGACAAGACGGCGAAGATGCAGGAGGCGTTCGACCGGCTCAAGGAGCTCGATCGCCTCAAGTCCAACTTTCTGGCAACGGTCAGTCACGAGCTGCGGACACCCCTCACGTCAATCATTGGGTACAGCGAAATGCTCGCGGAGGGGCTCACTGGCGAGATGAGACCGGAGCAGCTCGAGTTCGTGAAGACCATTCAGGAGAAGGGCGAGCAGCTCTTGTCTCTCATCATGGGCCTGCTGGACCTGGGCAAGCTCGAGAGCGGGACGATGCGCATCGTCATGCGCGACGTCGAGATCAGGCCCGTGCTCAGGGAGGTGCTCTCTACGCTCGCGCCGACGGCGCGGAAGAAGGGGGTGCGCCTCGCGCTGGACGTCGCCGGTGAGCTGCCGGAGCTGCGAGGCGACCCGGAACGGCTGCGACAAGTCTTCTTGAACTTGGTAGAGAACGCCATCAAGTTCACGCCGGCGAACGGCTCCGTCGTGCTGCGCGCGAGGTCCGTCGAAGCGCCCCGCGGCAGTGGGGAAGCCACGCGCGAAGGCGCCGACGAAGGCGCCGACGAAGACGGCATCTCGCTGCTGGCGCCGATGCGCAAGCGTCTCGAGGTGCGGGTCCTCGACAGTGGAATAGGCATACCCGCCGACGAGCGAACCAAGGTGTTCGACGCGTTTTACCAGGTCGATTCGTCGACCACGCGCGAGTATGGGGGCACGGGGCTCGGCCTGTCGATCGTGCGCCGCCTCGTGCTGGCGCATGAGGGCACCATCTGGATCGAGGACAACGCGCCGAAGGGCACGGTCGTCGTGGTCTCACTGCCACAGGCCGCTGCGTTCGTTGAGGCGCCACCCATTGCCTAGGGGTATATTTGCCCCCCGTGGACGAGAGGGAGCGCATCGCCATGCTCGCGCGTACGCTCGCGGCGCGGGCCGACCAGTTGCAGGGGGTCGAGCTCGGAATAGGAGACGACGCGGCTGTGCTCGTGACCGCGCACGCGCAGGCGCGCCTCGTTTGGACGATCGATGAACAGGTGGAGGGCGTGCACTTCCGGCGCGACATCGCGTCTTGGCAGGAGATCGGGTGGCGCAGCTTGATGGCGGCGGTGAGTGATGTCGCGGCGATGGGGGCACGTCCATGGTGCGCCCTCAGCGCGCTCACCCTCCCGGTCGACGTGGATGACGCCGCGCTGGAGCGACTGGCGCAGGGACAACGCGACGCGGGCGAGGCGACGGGAGCTCCTGTCCTCGGCGGAAACCTGGCGAAGGGGTCGTGTCTTTCCATTGCCACCACGGTGCTCGGGACATGCTCCCGGGCGGTGCAGCGGCGCGGGGCCCGTCCCGGGAACGGCCTTTGGCTTGCGGGCGCCGTGGGGCTCGCGGCCGCCGGCTTGATGGCGCTCGACCGCGGAATGGCAGAGCATGAAAAGCTCAGGGAGGCAGTCGCTGCATGGCGAACGCCGCGCGCGCGGGTCGCGGACGGTCTCGCCATGTCGTGCGTAGCGCAGGCTGCCGTGGACGTGTCCGACGGGTTGGCGTGCGATGCCGGCCATGTCGCCGACGCGAGCGGGGTCCGCGTTGTGTTCGACGCCGCCGCGCTTCTCTCCGACGAAGGGCTCCTAAGCGCCGCCGACGTGCTGTCCGTCGACGCGCTGGAGCTCGCCCTCTACGGGGGCGAGGACTACGCCCTCGTGGCCGCCAGCGATCACGCCATCGCTGGGTTTCGCCGGGTGGGCGAAATCCACCGGGGCGAGGGGGTGGCGCTCCGAGACGCCTCCGGCGAGCGCGCGATCGAGCCACGGGGGTACGATCACTTCGCCCGACGCGCTTAGGGCTGCGAAGGCAAGGTGCCGAGGAGACGCCCTACAGTTGGCAGGCCGAAGGCAGCTTGACGCTCTTCAACAGCTGACGAAGCTGATTGAACTCCGGCGCCGTTCCGAGCGGCCCGATCTGCTTGGCCATTTGATCGCATTGCGCTGCCACGGCGTTCAGCTGGAACCCCTCGGGCGATGACGGCCCTATCTGTTTGGCCTGTGCGCGCATCGCATTGCAGCAAACCTGAATCTTGAGCTGGTTGCTCGTCATGCCGGGCCCCGTCCACTTCCGGCCACTGTCGGCCGCTGCCTCGGCGGCGTCGTCACCGGCGTCGTCCACTAACGGTGCCAGCTCGGTCACGCTCGCCGGCGGCGCGGGCGCCCCTCCAGCGTCGAGCTCGACCACAGGCTGCTTTTTAGGGCAGCCCATGACGAGCGTCGGCAAGCACAGCGAAAAGGCTGCGCACATCAGGCGGGAAGGAACGGCGGATCGCGTCATCAGAAGGTCTCCTCGTAGTAACGCGCGGAGCCTACCGGGATCTCCCGCCTCTGCGTAGTGCTCACTCGAGAACGCGGTGAGGACGTTCGCCCGACGAGCAGGCCCGTCAGGGGGCGCCACCGCTCACGAGCACCCCATGGAGTTGCCGCAGTTCAGACATTTGTAACAGGCGCCATTTCGCACGGTAATGTGTCCGCAGACATCGCACACCGGTGCGTCGCCCATCATGCGGTCGAGCTGCGCGTCGAGTGGAGAGCCCGCGTCACCGAGTGTTTCGCTCATCGCGGCGCTGCGCGCGGTGGCCTCGCGCGTGTGTGGCAACGCAGTCGCGTCCGTCGACCGCGCTGCGGGAGGAGGCGACGACGGCGTGGTCGATGGCGTCAACTGACGGACGGGCAGCGTCGATGTCTCGGGTGGCGTCCCCATGTGCCGTGCCGTGTCGAGCGGCGTTGCATCGATCTCGGGTTTAATGTGCGCGAGATCGTGGCGGTGCAGGTACTCGACGCCGAGCGCCCGAAAAATGAAGTCGACGATCGACGTCGCAAATTTGACGTGTGGATGTCCTTCCACCGGTCCTTGTGGCTCGAAGCGCGTGAACGTGAACTGATCGACGTACGTCTGGAGTGGGACGCCGTACTGCAGGCCGATGCTGACGCTCATCGCGAAGCAGTTCATCAGCGATCGGAACGCCGCACCCTCCTTGTGCATGTCGATGAAGATTTCGCCGAGCTGACCGTCGTCGTACTGCCCCGTCCGCAAGAAAATCTTGTGACCCCCGACGCGAGCCTCCTGCGTGTAGCCGAGGCGCTTCTTCGGCAGGCGCATTCGCTGCCCGTATAGCCGCGTGTTTCCTGGCGACATGTTGAGCGAGAGCTGTGCCGCTGGATCGGAGGTCGCCGGCATGGGCGCCAAGAGCGGCTCGGGCGCGCTGCTCTCCGGAGTCGCGGCCTTCTTCTCCTTTTCGCCGCCCGTTGACAGGGGCTGGCTAGCCTTGCAGCCGTCCCGATAAAGCGCAACGGACTTCAGACCGAGCCGCCAGCCTTCTTCGTAGATGGCCTGCACGTCGTCGATCGTCGCCTCGTTCGGCAAATTGACGGTCTTCGAAATAGCGCCACTGAGGAACGGCTGAACGGCGGCCATCATGCGTACGTGGGACATCGGCGCGAGAAATCGGACTCCATGCTGTCCGCATCGATTCGCGCAGTCGAATACGGCGTAATGCTCACTCCTGAGATAGGGAGCTCCTTCGATGGTCATCCGCCCAATGATGACGTCTTGCGCCTCCTCGATTTGCGCGCGCGAGAATCCGAGGTGCTCGAGCAACGAGAAGGGGCTCCCGCCGCCCGCTCGTGCGCTTCTCTGCTCCTTCGCGGCCCCCAGCCGATCGTACGCCTCTTCGCCGAGGACCCACGGGGCAAAGGCGCTCGGCAGGTCGAACACCCCGGGAATGGCAGACTCGACCTTGGCCAGGTCGCCGTCAGTCAGGCCTCTCTCCTTGAGCGCGCGCCGGTTGACCTGGGGTGCGGTCAGCAGGGTGTTCGTGCCGGAGATGTAGGCGACGATCTCCTGCGCTTCGCGATCGCTGTACCCCAAACGGCGAAGCGCGTGTGGCACCGTCTGGTTGACGATCTTGAAATAGCCGCCGCCCGAAAGCTTCTTGAATTTCACGAGCGCGAAGTCCGGCTCGATACCCGTTGTGTCGCAATCCATGAGCAGGCCGATGGTCCCCGTCGGGGCGAGCACGGTAGCCTGGGCGTTGCGGTACCCGTGTGCTTCGCCAAGCCGGACGGCTTCGTCCCAGTCTTCGCATGCGGCGCGGTAAAGATCGCTTGCGGTGGTGGCCGGTTGCTCTTCGCCGGGAAGGCGGCACGCGTCTCGATCGATTCCGTACGCGGCCTCCCGGTGCATGCGCATGACACGCAGCATCGGCTCGCGGTTCTTGCTGAAGCCGGCGAACGGCCCCTTGGCGGCCGCAATCTCTGCGCTCGTGCGGTAGGCGTGACCGCACATGATCGACGTCAGAGCGGCAGCAATTGCGCGACCCTGCCGGCTGTCGTACGGCACGCCAATAGCCATCAGAAGGCTTCCCAGGTTTGCATAGCCGAGCCCCAGCGGACGATAGTCGTGACTGTTGCGGGCGATATTCGCAGTGGGATACGAGGAGAGGTCGACGAGAATCTCCTGCGCCACGAAGAAGACGCGACAAGCCTGTCGGTACGCGGCGATGTCGAACGATCCGTCATCGCGCAAGAACTTCGTGAGGTTCACGCTCGCGAGGTTGCACGCCGTGTCGTCGAGGAACATGTACTCCGAGCACGGATTCGAGGCGTTGATGCGCCCCGTGTTGGAGCACGTGTGCCACCGGTTGATGGTCGAATCGTATTGGACCCCTGGGTCCGCACAGGCCCACGCCGCCTCCGCGATGCTGCGCCACAGCTCCTTCGCCTCGTATGTTTCACAGACTCCTCCCGTGGTGCGCGCCCGCGTCTGCCATTTGCCTCCGGCGAGTGCCGCACGTAAAAAATCGTCGGTGACCCGTACACTGTTGTTCGAGTTCTGCCCGCTGATCGTGTGGTAGGCGTCACCATTGAAATCGGAGCTGAACCCAGCCGCGATGAGGGCGTGGGCTTTCCTCTCCTCGCGAACCTTCCACTGTACGAAGTCGGCGATCTCCGGGTGATCCACGTCGAGGCAAACCATCTTCGCGGCCCGGCGAGTCGTCCCTCCGCTCTTGGTGGCGCCGGCTGCGCGGTCGAACACCTCGAGGAACGACATGAGCCCCGAGGACGTGCCACCGCCCGAAAGCTTCTCTTGCTTGCCGCGGATGCTGCTGAAGTTCGAACCCGTGCCGGACCCGTACTTGAAGAGGCGAGCCTCCGACTTCACGAGGTCGTAAATCGACATCAAGTCGTCCTTGACCTCCTGGATGAAGCACGCCGAGCATTGCGGGCGTTCGTACGCCACCTGCGTCTCAGTGACGGTGTCCGCCTCGAAATCCCACGCCCAATTTCCGCCCGACCCGGTGATCCCGTACTCGTGCCACAGGCCCAAGTTGAACCATACCGGTGAGTTGAAGGCACCGTACTGGTGAACCAGCAAGAAGCAGAGCTCGGCCTCGAAGGTGTCGGCGTCATCCTTGGAGGCGAAGTATCCGCCCCGTTCATCGGCCGCGCGGCGAATCGTATGCGCCAGCCGGCGCACCACCTGGCGAATGCTGGTCTCGCCCTTGTCCTTGTCGCCGTGCAGTCCGGCCTTGCGGAAATACTTTGAAATCAGGATGTCGCTGGCAAGCTGACTCCAGCTGGCGGGGACCTCGGCCCCTTCCATCTTGAAGACGACGCTTCCATCCGGGTTGGTGATCGTGCTCGATCGGCGCTCGTAGACGACGGCGTCGAGTGGCGCGTCCCCGGCCTTGGTGAAGGACCGTTCGAATCGCACGCCTCGCTCGCCCGAACGACGACGAGTGCCCTTGCCCGCAGAGGCCGGGGCAGCAGGCCGCTTGCTCGGTTTTTCGCGCGACGCAGCTCCTGTAGACTCGGCCTTGACGCGCCCCACGGTGCTTGCCTCTCTGCCCGTTTTCTCCGCGCCAAGTGTCGTTTTTTCGTGTCCGTTGCGCATCGCTTTGAGGTGCGTAGAGCCGTTTTTACCGAAGTACGTCGAGTTTGCCATGTCCGCCTCCTCCTGCTCGTTCGCCGAATGCCGTGTCGCCCCGCTCGCTCGTCTCGTCCTAGAGCCCGCTCGTCCTTGCACTGCCTCGCCCATAGGCATTGCGCCGGACGCGGCTCGCTCAGCCCCGCCCGCTAGGTCGGTCCGATTGCCACCACCACAACCGCGCGGTCGCTCCTCGTACAGCCGAACTGAACGCCCGGGCCGTCGCGAAGTTGCGCCACGTCGATAACCTTTTCGGTCAGCCGCGTTCAGTCATTGTTCAGGCTGAACGGTCTTGAGAACCTACGCGTCAATGCCTGACTTCATGTTCAGGTCCTAGAAGGACGTTGGGTGGCACAGCGTCGCGCTGGCCACGCTCGACCGTGGTAGTTGCCGCTCCGTCGCCGATCTGTCTACAGACGAACCGAACCGTGGTGTTGGGGGGCACGACGACCGAGCGTTGCCGTGAATTGCTCGCTCGGAGAGCCGGCCCAAGACCCAAGCTTTAGCCCCAACATGTTGGGCCTGTCCAGCAAAAAGCCACGAAATATTGTGGTTACGCCCTACGACATCTGCGTCATGGCGCAACGCTCGTGACGGGGTCGTTGAACATGACGATCGCGGTTCGGGGGCTCGGCCGCCGTGATCCACCGATACGCCGATCGTCCGCTGTCAGTGGCAAATGATGCTGCCGATCCCGCACGGCAACCCAGCAACCGTCCACCCCGCGGGAGTCCGCAAAACAACTGAACTTTTGGCAGACAGTGAACGGTTGTCCCCACGCCGCCCCCATGCCGCCCCCACGCGTTACACAGCTCGCCAACAGGCAGTCCCGTCCGGAGGATTCCCACTGGCTCGCGCGTGGAGGCGGCGCTTTGGTCGCCATACCTCCAAACGCTCAGAAGAGTCGTGCGGACGTGTCGTCTGTCCATAGCCACGCTGCGCGCGGAACACGGACGCGACCTCCCTCGCGCACGATCCGGTGCCGCTCCTCGAGCCACGCCGCTGCTCGCGTTCGTCCTGGCGTCCAGCCGGGGACGCAGAGGGAGCGCGCGGCCGCTTCGAGGTCGAACCCCTCATCGACACGCAAACCAAGCATGATTCGCTCGCGAAGGAGCGTCTGCGCGTCGAGCGGCTCCATGGATTCGGCTGTCGGGTGACCGCAGGACGCCGCCGCAGAATCTTCTCGTGCCGAGCGCGTCGCATCGACGTACGTCTCGGGCTCGGCCGCGTTCCGCCAGCGAATGCCGCGAGCTTCGCCACCCTTTTCATCGATCCGCGCGAAGCCCACCGCCGCGCATCCGAGCCCCAGGTACTCGTCGCCGCGCCAATATCCCAGGTTGTGGCGGGCTTCTTCGCCGGATTGCGCGTAGTTCGACACCTCGTAATGGCGAAACCCCCGGAGCCCCAACGCCTCGTCGATGGCGAGGAACGACTCCGCCACGGCGCCCTCGTCCGCGAGAGGCAACCGGCCGCGCCGCGCGAGCTCTCCGAAACGTGTCCTCGGCTCGATGGTCAGCTGGTAACAGGACAGGTGCCGAACGCCAAGATCGACGAGCGCGAGCGCTTCGTCACGCGCGGTCTCCGGCGTTTGCCCTGGCAGTCCGAAAATCAGGTCTCCAGAGACGCGCGGCACCCCCGCGCGCAGTGCATCGCGGACGGCCCTCCGCCCGCCGGCCGCGTCGTGGAGCCGGCCGAGCGTGCGCAGCCGGGCATCGTCGAGGGATTGCACGCCGATGGACACACGGTTGACGCCCGCGTCGACGAGGGCCCGCGCCGTCTGTTCGTCGAGCGATGTCGGATTGCACTCAACCGTTATTTCCAGCTCTTCCGAGCACGCAAGTTGGATGCGGATTTGGCGAATGACCCGGGCGATCGAGCGCGCCTCCCACAAGCTCGGCGTGCCGCCTCCGAAAAAGACGGTCTCCATCCGGCGCCCGTCGCACAGCGCGGTCCTCGCGCTCAGCTCTCGCAAAACGGCATCCGCGTACGCGCCGTGGTCAATGTTCTCGCGCGGCGTCGCGTAGCTGACGAAATCGCAGTACGGACACTTTGCGAGGCACCAGGGAAAGTGGACGTAGACTCCGGCGGTCGGCGCCTTTTCGCCGACGAAGCCAGGCGGCTGGTTCACCGCTGCACGCATGGGGTGATCCGTTTGAGGCACATCGGGGGGGGCGAGCGGGGGCAGGCGGGGCATTCGGCAGTCGGTCGCGATTTGGGGTGGGGCTCGCGGCGGCCAATCCTCTTCAGTGAGCGCGTCCTGCAGAGGGGGGCGATTTAGGACGCGCGAGGCTCGAGCTTGAGCGGGCGCGGCTGAGACGATTGCGGGGCCCCGCTCGAGGTGTTACGTTTTTTTGCCGGATACCGCGCGTTAAGACGACGTGCGGCGCCGCGTATGCTCCAGGCAGAACACCTCATAGAAAGAGTCAGGGCGTACCAGCCCTCGGTCGACTCCGACCTGATTCAGCGAGCATACGACTACAGCTTCCGGATGCACGCCGGCCAGAAACGTAAGTCCGGTCAGCCATACATCGTTCACCCGGTCAGCGTCGCGGCAATTCTCGCGGATCTCCGCTTGGACGCCGCGAGCGTTTGCGCGGGTCTCCTCCATGACGTGGTGGAGGACACGCTCGCCACGACCGACGACATTTCCAAGGAGTTCGGCGGCGAGGTCGCGGAGCTGGTGGACGGCGTCACCAAGCTCTCGAAGATAAACTTCACCTCGAAAGAGGACCGGCAGGCCGAGAACTTTCGCAAAATGGTGGTCGCGATGGCGAGGGACATTCGCGTCCTTCTCATCAAGCTCTGCGACCGCCTCGACAACATGCGCACGCTCGAGCACGTGCCGCGCGAGGCTCAGGAGCGCATTGCGCGCGAGACCATCGAAATTTACGCGCCGCTCGCGAACCGATTGGGAATCCAGTCTTTCAAGAGTGAGCTCGAAGACCTCAGCTTCAAGCACCTCGAGCCCGACGAGTACGTCGAGCTCGTCGCGCAGATGCACCAGACCAAGAGGGAACGCGACAAGTACATCACCGAGGTGTGCAAGACGCTCTCGGGCCGACTGGCCGAGCAGGGTTTCGCGGCAGAGGTCTACGGGCGGGCGAAGCACCTCTACAGCGTGTACCGCAAGATGAAGGCGCAGCAGTCGGAGCTGGAGGGCGTCTATGACCTCATCGCCTTTCGCGTCGTCGTCGAGAGCGTCAGCGATTGCTACGCGGCGCTAGGCGTCATCCATTCCCAGTGGACCCCGGTGCCAGGGCGCTTCAAGGACTACATCGCCCTCCCCAAACCAAACATGTACCAGTCGCTTCACACCACGGTCATTGGTCCCGGGCGTGAGCGAATCGAGATCCAGATCCGTACGCACGAGATGCACCGCGTGGCGGAGCGCGGAATCGCCGCGCACTGGAAGTACAAGGACCGCGGGGGTGGCATCCAGCCCCAGGATGCGGCTCGCTTCTCGTGGCTTCGCCAGCTCTTGGAATGGCAGAAGGAGCTGAAGGACCCAGCGGAATTTCTGGAAGGGGTTAAGGTCGACCTCTTCCAGGACGAAGTTTACGTCTTCACTCCCAAAGGGGACGTGCGCGTGTTTCCGCGCGGCGCAACGCCGGTCGATTTCGCCTACCAGATCCATACGCACCTCGGTGATCACGTCACCGGCGCTCGCATCAACGGCAAGATGGAGCCGCTCCGGTACAAGCTTCGCAACGGCGATGTCGTCGAGGTGCTCACGAGCGCTCATCAGCATCCCAGCAAAGACTGGCTCGACGTCGTGGGAACGACTCGCGCACGCTCCAAGATCCGCAATTTCTTGCGACAAGAGCAACGCGACAAGAGTCGTCGACTCGGAGAGGAGCTCTTCGAACGGGAGCTTCACAAGGCGGGCATCAGCACGACCAAGCTCCTCAAGAACGACGCCGAGATGCGCCGCGTATTCGACGAGCTGAAGGTGCAGAACCTGGAGGAGATGCTGATCGGGATCGGGTACGGCAAGATCGACACCGAGGAGGTGCTGAAGATCGTCGCTCCACCGGCAGAAGAAGGGCGCGACACGGCGCCGCCGCCCTCGCTGCGCGAGGGACGTCTGGCCGGGCTGGTACGAAAGGTCATCAAGCGTGACGAAGGGGCGATTCGAATCAACGGTATTGACGACGTCCTGGTGCGCTACGCGAAGTGCTGCAATCCGCTGCCTGGTGACGACATCTTGGGGTTCATCACACGCGGTCGCGGCGTCACGATCCATCGCCGCGGGTGCCCGAAGGCGTTCGACACCGACCCCGAGCGCCGCGTCGAAATCACCTGGGACAGCAAGGTGCGCATCAATCGGAGCGTGCAGCTTCGCGTCGTCACGGCGAACCAGCCCGGGATCTTGGCGAACGTGGGCCAAACGTTCATGGGGCAGGGCATCAACATCAGCGAGGCGAACTGCCGCGCAAGCGACGACGGGCGCGCGGTAAATCTGTTCTCCTTCGTTTGCCAGGACCTGCAGCAGCTCAAGAACGTCATGAAGGCGCTCCAAAAGGTAAAGGGCGTCGTCGTCGTCGAGCGCGCCTAGCCCCCACCCCCGTGTCGGCTGCTGGGGCAGCGCGGCCGTGCTACGAACCCGCACCATGCCGTCTGCCGTCGTCATCGGTGCCGGCCTTGCCGGGTGCGAGGCCGCATGGCAGCTCGCCGAGCGCGGCATCGACGTGCGTCTGCTGGAACAGAAGCCGCTCGCACGGACGCCCGCGCAGACCACAGACTCCTTCTGTGAGCTCGTGTGCTCGAACTCCATGCGCGGAGCCGCGCTGACGAACGCCGTCGGGTTGCTCAAAGAGGAACTTCGCCGCGCCGGTTCGCTGATTCTCGCATGTGCCGACGCTACGCGCGTCCCGGCCGGCGGGGCGCTCGCCGTCGAGCGCGACGCCTTTTCGGCGGCGGTAACGGCGCGTCTCCGGGCCCATCCGCGCGTTCGCCTGGAGGTTGCGGTAGTCGACTCGATTCCTCCCGCTTCGGCCGACGCGCCGGTCGTCATTGCCACGGGCCCGCTCACGGGGGACGCCCTGGCGGCCGATCTCGCCCTTGTGGTCGGCCGCGAACAGCTCGCGTACTACGACGCGATTGCGCCGATTGTGAGCGCGGAGTCCATCGATTGGTCCAAGGTCTTCAAGCAGTCTCGGTACGGGAAGGGTGTCGGCCCCGGGGACGACGAGGCGTACGTCAATTGCCCGTTCGATGAGGTTGCGTACCGCGCTTTTGTGGCGGAGCTCGTTCGCGCGCTCAAGGTGGAGCCGCGGAGCTTCGAGGAAGTGCGTTACTTCGAGGGCTGTCTGCCGGTAGAGGTCATGGCAGCGCGCGGTGAGAAGACCCTCTCTTTCGGACCGATGAAGCCGGTCGGCCTCATCGATCCTCGGACTCGGCAGAGGCCGTTCGCGGTCGTGCAGCTTCGCCCCGAAGACGCCGCGGCGACTGCGTACAACCTGGTCGGCTTCCAGACGCGCATGACCTGGCCCGAGCAGTCGCGCGTCTTTCGCACGATTGCTGGACTCGAGAGCGCGGAATTCCTGCGCTTCGGCAGCGTGCACCGAAACACGTTCGTCGATGCGCCCCGAGCGCTCGACGAGAGAATGCAGCTGCAGGCGAGGCCGGGGGTTTTTCTCGCGGGGCAAATCGCGGGGGTGGAGGGGTACGTTGAAAGCTGTGCCTGCGGCTTCGTTTGCGCGGTGATGCTCGCTCAATCGCTCCGGGGTTACGCCGTCGCTCCGCCCCCGCCGACCACGGCGCTAGGTGGCGTGCTCACGCACCTTGGCCGGGACGTGGCCGACTATCAGCCGTCCAATGTGACCTGGGCATGGCTGCCTCCAGTGGGCGATCGAGCCTTGAAGAAGCGCGAGCGCTACGAGGCCATGGGCACGCGGGCCCTGGCGGACCTCGCCCGGTGGCTCGACGAAGCGCCTCTCGCGAAGAGTTGGGCGGGTCACCGAGCGGCGGAATGAAAACTCGCGGCCGACACGCTCAGCTCGCGTACCCCGACACTGCGGCCGCAAGCGCCTCGGGCTCATCCACGCTGACGATGAGCTCACGTAACGAAACGCCGACGCCCATCACATGGGCTTCCTGCGTAGGAGCCAGTCGGATGGCGACCAGACCGGCGGCCGACCCGTTGACGAGCCATCGCCCCGCCCAGCCGTGAACGCCGCGGCTCGCGACGAATCGCTCAGTTCGTGAGGCCGAGGCGACGGTCGAACGAAGAAAGCTCGTGCGAAATGCCCACCCCATTCGAACGAGAACCTCGTCGTCCCGGATTTCTACGAACGCTGATTCGGGCGGCAACAACAACAATGACGACAACGGTTCGTACCATGCGTCGAACCGGATGCAGAACCGTCTGGGTTGGTCCCCGCGCACGCGTATCAGAGTACTGCATCCGCGGCGCCAGCACGACGAGCTCTTGCCACTGAGTGCTTCTCTGTGGCATCTCGTCAGTGCGCATGAAGGACCGAACCCTCACCAATCTCCTCACCGCCGGCATGTTATACGTCGTCGCCGGCTGCGGCGGTGGGCAAACGCAGCCTGCACAGCCCAGCGGCGCAGTGTCGGCGACCGCCCCTTCTTCAGCGGCGAGCGCGGCACCGCCGGCCACGGTCGCGCCGTCGACGAGTTCGGCGCCCGTCGCAAGCGCTACTCCGGCTCCGCCCGGCCCTGGCGAGTGGGACAAATGGTCGCGTGAGCAGAAGCTCATGTACATGAAGACCGCCGTGCTCCCGAAAATGGGTAGCCTCTTTCACGACTTCGATTCCAAGAACTACGCTGAGCCGAAGTGCGTCCTTTGTCATGGCAGCGCAGCGAAGAGCGGCACCTTCAAAATGCCGAATCCGGAACTTCCCAAGCTGGACGTTTCCGACGGGATGAAGGGCGACCAAAAGCGGAATCCCAAAATGTTTGAGTTCATGATGAAGCAGGTCGAGCCGCAAATGGCCGCGCTGCTCGGCGAGCAGCCCTATGATCCGAAAACCAAGCAGGGCTTCGGCTGCTTCGATTGCCACACCATGAAAAAGTGACCCGCGCACGCCGCCCGCGCGGCTGCCACGGGAGCGATGGCGATTAGAGCGTAGAGAGCGCCTTGCCCGTCACGTCCACAAGCATCTCGTCGGTTATGTACGCCACGGACGGGTTCTTCATGTACGCGAGCTGGCTCTCGAATGCCTCTCGCGCCAGCGGATCCTTCTGCGCCCACTTGAACCACATCG
>JALYHV010000449.1 GCA_030776205.1 Myxococcota bacterium | reverse complement strand
TGTCTAAATAACTTTGACAGTGACATCACGCGGCAGACTGCTACGCTACCGCAGATGCCTCGACCCAAGCCCCCCGAGATCACCGCGCCGGTGGCCCTACGCCTGCCGGAAAGCTGGCTAGAACGCGCCGAGTCGTTGCGGGATCACATCACGCACGGCCAAGCGGGGATGCACCTCACGCGCAGCGACCTTGTTCGGATCATCTTCGCCCGTGGCCTGGAAGTCATCGAGGGCGAAGCCAAGAAACCCCGACGATCGTGAGCGCCACCGGCCGCAGCGACGTCCGCGACCCCGACGACCATTACGTCACCCCCGCGGAGTGCACCCGCGCGATCCTGGCGCATCTCGGGGCGGGATCGGTCCTTGACCCGTCGTGCGGTGCGGGCGCGATTCTCGACGTGGCCAAGGGGCGGGTCAACGCTCGGCATCGAGCTGGACGCCGCACGGGCCAGCCTGGCGCGAGGGAAGGGCCATGAGGTCACCGCCGGGGACGCGCTTAGCCTGGCCTGGCCGGCGGCGGACATCATCGTCGCCAATCCCCCGTACCGGCACGCGATGGCCTTCGTCGTCCGTGCGCTATCGGAGGCCCGGGGCGAGGTGGCCTTCTTACTCAGACTGAACTGGCTTGGGAGCTTGAAGAGGGCCGCGTTCCACCGCGAGCATCCCAGCGATATCTACGTCATTCCGCGAAGGCCATCGTTCACTGGGGGTAAAGTCGATGCGACGGAATACGCCTGGTATGTCTGGGGGCCGGGCCGCGGGGGCCGGTGGCACATCCTGGTGTGACCGGGCCGCAGATGCCGAGATGATTTGCCGCCAGACTTCCGCCAGAGTTTTATCGGCGTTGACCAGCCGAACCGGCTTTTACTGGCCTTTTCAGGCTCAAAAACACCGGGGAATCCGACCCCCGCAATCCAACTGAGCTAGTGGCGCCTTCAATGATTTCAGTCAGTTACGTATTGCGCGTCGACGAGATGTCCACGATCCGGGGAGTTTTCGGGGAAGGCGGGGAGGTTCACGGCGTTTCTCGAGCGCTCCAAATGCCCCGGCAAACGGTAGGTGTAAAGCTCGGTGATGCGGACGTGCGAGTGGCCTAGCACGTGCGCGAGCTCGAACAGGTCCGGCACGGCGCGCAGAAAGTGGCTCGCGTAGGTGTGCCGGCACGTGTGGAGGCCTCCCGTCAGGCCGGTCGCATCGACGACTGCGGCGAAGCGCTTGTTAGGGAACTCCGCGAAACGCTCGCCGTGGAAGTTCGGGAACATGTACCGGGACGTCCGCGGGAGCTTGGCCGACCTGCGGACGAGCGCGTCGCCCACGGGCACCTCGTGGGACTTACGGCTCTTCGGGCGCCAGAATCCGTGATGGGGAGCGAGAGCAGACGACGGCCATCGTCGAGCCACTTTCCACTCCGCAGCGATGGCCTCGCCCTTCCGGCACCCGGTGTTGAGTAAGAACTCGATGATGGGGACGAACGCCGGATTTTCTTTCGCAGCGGCGGCATACAGCCTCGCGAGCTCGGGCACCGTCCACGCCGCCCCCCGACCCAAGCGCCACTTGCAATAAGTAAGTGTCCGAGGATTTACCCCGACGCGGTTGCCATACTCTGCGGCCTTCAGCCCGCTCAATGTCCACTGCTCGACGTGCTCACGCCACCGGTCGCGCGTTGCCATCGTCCGTCCGTCTCCTCGAGGCAGACGTATGTCCCCCGATAAGATCGTCACTAACGGCGGGAGGCCGAACGGGTGCCGTTTTTCGCAGGGAGATTCTGCAGGCTCATGGGGCCGCGCCAGACCGCGTTTTTCGAGGCTCATGGGCCACCGGGCGCGAGCGACCTGGAGTGAGTGAGACTCGATCCCGTCACCAGGTAAGGCTTCCGAGTCTTGCGTGCGTGAACGTGCCTGTCGGACCGTCCGGCCCGAGTAGGGCAACGCGCACCGCCTCGGCGGCCCCCTCCTCCACTGTCTCCGTGCCCTCGTAACCGTTGAGAGCCGTCTTCGTGAAGCCTGGCGAGACTGCATTGACCTTGATTTTCGTCGCCTCGAGCTCGATGGCCATCGCGAGCGTCATGGCGTTGAGGGCGGCCTTGGAAGCGGGATATACGGGCCCGAAGAAGGGCCGGTACGGGTAGGTTGGGTCGGCGTTCCTCGTCAGCGAGCCCACGCCGCTCGAAACGTTGACGATGCTGGCTACGGGCGCCTCGCGCAGCAGCGGCAGCATCGCTTGGTAAACGGCGAGGACACCGAACACGTTAGTCTCCCAGACCGCGCGGACTTCATCGAGCGACGCATTGCTCGGGAGGGATATCTTCGCATATTCCTGGAGGGACAGGCCGAGCTGCTCTTTCCTCGTATTCGAGATCGCCGCGTTGTTGACGAGCACATCGAGGCGGCCAACCTCATTGCGAATGCGCTCCGCCGCCGCCGCGATTGAAGCCCGATCCGTCACGTCGAGCTGGAGGGCGCGGGCATCGCCCATGATCGTTTTTGCCGCCTGCGTGCCCCGCGCAAAGTCGCGGGAACCGACCAGTACGGTGAGGTCCTTTCCGGCTAGGTCCTTAGCGATTTGCAGGCCGATTCCCCGATTGGCACCGGTGACCAGAGCGACGCGTTTGTGATGCATGCCTCATTCTCCGAGGTAGATGGTGCGCGCTAGGCACCAGCTTCGAGCAAGAGTCCAGTCCAGCCGCTATCGATAGCTGGCTATCGATGTTAATGCCCGGCTACCTGGTGTCAAGCGTTAGCCCTGGTCTAGCCGCTGAGGCTCGCGCCGAGTCGCTCAAGCAAGGCCAGGAGTCGGGCTCGATCGGCCCTCGAAAAATTCGACAGCGCCTTCTCCTCCACTTCCCGTAGGACGCGCGGCAGTACCGAACGTAGCCGAGCGCCCGTCGCTGTGAGGTGGACCGCGACGAGGCGTCCGTCGGTGGGGTGCTTGTTCCGGATCACGAGTCCAGCCGTCTCCATCC